>DATNAF010000063.1:0-14507 GCA_035572845.1 Terriglobales bacterium
TTTCCCAACCCTCGAAGTGGGTCATCCAGTAGGGAATATCGACATAAATGCCGTCGATTCCAGTGCCCGCAATCTGGCGAATGTGCTCCATGTAAATTTTTCGCCACGCCGGTGCATATGGCGTCACCCAGACATCTTCATCGCCCTTCTTGATCCAGAACGCGCTGCCGCCGCCAAATATGGCAGGCTCGCCAGTAATTTTGCGCTGCAGCCAGTCAGGATGCTCTTTGGCCAGGGTATGCGGCGTTTTGTCCGCATCGGCAGTAATGCACTCCGTTCCCGCAACGTAAACGAAGGCGTAATTCTTGGCGGCATGGGCTTTCTCGGCCACCGCTTTAATTGCTTTTAGCTTCGCAGTCGGATCAAGAAAGCTTTCGTATCGCCCCTCGATATCGTTGTCTACCTCGATGCCGAATACGCCATCGCGCTGCGCCTTGGCAACGATCTCCTCCGCATCCCCGCCCTTCAATCCGTACGCGCCAATGCGGACATAATGGGTCCAGTCCTGCTCCACGGAATCGGAAGCAAGACTGGGCACAAGGTACAGAACCAGCAAAAACGCGAGATACAGCCCGCGAGTTCTCCGTCTGGGGTTCAGCAAGGAAAGGTTTAGCCGAGGCGGAGCGATCAATTCTTTCTGGTTTCGTATCATTTCGTTTGTTAACTTTTAGTTTCGATAAAGGGGAGTTGTCAAGTATAAAATACGGACGCTACTCTGTTTACCGCAGCGTAAGCGAAAGAATTTACTTATTCCACCGAGGAAGAACCTGTGCTTAACGAGGAACGGCGGCGGTTAATCGTGGAAATGGTGAAGCACGACGGCCGCGTGCTTGTAGGACCTCTGGCGAAACACTTCCACACCTCCCAGGTTACAATTCGCAAAGACCTCGACATCCTGCAGGCGCAGGGGCAGATTCACCGCAGCCACGGCGGCGCCTTGCCGCCTCATACCAGCGTTCTCGAAGATCCCACGCTGCGCGAAAAAGAAAAGCTCCATCGCAAAGAGAAGATGCAAATCGCGCGCGCCGCGGCCCGCATGGTGAAAGAAGGTCAAGTAGTTATTCTGGATTCCGGAACTACAACCACTGCTATCGCCCGTGCCCTGCGCGAATTTGAAAGCCTGACGGTAATCACTAACGCGGTGAACATTGCCGCCGAGTTGTCCGGATCTTCGCTGGAAGTAATTTTGACCGGTGGCAGCCTGCGCAAAAATTCGTTTTCACTCGTAGGTCCTATCGCCGAAGAGACCCTGCATCGTCTCAATGCCGACATCCTTTTTCTGGGAGTCGATGGGTTCGATCTACACTACGGTCTGAGCACGCCCAATCTGCTCGAAGCCAAAGTCAACCGCGCCATGATGGATGTCACCAGAGTCACCGTCGCCGTGTGCGACTCCAGCAAATTCGGACGGCGCAGCCTCTCTTCCATCGCCCCGGTTTCAGAAATTCAACATCTCATCTCGGACCGCGATATTTCGAAGCCTGATTTGGCGGCCTTAAAAAAGCTCAACGTCCAGGTCACGCTGGTCTGACAATTATTTGCTGGCGCGAATTGCTTCTACCCCACGAAATTGCCTGAACATCCGCTCCGCATTCTTGTGATAAATTTTTTCCAGCACCGAATCCGGTAATTCCATTCCGTAAATTCTCCACCGCCCCTGGCCCGGATAGCCCCAGTAGTCGAAAGACTCGTCTGCCGTTTCCAGCCAGCGGAAATGATTGCGGTACATGGCCTCATCCATGCTGTTGTCGGTTCCAAACATGATCCGGTCCTGATACTTGAGAAAAAACTCGCGCGCTCGTCGCGGCTGCCGTCCCAGTTCCGCTTCGCGTGCTCCAAACTCCACCATCACATTCGGAAGCTTATCGAGCAGGTTCGAAACGTAGTCCAGATTTTCCGGCCAATTGGCCATGTGCAGCGCAACAAATGTCGTGTGCGGATGTTTGGCGAACATTCGATCGCGCTGTGCCAGCACCTCCTCCTTGGAAGGGAACTGCGGACCATAAAAACTCCAATCCGGGTGCGAAATTAATTCCTCGTAGCGCTCGTTCTTGTTATCAATGGGATGAAAAAACGCTTCGGGGTCCGTGCTGTGAATCGACACCGGAATTCCCAATAGCCCCGCCTCCTCCCAGATGGGATCAAGCCGCGGATCATCAATGGCGATCAACTTTCCAGATTTATCGCGGTCGGTCAGGCCGAGGTCTTTTAGCTGTTTCAGACCTCGCGCCCCGCGTCGAACCGAATCGTCGAGCTGCGCAACCATCTCCTGGCTGAAATTAGGGTCGTCAATCTTGCTGAAATCGATCTGCTCGAAAACAATGAATCGCCCGGGATACGGCTTCACCATCTCATCAATCACGTGCTGTAGCTTGTCGCCCCACATGCCGGTGAGTATCACCACCGTCTTCACATTGGTGTCGTCCATGATTTTGACAACTTGCTCCGGCGGCATGTGCTCATCAATACCCTGGGCATCGTTGACGTGGTTGTGAACGTCGATGACGTAATACTTCGCCTTGTCCACCTTGTGGACCGGCGCATGCAGCATCTGTACCGGATGAAAATCTCTAAGCAGCAGAGTTTTCTTCTGCTCGGCGTCAGGAGCCGCGCCATAACCGATCTGCTCCTTAGGTTGAGTTTGTTGCCCTCGCGCCGCGCGAATTGCCGGCCACAGCGCAACTCCGCATAGCACCAACAAAAGAATTAGCAGCCTATTTTTCATGGCGGGTTCCTCCGGTTCTCTTAATTCGTAGTTGACAATGCAATCAAACGAAAGTAAAAGTAATCGTTCGCAATATAGCGCAAGTGCAATCGTCATCAACAGAAAAATCTAAAAAGTTTTCGGCGACCAGCGAATGCCACCTATGACGAAAACCTCAAAGTTTAATGTTGTCCCTCTAATCCTGATTGGATTCGCGCTTCCCAATATCTTGGCCGCTCAAGTTCGGCCGGCTCAGGTTGAAAATTCTACTCTGCTGGTCTCGATCAATGCCAAATCCGGCGCTTATACGATTCGTGAAAAAAGCGGGCCCGTGCGCCTTACCGCTGACGTCGCCGCTAAAGTGAACGGCCAGTGGGTGCACTCCGCCGATTATCCCAAGCACGCAATATCGCCCTCCGCCGCGGCTGAAGGCATTCCCGAGCTCACCATTACACATTCGGGCTTAGCGGGACAACCTGATCTGGCTTGCAGCGTACGCCTGCATTCTGATCCCGCCTACGCCGAAGTGACAGTGATCGTGCGCAACACCACCCAAAAGCCGCTGGAAGTGCAGGGAATTCGTGCACTCGAAATTCGCGACCCGCGCTTACTCGACCTCGGCGCTCCCCCATCTGCCCTTCGCATTCTTTCCGACAGCTTCAGTGAAGACCGCCCCGCGATGGCCATCCACGATTTCGGCGACGACAAAGATGGTTTGTACCGCGGCGTAGGCAGCCAACTTCTCTACAACCGCCAAAGCAAGCAGAGTTTATTTATCGGAGCGCTGAATTCAGACAAGTGGCTCACCATGCTCCGCCTGCATGCGCCTCAGTCAAAGATTACAGCCTACGAAGTCGAATCAGCAGGCACCACCGAGCTCGAACTTGAAAATTCTTTAGAAGCGTCTCCGCCCGAAGATCGTGTTGAACTAAGCCTGCCAGTCGCGCCGGGATCAAACATCTCTTCCGAAACTGTCATGCTCGCGCTCGGTCCCGATTATCACGCGCAGCTCGAAACTTACGGCAGAATTATTCGCGATCTCCATCATGCTCGCGTCACACTGCCATCGCTGATCGGCTGGTGGAGCTGGACCGCCTACTATTTCGGACTCAATCAGGGCGCCGCCCTGACCAATGCTGAGTTCCTCGCCGAGCGCCTGAAGGATTTCGGTTACAACTACTTTCATATTGATGAAGGCTATCAATACGCGCGCGGCGAATACACCACCGAAAACTCGACCACTTTTCCCGCCGGCATGAAAGCTTTCGAAAGCAAGGTCCAACACCTTGGCCTCACTCCCGGCATTTGGACCGCGCCCTTTGAAGTGTCAGAACGTTCGTGGGTCTATCAAAATCATAAAGACTGGTTGGTGCACAACCTTAAGGATCAGCCGATCCACGCCGGCTTTGTCATCAACAACCCCAAACGCAAGAAGCAACTCGATCAGCTTTACATGCTCGACCCGACCAATCCTGGCGCGCAAAATTATCTGCGCGAAACATACCGAACGCTGGCGCACGATTGGGGCATTCGCTACATTAAGCTCGATTTCATGGACGATTCGGCCATCGAAGGCCGTCACTATCAACCGAACACCACCGCCATGGAAGCCCAGCGGATTGGTTTACAGGTAATTCGCGAGGCAGTTGGCGAAAACGTAATTCTGGATAAAGACGGCAGCGCCATGTTGAATCCCGTTGGACTGGTCGATTCCGGCCGCATCTCGCAAGATACCGGCCACACCTTCGAGTCCAGCCACGACGCTGCCACCGGCGTTGCCGCGCGTTACTACATGAATCGTAATTTTTACGTCAGCGATCCGGACGCGTTCACCGTCTCTCGCCAGACAGTAGATGAGCAGGAATGGCACGGCGGCAAACATCCGCTCAGTCTCGACGAAGCTCGCGTCTCGATTGCACTTTCTGCGGTCGCAGGCGGCATGTTCGAAATCGGTGACGATCTCCCCACGCTATACCCCGATGCCGATCGCATGGCACTCGTAGAAAATCGCGATCTCATCAACATGGCGCGCCTAGGTGGCGCCTCTCTTCCTGTAGATCTGATGACCTACGCCGCCGAAGACAACTTGCCGAGCATCTTCGTGTTGCACGAGAGCAAGCGGCAGTCCATCCTCACCGTGTTCAATTGGACCGAAAAACCAAGGCAACATCAGCTGCAGCTATCGGACCTTGGATTGCCCAGCGCCGTCCAGATTTCCGACCTGCTCGGCCACGAAACGCCCTTCCAGCAAGAGGCATCGTCAATTTCATTGAGCCTCGCCCCTCATTCGGTTCGCATGTTCAAGATCATAGATAACTCAATTCCCGCCGCCGCGCCAAAGGTAAATGCACGCATTCCCGAGAATGCGGCGGCCGGTAAGCCCATCGAATTCGCGGCTGATGTCGAAGCCGGCAGCGTTCCCGCCCTCGCCTACCACTGGGATTTCGGCGACGGCACAAGTTCTTCTGGACCGGCAGTGCAACACACCTTCACCCATCGCGGCAATTTCACCATCCACTTGCTCGCGGACGGCATCGAAGGCATCCCCTTCGAGAAGACTCAACAGACATCTGTTTCCGGCACGGTTGATTCAACCTTCGATCCTCGCCAGATCTTCCGCCGCGAAAAATAACCGTTGCTGCCTTTAGCTTTTACTTCTGCATTCTGACTTCTGACTTCTGCATTTCCTCAGTCGTCCGCGTTCGCCGTGATCTCCGTCGACCTCGACGGCACCACAATTTCCTGATCTTTGTATTGCAGCTGATAAAGCTTGTAGTAAATCCCGCGCTGAGCCAGCAGTTGCTGATGCGTCCCCATCTCCCGCAACTGCGCTTTATGCATAACGATAATCTTGTCTGCCCGCTGAATAGTAGAAAGCCGGTGCGCAATGATGATCGATGTCCGCCCCTCTATCATTTTGTTCAGCGCATCGCGTACCTTGAATTCCGTCTCCGTGTCCACGCTCGAAGTCGCCTCATCCAGAATTAGAATCTTCGGCGAATGCGCCAGCGCCCGCGCAAATGAAATCAACTGCTTCTGTCCAGTCGAAAGCGTCGTCCCACGTTCCCGCACCTCTTCCTTATAAGTATTCGGCAGCGCGTGAATAAAGTCCGCCAGGTTCACATCTTCCGCCGCCTGTCGAACCTGCTCATCGCTGATCCACTCGCTTCCCAGCCGAATATTTCCTTCGAGTGTCCCGGTGAACAAAAACGGGTCCTGCAGCACCACGCCGAACCTCCGCCGCAAATCCGGCAGCGGCATCTCTTTTATATCGACGCCATCAATCCGAATCGCCCCACGCTGCACATCATAAAATCGCAGCAGCAGAGAAATGATCGTCGTCTTCCCAGCGCCGGTGTGTCCAACGATAGCAACCGTCTCTCCCGGCTCAATCGTAAAGCTCACATCTCGCAACACCCAATCCGGCTCTGATTGCTGAAGGCTTTGTGAAGACAGCGGGGTGCCCCATGTCTCGCCGCTTTTGCGAGACGTGGGCTGCTGTGTGGCGACAGCCTCACTAGCCGCTTTAGCATCAAAATCACTCGGTACATTCCGATACGCAAACCACACCCGATCAAACTCAATCCGCCCCGGTCCTTCCGGAACCTTCGTGACGCGAGCCTCAGTAATTTCCGCCGGCGTATCCAACAGCTTAAACACTCTCTCCGATGCCGCCATCGCCGACTGCAGAATGTTGTACTTCTCGCTCAAATCCTGAATCGGACGAAAGAACCGTTGCGCGTATTGCATAAACGCGACCAGCACACCCAGGGTTGTGACGTTCCGCACCAGGTGAAACGAAATCAGTGTTTTCGGATTGAAAGTTACCGCGATGCCCGTAATCGTCCATTGCCGGATAACATCGCCGCCGCCAAACCAGATCACCAGCGCAATCGCAATCGCCGACAGAATTTCGACCACCGGGTAATAAACCGCGTGCGCCATGATCGCGTCTTTGTACGCCTCCATGTGCTGCTCATTCACGTCAGAAAATTTCTTGAAAGCTTTCTTCTCGCGGTTGAACAATTGCAGCACCACCATGCCGCTCACGTGCTCCTGAAGATGTGCATTGATACGCGCGATCGCCACTCGAATCCGCCGGTACGAATCCCGCACCCGGTCGCGAAATATTTTCGTGGCAAACGCGATAAACGGAAGCACTGCAAACGTGATCAGCGCCAGCTTCCAGTTCACCGACAGCATGATGGCAAGAATCCCGGCCAATACAAAGATGTCTTCGAAAATCGAAACCACGCCCGAAGTGAACATCTCGTTCAACGCATCCACGTCAGTCGTCACGCGCGTGACCAGTCGGCCCACTGGGTTCTTGTCATAAAACCCAATGTGCATGCGCTGCAGATGGCGGAAGATTTCGCTGCGCAGGTCGTACATCACCATCTGCCCGGCCCATTGCATGAAGTAGGTTTGCAGGTATTCAAGAAGAAAGCTGAAGATTGTCAAGCCAACATAAATGCCGGCAATTTCGGCAATGCCCGTCAGCGGCCGCGGACTCAGCCAACCCGTCAGCCACGCTGGCTTGCTATGCGTAGGCGCAAGATAGCGATCGATCGCCACCATGGTCAAAAACGGTCCCAGCACATCGGCGACTGCCTTCAGCACGATGGAAACCAGGGCTACCGTGACCTGCCAGCGGTACGGCCGCAAATACCGCAACAGCCGCTTCATCAGCCGGCTGTCATACGCTTTCCCGAGGACCTCTTCTTCCTGACCAGACGCCATTCACACCATTCTAAATTGTCCGTGAAAAAGAAACCGCGCTGAATGCCTCGCGGCGCCGCAGAGTTGCAGCACCACAGATTGCGAACACAGTCCCGCATCAATCGGGATCCCGACAAACCCAGACCCAGCTCACGTGAAAAATGCGGAAGAAATCAGGGTTTTTTCGGCACTGCGCCTGGGGCAAACAAATCAGAGAGATCTGTCGCTTTGGCGGCGTCCCTGAGAAACGGGGGCACGTGAAAAACTTCCTGCCAAGTCCGCAGGTCCGAAGAATGCGTGTAGTTCACCGAATTCGCATACGGCAGGCCATTCACATTCGGGTGCGCCAGCGGCGAGATAATGATCTCGGGAATCGTGTGATTGAAGTCGTCAGCATTGTCTCCCGGAACGCCATCCTCAGTCGACTCGTCAAACCAGATAACGATCACGCCATCGTCCTTATATGCGTCCGAGGCCATGATCATTGGAATAATCTGCCGGGAAAATTCATCACCCTGCCGAATCTGTGCCGCGTCGCCTGTCAGCCCCTTAAAACCCGTGCTCAACATGGTATGCATGTCGTTGTATTCATCGGGTGTAATCCAGTTGTAAGTCGCAACCGCGTGGTTGGCCAGGTCCACCTTCAGTTGTTGCAGAGGCGCGTAGTGTGACGCCATGCGATTCGCCGGACTCGAGTCGTTGCCACCATTCGTATCACTAAAAAACACCATAGGGTTATGTTTCGCCGCATAGCTGAATTGGTTTGACCCGTTGTAAGCATTGCTGTATCCGCTCACAAATCTCCCAGAAAAGCTGCTCAGTGGTACTGTCCACTTTTCTTGTGGTAAAGGAAGATTGCTAAGCTGTCTATTTCTTGAGGTCAGGTCGATGTCCTCCTGATACGAGCGCCAGCTCTTGCCGGCCTTGGTTAACAAGCTGCTCAGGTGCTCTGTCGTATTCTGATTTGACCCGCCGACCGGAGAGTACGGATCGTTGTCGTCCCGCACGGCAAAATTAGTGCCCGCTTCTGACCAGATATAGCTGGGCTCAGACGGATGAATGTGAGGATTGTTTCCCCTCGGCGTGGCAAGGACGTTGTGGTACGCCGTAGCATAAGCGACTTGCCGGCTGATCTTTACTTCGGACCCATTCACCATCGCCGTCGCGCTTCCGTCTACCAGGCTGTTAATAAATGGCGCATTCGGGTTCTTGTAAATCTGCTGAATACCGCCGGAAAACTTATTGGCCGGCTGCGTCCAGTTGTGATTTTCCATAGCGATCACGAAAACGGTTTTGATTTCCTGGCCGCGAGCGCTGGGAATTCCCAACCAACAAAATACAAACGCAATTAAAAGATGAGGACATTTTGCCCGTAACATTGCTTCTCCTCTGATTACCCGATGCCAGGTCTGCTGTGAATGAATCATGATTACTGCAAGAATATTCTGTTACTCAGTGCTCTTCAATGCGCGTGCCTTGAACGCATACACCACCGCCAGGAGGGGAGGCGCCAGCAGCACCCCCCAGAACGGCCATACAATTCCCAGCACAATCGGCGCCAGAATCGATGCCCACACCGGCACCTTCGCAGTTCGCTTCATAATGAATGGCTGCAGCAGAAATCCATCCAGCAAGGCAATAACCGCATAAAGCGCCAGCACCTCAGCCGGATGCTGCCAGTCTCGAAACGCAACCGTTGCGCTAAACAATGGCCCCAGCAAACTCAACACGGGCCCAAGATGTGGAATGATTTGCAGCAACGCCGCCAAAATAGCCCAAAGGGGATAAAGCGGAACATGGAGGCAATAGAGCCCGATCAGCCACAGCGCGCCTACCGCAAGTGAATCCTGAATTTGCGCAATGGCCCAGTTCTTGAGAGCGCCGCCCGCAGTCCGTAGATGATCGTCAATGGGCATTTCATTTCGGTGAGATGGTTAGAAAAGCGCGAGACGTTAAATCGTCCAGCGCAACAACGTCGCGCCTACAGTGAACCCGGCGCCGACAGAAGCCAGCAGAACCAGGTCGCCCTTCTTCAATCGGCCTTCCTCGCGCGCGGTGTGCATGGCCAGCGGAATCGTTCCCGCAGTTGTATTTCCATACCGGTCAATATTGATAATGATGCTCTCCGGCTTCAACCCGAGTCGTTCGCCGGTGGCATTGATGATTCGCTGGTTCGCCTGGTGAGGAATAAAGCAATCGATGTCGCTGGCCTTTACGCCATTTCGCTGTAACAGCGTCTCGCAGACCTCGGCCATTTTGCGCACCGCAAATTTAAACACCGCCTGTCCATCCTGATGCACGAAGTGCATCTTCTTTTCTACTGTGTCATGCGTCGCCGGATGCAGGCTCCCTCCACCCGGCATATATAAGGAGCAGGCCCCCGATCCATCAACCTCATGCATAAAGTCAATGATTCCGGAATCGTCTTGCGAGTCTTCAAGGATCACTGCGCCAGCGCCATCACCAAAAAGAATGCACGTTGCGCGGTCAGTGTAATCCAGAATCGAGGTCATTACGTCCGCGCCAATCACCATCACCTTTTTATGCGCGCCGGTTTGAATGAATTGCGCACCCGTCTGCAAGGCATACAAAAACGCCGAGCACGCGGCTGATAAATCGAATCCCCAGGCCCCCTTCGCCCCCAATTTGTGCTGCACCAGGCAGGCGGTAGAAGGGAAGAGCATGTCCGGGGTGACCGTCGCCACCACAATTGCTTCAATGTCACTGGCCTCAAGGCCGCGTTCGGCCAGCGCTATTTTGGCCGCTTCGGTTGCCAGATCACTGGTTGCCACGCCTTTATCCACGACATGCCGTTCGCGGATGCCGGTGCGGCTGGTGATCCATTCATTTGAGGTCTCGACGATCTTTTCAAAGTCGGTGTTGGTCATCACCCGGGGAGGAACATAGGTTCCGAGGGCCGTGATCTTGGCACGCCGCGTGTGGTTCACTCTATTCGTTCTCCGTTATGGAATGCGAAACGTTATTGTACGCACGGCAAAGCGAATCTCCAATTTTGGCCGGTCTCGGAACGATCATGCCACCTGATTGGAATTACCTCGGTCACACCCTTCCGGTCCAAACGGGCTCTATTTCCCGGAAGCGGAACTATGATCAGTGGGCGAGGAGACCAGGCAAGCATGAACGAACTCCGAATCGTAGTCTCGCTCATTACTGAAGAAAACGATTACCAGGTGGAGCAAGCGGTTGCCGCCGAGGAGGCCGCACGCAAGATGGGTGTGCGCCTGGAGGTTCTCTATGCTGATGGCGATAGCATTCAACAGAGCCAGCAGATTCTCACATTCGTGCAGTCCAGCGAAGACCAGCGCCCGGATGGAATTATTCTCGAGCCGGTGGGCGCGACAGCACTGCCGCAAGTTGCACGGGCCGCAGCCGCATCCGGAATTCCCTGGGTCGTACTCAATCGCGAACTCGCCTACATCAAAGACCTGCGCGAAAATTTCTCTGTGCCAATTTTTACCGTGGCTTCGGACCATCTTGAGATTGGACGCATTCAGGCGAAACAGTTGGCGGCGCTTCTGCCTAATGGCGGCTCGGTACTCTATATTCAGGGCCCATCTGAAACAGACGCCTGCAAATTGCGCGCCCACGGATTGAACCAGAACAAAGCGCCTGGAATTCAGCTGAAGATGATGCGAGCGAATTGGACCGAGGTTGGCGCGTACAACGCTGTAACGGCATGGCTACGCCTGAGCACATCACAACAGGCACACATTGATGTCATTGCTGCCCAGAACGACGCCATGGCCGCTGGTGCAAAAAGAGCTTTTCAGCAGTTTTCTTCTGAAGGAGAGGGGAGGAACCGCTGGATCGAAGCGCCTTTCATTGGCGTGGACGGAGTTCCCGCAACTGGACAAGCATGGGTAAGAGACGGAAAGTTGACAGCTACCGTGATTGCGCCCCCACTGGCAGGCATCGCGTTAGAAATGCTCACTCACGCGATAAAGACAGGAACAACACCGCCGGAATTCACTCTGATCACTCCCCAGTCATTCCCAGCCATGGACGCTCTGATTGCCAAAGCCAAGCAGCTATCGAAGAGCGCTAAATCGGCAAATTAGTTAAGCCAGGCACCGGCGACCCACTGCACACGCAAGAGCCCGTTACCGTTGCTTCCTTCCGGACCTGGCGGGGTTGGCGGGAAGGCGTCGCGCGGGACCGATGCCTGACCGATTCAATTCTAGCAAAGCCTTGCGCGCTCTCCACCCGTGGCCGCCGGCAATGCCGTAGACAGAGAAAATGGAGATGACGCATCCAGATGCGGTGATGGGGGCACGGGCGTCCCCGCCCGTGCAAATCGGTCGAAAAGAAGTTCGCAAATCCCCCCAAAGCCGCGCCACTCTTAGGTACCCTTTACCTTCCGCCTGAATTCCGCAACAATTAAGCGGATAGTCATGCTCCCGCTCATCGAAGAGATCACCCTTGCAGCCGCCATCCGCCGCTACTTCGACGTGGTGCTCTATCTCCTGATCTTCACCGGATTCGGCACCCTGGCTTCGACCGGCCGCCTCGATCTCGCCACTGTGATCCTCGTGACTTCCGCGCTGCTTTTTCGCGGCTACATCCTTGCACGGCGCCGCGAGGTACTGCTCTCCGAACGCTGGACTAATGTTCTGACCATCACCTGCGTCGGCTTCTACATCGCCGACGATTTTTTCATCTCGCGCGCATTCCTGGGTGCGACCGTTCACTTGCTCCTGTTCGTCATGCTGGTGCGTTTATTTTCCGCCCAAAAAGATCGCGATCATTATTTCCTGGCGGTGCTTTCGTTTCTGATGGTGCTGGCGGCCGCGGTACTCACCGTCGACAGCACCTTCTTGATAGCTCTAGCCGGATTCGTTCTGCTGGCCGTCGCTGCCTTCGTCTTAATGGAGATGATGCATTCGCTCAAGAAATCGCCGGTGCTGGCCCGCGATCCGCGAATGCAGAATGCTCACCGCAAGTTGTCGTTTGCCATCCTCGTAGTCGCCCCGGTGTTGCTGCTGCTTATTTTTATTGGTGGCACTGGTATCTTCTTTCTTCTGCCGCGCGTTTCCGCAGGATTTATGAGCGCGGAGACTGGGGCCAATGAAATCAGCACGGGCTTCTCCGACCACGTCGAACTTGGTCGCATCGGCGAGATTCAACAATCAAAGACTGTCATCATGCACGTCGCCATCGACGGCGATTCCTTCGGCGCATTCGCCCCCAAGTTACGCGGGGTCGCGTTGAGCCATTTCGACGGGCACAATTGGTCAAATCACAGCGACAGACAGCCTATATTGCGCGGATCAGACGGCCGCTTCAATCTTGAGCTCCGCACTCCTCAATTCCGTGCGACGCGAGGTCACAACTTACATTACCGGGTCACCATGGAACCCTTAATCACCGAGGTGTTCTTTCTTTTGGCGACGCCGGAATCACTAACAGGCAACTATCGCGCTGTCGCTGAAAACGTCGATGGTTCAGTTTTCAACCTCGACAACGAGCATCCCGTCACCCGCTACGAAGCGGATTCAAAAATTCCCGCTCCTGTTGGCGCCCGATTTCAATCCGCAGATGACTTTATAGGCGACGAGGTTTCTTCTGACTATTTGCAGGTGCCAGAACTCGATTCACGCATTAAGCCGCTCGCCGAAACAATCGTCATCAACGCAAAAACTCCCTACGATCGCGCCAGCGCCATCGAGACTTATCTACGGACTCACTACGGCTATACGCTCCAACTCGGCAACGCCAAGGCCGCTGATCCGATATCGGACTTCTTGTTCGTCCGCCGCCGCGGCCATTGCGAGTATTTTGCTTCCTCAATGGCAATTATGCTTCGTCTCATCGGAATTCCTTCCCGCGTGGTCAATGGCTTTGCCGGCGGCGAGTTCAATGACATCACCTCGCAATACGTCATCCGCGCCAGCGACGCCCACTCATGGGTCGAAGCCTACATTCCCGGTCAAGGCTGGCTGGCATTCGATCCCACGCCCGGCGGCAACGCACAAAATCACTCGCAGTGGAACCGCCTCATGCTTTACATGGACGCGATGTCCTCATTCTGGCGCGAGTGGATCGTCAACTACGATCTCGCCCACCAGCTTCGCCTCACGCAAGACGCAACTCATGGCAGCCGAGCTGTCGTTCAACACGCTCAATCCTGGGGACGTACCGAGTATCAGAAAATGCTCGCCTGGGCCAAGCGGGTCCAGGACCGCGTCGGCGCTTCCAGCGTGAAGTGGGGAATTCGCGCGGTAATCGCGATCGCTATGGTTCTCTTGATCCTCAGCCTTCCGCGACTACTTTTGCTGTGGCAGAAAATTCGTCTCGCTCGTAGCCCACGCCAGGCACCGCAACTCGCCGCCAGCATCTGGTACGAACGCATGCTCCGCCAAACAGCCAAACTAGGCTGGACAAAATCTCCAGCCCAAACTCCAGACGAATTCGCCTCGGTCATCACCGATCAGAAAATCCAGCACCGCGTCTCCGACTTCACCCACCACTACGAGCGCGCCCGCTTCGGCAACTCCGCCGAAGACGCCTCCCAGCTCCCCGACTTATACGAAGAAATCAAAACCTCGCGCTGAGCACGTCGACCTTGTCCAGATGTTTAGTGGCTCGCACCATCACCCCGAGGGTGCCCCATCTTTCGCGTCCTTTGCGAAAGGTGGGAACCACGAAAGTCAGCGCCGCCCAGTCTGGCTCATACACTCTTGTCGCCATTTGAAGTTCCTGGAAAAAATCACCCCAGGCGATCCGCTCTGCGATCTCAGTTTTACTCAGCGAACTCTGCGGTTAAAAGCTCTCGCATCAGCTGCCTCAAAAAGAAATCTGTTTACAATGAAACTTCGGCCTTTCCTGAAAGCCGACAGCTGATAGCTTCTATGAAAATCGGGGTCCTAGCCCTGCAAGGCGATTTCGACGCGCACCGCAAACGGCTCGAAGAGCTGGGCGTCCAAGTCGTGCTCGTTAAAAAACCCAGCCAGCTCGATCAAATCGACGGCTTGATCATCCCGGGCGGCGAATCCAGCGCGTTTCTAAAACTTCTCGGCGAAAGCGGATTCACCTACCTCAAAGAATTTGTCCTCGAAAAACCAAC
>DATNAF010000064.1:0-10438 GCA_035572845.1 Terriglobales bacterium
GGTTGCGGGAATTGTAAGTGAGCTGCGAGATCCGCTGGCCAATGCTGTAGAAAAAATCCACATCGGCCGGCGAGCGAAAATGCTCGGAATTCTGAACTCCGAGCAGGATGCCCAGCTTGCCGCTCTTCTTCACATTGGCCAGCATCGCCGGCGAATCCACGCGCATGAACCAGTCACTGTGATGAGCGACAAACCCGTTCCACTGCGAAAGAAACCGCAGGGTCTCATCGTAGGCGTTCGGGCCGCCGGTCCCAACGGCGATGTGATACACGTTAATGCCGGATTCCCGAAAAGGAACGAGACTCGCCTCTGAAAAGGTCGTGGGATCGTTCAACCACGTGCGCGGTACTGTGCCCCGGGGTGCAGCCAGCGGAGCAATCACGGCGTAGAGGCTGAAGGGATTCAGCAGGTCCATGACCGTGCTCTGCTGTACGAGCTGGATAGCGCGCGCAGAGTACTTGTCATTGTTCTTGCTCTGCGCGAACAGCTCGAAGCTGCCCAGGTTGATCATGGGCGCGATGGCCGCGGCCCCTGCCGCTTTCAGAGCCGCCCGCCGGCTTAGTCGCATGTGTTGAGTCCTCGATTCCAGAGGGCCGGAGGCCCAATACCAAACGTCAGCCCAGGCCGGCAGGCCTGGGTGGCGGAATGAAATTGACAGAGCCCCAGAGGGGCGGCACATTCATTTGGTACTTGGTGCCGCCCCTGACGGGGCTCCTGAAACAAACTCATTGCGGTCCCAGGCCTTTCCCGGCCTGGGCTGACGTTTGGTCTCGGGCCTCCGGCCCTTCGCAAAAAAAGAGACGAGGCATGCCTCGTCTCTACTCTGGACCTGCAGGTTAAAAGTTGAACTTTAACGCGAGTTGCAGAACCCGCGGGTTCACTGCGGTCGAAGTAATCACTCCAAATGTAGTGGGCGAATCCTGATCGTTGCCGGGATTCGAAAACTGGGGGTGATTGAGAGCATTGAAGGCCTCCGCGCGGAACTCCAGGTTCGAAGCTTCCGTCCAGGTCTTAATGCCGAAACGCTTCATCAGCGCAAGATCAAGGTTGTTTTGCCCCGGTCCGACAAAGACTCCCGGTCGGCTGTTGCCGAATCCAGTAGTTCCGTCAGGTGCGATGGCTGGGTAGTCGACGAAGCAACTCTGGTTGATGTAATTGTTCACGCGCTTTTCAATCGAGCCCGAGGTTGCAGTGTTGCAGCCGGGAACGATCTGCGCGAAATCCGCATCCTGACCATTGATTCCGTTTATGTTGAAAGTATTCGTGTTGAAGACCGGGAGGTGTTGTCCGCTCTGAATGGTGTAGACGCCGGCCAGACCCCAGCCGCCAAGTGCTTCACCCAGCAGCGATCTGCCCCTGTCGTTGAAGTACGGCAACTGATACGAGAAGCTCAACACGAAACGCTGCGGACGAATGAAAGGATCCCAACCGTAATCGTGGTGGCGATCGAGTTGGTCGCCGGTTTGTGCGCCGCCGTTCGGGCCGCTAGCGGAGAACAGAGTGTCCGACAAACTCTTTGACCAAGTATAGGAAGCTTGGAGCTGGAGTCCCCATCTCGTCCGCTGGGTCAGGCTCGCTTCCAAGGCGTTATACCAACTCTGGCCAGAGGATTCGAGATCGATAAAGCTCTGGGTGGAGAGACCTTGCACCGGCACTCGCAAGGGCACGTTCATAAAGGAATTAGTAGTCTCACCGCGAATGGGATTGGATGGGCTGGCGGTAAGCGCCTCGTTTGGAAGGGTCCCATTCAGCAGGCGGGTTCCGCGGCTGCCGAGATATCCGATTTCCAGAACCGTATTCCCGGCCAATTGGTCCTGCACGTTGAGGCTGTAATGCTGAATCATCGGAGGCCGGAAGTTTTGAGAGAGGGATTCGCCACCGAGAGTCGTGTCTACGGTGTACGGACTGAAAGTCGGGAAGGTGGTCGTGAGCGGGGCAAATGGACTGGCGAAGCTGGCGGAGCCGTTATCCAGCCCACTGTTGTCGCGAATCAGCGACCACGGCTGGTTGGTTAATGTCTGCACAAAGGGTTGGCCGGAAAGGCGCTGATGGTACACGCCGTAACCGGCACGCAGCACGACGTTATTCGATCCGGGAACCTGCCAGGCAAAGCCGACGCGCGGATTAATGGTGTTCTGGCCAATTCCCTTGATTGCGAGATTATTGCCGGAACTTACTACTCCGGGTGGAAGGGGAGCGGGGAAGTTGTCGGCGACAATAAAGCCTTGAAGCGATCCCGCAGCACCCGGGTTGGGATTCGCGGCAGCGATGTCGAAGTTGGCATTCCGGCCGGTATATTCGCCTACATCACCCAACCGCTCGAGGCGGAAACCCAGGTTGAGCGTGAAACGCGAATTAACATGGATGTCGTCCTGCACATAAGCATTCCAGTCATAGGCCCGGAAGTGCCGCGCCAATTCGCCCGGCAGATCGAAGCTCAGGAAAACGTTGCTCAGCAGCGTGCCATTCTGTCCGGGCCCGAACCCAGCGCTTTGCCCCAACAGCACATCGCTCCATGTGCCGAATACGGCACCGCTAAGGAAATTGAAGGACTTGATGTTGTCGTCATAGCGTTCGCCACCGGCTCCGAAGCGGATATTGTGCCGGCCGCGGCTCCAGGAGACGTTGTCCTCGATCTGGTAGGTATTCTGGCCAAAATTGATTGTTTGTCCATTGCCTCCAATACCGATTGAACCGAGGATTCCAATTTGGGGAAGCATGTCGAACGAGGGCACAGTTGAACCAAGCGTGCTCCACTGGAATGGCTGGGCTTGATTTGTGGCAGTCAGGTCCTGATGCAAGCCGATCACTATCTGATTGAGCAATTTGGACGAGACGATGTATTCGTTCGTGATTGAAAAATCGCGGAACTTGTTAGGCACGTTGGTGGGAAAGCCCGGGACCGCCGAGCCGACGAGCTGCGGAACATTCAAGGTGAACTGCTCGTTGCTGTTGACGCGGAAAGCTCGAAATTCCCACTTGACCTTATCCGATTGGTTGTAGTCCAGGTTCAGCATGCCCTGATCCTCATTGAATGGGCATGGATCGCTGATGGAGGAGAATCCTTGTTGCGCGAACGGCTTGCTGGGATCGATGGTCTGTGGAGTGGGAACTAAGAATTGTCCATTGGGTAACTTAAGATTCAGCAAAGCCAATGCTTGCGGACTGATATTCGATCCGTCAGGAGCCACCGTGGTTCCAGGCAGGCCGGTAGCCACATCCAGCCCTTGCTCCTGCCAGAAAGTGGGTTGGCCGGCAAACAATGCTCCCAGAGCCGCCGCCGAACGATCATTAGTGAATGGCGGTTCGAAGAATGTGCTGGAGCAGCGGAAATCAAGCCCGTTCTTCTGCCGTGTTCCCTGATAGGAAGTGAAGAAGAACAGCTTGTCACGAATGATGCGGCCCCCGAGAGTAAAGCCAAACTGATTTTGTCGCAATTCTGGCCTCCCCTGCTTGGCCTGCTTGCGGAAATAATCGTTGGCATTCATGTTCTCGTTACGGAAAAACTCGAACAAACTGCCGTGGTACGCGTTCTGTCCGGTTCGCGTCACCACATTGACGTTTGCGCCGGCATCGCGGCCGACCGACGCGTCGTACGCAGCAGTCTGTACTTTGAATTCCTGGATGGTGTCCGGATTTGGAATTGGAATTCCGCCACTGAACTGGCCGCTTTCCTGGAAATCATCGACCGCGATTCCGTTCATCTGAAAATTGTTGTCCATGCCCGAGGTGCCGGCGGCGGATACAATTCCATTCCCCCCGGGGTTCCCACCACTGCCTCTCCCTAATTCGCCCGCATTGGTTACCTCGATGTTGATGCCCGGGTTCAATCCAATGACTTCCGTATAGTTTCGAGTGACCAGCGGTAAGGTTTGCACTAATTCTCCAGTGGTCACATGTCCCAGGCTGGCGGTTTCGAGCTGTAACTGCTCGGCATTCGCTTCAACGGTCACCGTCTGGCTGGCGGCGCCAACTTCGAGCTTGATGTTCAGCGGCACAATGTTGGCGACGTCCACCGCCAGTTGCGAGACGGTGAGGGTGCGAAATCCGCTCTTGCTTGCCTCCACACGGTATTTACCCGGCGGCAACGAACTGGCTGTAAAGGATCCGGTCGAGGTGGAGCGCAGATTGCGCGTGTCCCCTGTCTGTTGGTTCGTTACCGTAATCTGCACATCCGGAACCACGGCGCCGGAAGTGTCGGTGACCACGCCGGAAATGGCGCCGGTGCCGGAACTTTGCGCCAGCAACATCGCGCTTAGCGCGCAGGCCAGCCAGGAGACGGCGAGAAAGCGGACGAAGAGTTTGCTCATATGACCTCCGCGGCGGTGACCGCCGCACGGAATTCGTTTGTGATTTGCAGATCCCGAGTACCCGGAAACCGGAGAGTTTGCCCAACCGAGAGCGACTTGTGAATTGTCATCCCGAAGCGAAGCGAGGGATCTGCTCTTACCAATGCCAGAAAACAGCAGATTCCTCGCGCCAAAAATCGGCGCTTCGGAATGACAATTTATAGAGGAGCCAAACGGCATGAAGCTCTTCACGAATGCCCCCCTTGAGAATTGCCGGACCTGTTTTTTTTATCTTTCACTTCCGGCGAGTACCAACGTGTCCCAGAACGGAACTCCAGCTCTTTATGTTGCAAGACCGCCAGCGAATGTTCTGGGTGCAGGTGGGCGCAGGCGACGAGAATCGCATTGATGGTGGCCACCGGAGCAGCATAAGAAGCGTGGAAAGAGGGGCTGGCGACCGATGCCAGCAGAAATGAGTGGGAGAAGCGCGCAATCGGGCTCCGCGCATTGTCGGTGATGCCCACCGTGCGCGCCCCTGTCTCCCGAGCGCGGACTACGGCATCCACGGTGGCGCGCAAGCAGCGGCCAAAGCTGATGCCGATCAGCAAATCTTTGCTCCCCAGCAGATTTACTTTCTGTTGCAGGCTGCCGGTGGATCCGATGGGCGCTTCGGAGTCGTATCCCAGCGAAACCAGCGCGTAACTCAGAAGGTGAGAGAGTGCCGCCGCCAAATCCACTCCCACCACCATGATGCGGCGCGACCGGCCGATCAGTTTTGCCACCTCGATGATTTCCGCGGCGCGGAGCTGCGAGCGCAACGCGTGCAGGTTTTGCAGCTCCATCTCCATGCTGTGTTCGATATGACTGGCAAGGCTGCGGTGCTCGCGCGTCGCTACCTTCATCTGCGTGTACGGCGAGATGTGACTGACAAAGTGCGCGCGCAGGTCGGCGATGAAGTCTCCGTACTTCTCGTATCCCAGTGCCTGAATGCTGCGCACGATGGTGGCGGCATCGACCTGGTAGCGCTTGGCGAGTTCGCGTGAGGAAAGGAAGCAGGTCTCCTCGGCCTCTTCCAAAATCTGACGGATCAAATCGCGGCGGCTGGTGTTCAGCTTGTCTTCAGCTTCGGCGAAGCGGCCTTCCAGAGGCGTAGCCCAGGAGTTGCGGCCATCGCCGTTGTTGTTCAGGCGAGCGACTGACGTTCTTTTGCCTTCTGACGTCTTGGAAGCGACTTCCATTCTTTTCCTTCGTGAGCTCAACTGGCAGGACGCAATTTCGGCGCGGCACATGAATACAACAGATGTTGCAGGGTGTCAACAGGAAACATCATCTGTTGCATTTTCCAGGACGCGATGGTAAAGAATGGAACCCGTTTGCGATTGGCTGCGCAGGCGTGCGGAGGCTTACGGCAGAAACCTATGAGAAACAGAATGCGTGAACGGGCACTTCAGATATTTCTCTTCATAGTTGTGGTTGCTAGCGTTCCGGCGGCTTTGAACGCGCAGCAACAGCGAGACCTGTCATCACTGGATCAATCGCTTCAATCGGTAATCAGCGAGTGGAAAATTCCGGGAGCGACCGTTTCGATTGTGCAGAGCGACTCCGTGGTTTACATGAAAGGCTTTGGTGTTCGCGACATCAATACCCGGCAGCCGGTGACGCCCGACACCCTCTTTGACATCGGTTCCTGTACCAAGGCATTTACAGCAGCAGCAATCGCTGAGTTGGTAGACGACGGGAAGATGCAGTGGGACGGCAGGGTCGACAACTATTTGCCTGCATTTCATCTTTCTGACCCGGAAGCGGATGAGCACGTTACGATTCGCGACCTGCTCACGCACAGAACCGGTCTGCCCGGGGCTGATCTGGTGTGGTATGGGTCCAGTATGGGCCGGGACGAGTTGATTCGCCGGGTTGCGTACATTCCCTCGCGGCAGGGTTTCCGATCCCGCTTCGAGTATCAGAATCTGATGTTTCTTGCTGCGGGTCAGGCGGCGGGGCAGGCTGCGGGCACTACTTGGGACGATCTGGTCCATACCCGCATCTTTGGACCCCTGGGCATGAGCCGCTCGGTCACTACCGTGGCCGAAGCCCAGAAGTCCGGCGATGTCGCGACGCCACATGAACAGAACCACGATGGCTCGATCAAGACGATCGCCTGGTTCAACCTCGACAATGTTGCTCCTGCCGGCGCAATTTCATCCAGCGCGCGCGACATGGCAAAGTGGATTGAACTTCAGCTCGACGATGGAATGTATCAAGGCAAGCGGGTGATTTCCGAAAAGAACATGCAGGAAATGCATGAGCCACAGATGGTGGTGCCGCGAAATGGAGAAATCGGGACCGTCTTCTTTCCAGACTCGATGCAGCTCAGTTATGGATTGGGCTGGTTCGTGCAGGACTATCGCGGGCACGAACTCATTCTGCATCCCGGCGACATCGATGGCTTTGCCGCAGAGACAGTTCTAATTCCGGAGATTCATTCCGGCTTCTTTCTCGCAATCAACCGTACCAGTTTGGGCCGGCAAGTCATGGTGTATGACATTGTCGACAAACTGCTGAACCTGTCCGATGCCGGTTGGAGCGCCCACTTCCATAAACTCGAAGCCGATTCGAAAGCGGAAGAAGAAAAATCCATGCAATCCTGGGAATCGAAGCGCATTCCCGGAACCCATCCCTCACATGACCTCCCGGCCTATGCGGGCGATTTTGAAAATCCGGCCTATGGGGACGCAAACATCGCGTTTGAGAGTGGAAAGCTGGTGTTGCACTTCCATTCCATTGCATCCGACCTTGACCATTTCCAATACGACACTTTTGTGACCGGCTCGACCGCTGACAGAAAGAGCAGAGTCACGTTCTTTGTGAATGGACAAGGCCAGGTAGATAAGTTGGTGTTCGACAACATCACCTTCACGCGAAGCGCTCCCGCGACAAAGCACCAGACCGCAACCTCACAACAGTCGCAGGATGCACACACGGTAAGTGCGCGATGATGAAGCGCTTCTGCTGGGTTTTGCAGATCTGCGGTCTCGCTACGTTCATCGCGATTGCTGCTTCTGCGCACTCCCAATCCGCGCCGGCGGCGCAGAAGCCCGCCCAGAACCTCGCGTGGCTGGATCAGTTTGTTCCTGCTGAGATGCAGAAGTGGAAGGTGCCGGGACTGGCAATTGCCGTCGTTCGCCACGATCAGGTGATTTACTCCCGCGGGTTCGGCATGCGCGACGTCAGGCGAAATCTTCCTGTAACTACGAAGACGCTGTTCGCGATTGGCTCCATATCGAAATCGTTTACCGCACTCTCAATGGGAATTCTGAATGACGAGGGCAAGTTTGACTGGGACAAACCCGTGCGCCAGTACATTCCCGACTTCCAGGTGTACGATCCGGTAGCCAGCGAACGCATGACGCCGCGGGATCTGATTACCCATCGCAGCGGACTTGCCAGCCACGACCTTGTCTGGTACTCGTCGAATTTCAGCCGCGAAGACCTGGTGCACCGGTTGCGTTTCCTGCAAAGCAACCGAGACTTTCGCAGCGGCTACCACTACAACAACATGCTGGTGATGACTGCGGGATACGTGGTAGGCAAGGTCTCCGGCGAGGGCTGGGAAAATTTTGTGAGGCAACATATCTGGGAGCCGCTGGGAATGACCGGCAGCAATTTCTCTGTGGATGACAGCCAGAAGAGCGCCGATTTTGCGCAGCCGTACCGGAAAGACGAGTCCAGCGGAGAAGTCAACCAGGTCCCATTTCACGAGATGGTGGCGATTGGGCCGGCGGGATCCATCAACTCCAATATCGAGGACATGTCCCGATATGCGATGTTTCAACTTGGGAAAGGGAAAGTGGGCGGCCGTCAGGTCGTCTCCGAAGCGAACCTGAATTTGATGCACAGCCCGCAGGTTTCCATGGGCGCACAACGCGAGTTCAAAGAGCTCGGGTCGATGAGCTATGGCATGGGTTGGGTGAACACCTCATATCGCGGCCATCGCATGGTGTGGCACAACGGTGAGATTGATGGCTTCTATGCGCTGCTGTCGATGCTTCCGGACGATGATCTGGGAGTAGTGATCCTCACCAACATACAGGATTGGCCGGTGACCGATGTTGCGGCATACCAGATTTATGACCGTCTGTTGGGACTCGACGTCATCGATTGGTCGGGCCGCTTTGAGCAGGCTGAGAACAAGAGTAAAGCTGCGGACGCCGAAGCGAAAAAAACAGAAGCGTCCAATCGCAAACTCGGAACACATCCTTCGCACGATCTTAAGGATTATGTCGGCAGGTTTGAGAATCCTGGGTACGGCACGCTGACGATTCAGCCGGCGAGCGATGGCTTCACCGCCAGCCTGAACCAGATCACGGTCCCATTTCAGCCCTACCACTATGACGTGTTCCAGGTGCCCGAGAATGCGCATTGGATTCTGGGAAAAACAAAAATTCGTTTTCTCACAAACATGGATGGGGACATCGAAAGCATTGCCGCTCCGTTGGAACCGAATGCGCCGGAGATCGTCTTTACCCGCGTTGGGGAGAAGCTCCCCCGAGAAGTCTTGTTGCCATTGGCAGGCGACTATGTGGTTGCCGATACCGTTATCACCGTGGCGCTGGCAGGAGAGGAACTGCAGTTGACGGTTCCAGGAGAGCCGGTTTATACGCTGGCTCCGCAGAAGGACTTGCGATTCACCATCAAGGGCCGCAGCGGCTATAGCGTGGAATTTCACAAAGACAATACGGGGCAGGTGAGCGAAATGGTCTTTTTTCAGCCGGAGGGGACTTTCGTTGCGAAGCGCAAGACTGCACCCTGACTTCCGCCGCAGCAGAGCTGATATACAACAGATGTTGCACGCCGCTAATAAAATTCATCATGTGTTGCAGATTTCTGTTGACAATGCTGCGCGATGCTCTTACAAGGGGGACGGCAAATCTTCATTTGCTTAGGGGATATCTATGACTGCTCTTCTCATAAAGTCTTGCTGCCGGCGAACTAAGGTTCCATTACTTCTCGCGGCGCTCATTCCAACGCTGGCACTGGCCAGCTTTGCGCAAGGTCCGAAGCCAGCTCCAGCGCGTCCGGCTGCGAAAGCTACTTCTCCGACCACGCCATCGGTTCCGGTCGGCACGCACGAGCTGACGGCCACCGATGTGGAAAGTTTTCTTGATGGCCTGCTGCCGGCACAACTGGAGCGCGACGACATTGCCGGCGCGGTGGTTGCGGTAGTGAAAGATGGCAAGCTGCTCTTTGCCAAAGGCTATGGCTATGCCGACGTGGAGAAGAGAAAACCAGTTTCACCCGAAGACACTCTGTTTCGCCCCGGATCGATTTCCAAGCTCTTTACCTGGACTTCGGTGATGCAGTTGGTGGAAGAGGGCAAGCTCGATCTTGATCGCAATGTGAATGATTATCTCGATTTCAAGATCCCCGACACCTATCCGCAGCCGATCACTCTGCGCAACATCATGACGCACACTGCCGGCTTCGATGAGTCGGTCAAGGACCTATTTATTCCCGACACCAAGAATCTTGAACCTCTGGGCAAGTATCTGGCGACGCACATGCCGCGCCGCATCTATCCGCCCGGCGTGACTCCGGCTTATTCTAACTACGCTACGTCGCTGGCGGGCTACATTGTGCAGCGCGTCTCCGGACAGCCGTTCAATGAGTACGTCGAGCAGCACATCTTCAAGCCGCTCGATATGCCCAGGACGACATTCGTCCAGCCGCTGCCGGCCGACCTGCAGCCGCTAATGTCGCAGGGCTATCAAAAAGCGTCGGGCGGGGCGAAGAAGTTCGAAGTGGTGCAGGCGTTTCCGGCCGGCAGCGTTTCCACCAATGCGATCGGTATGACGCACTTCATGATCGCGCACCTGCAAAACGGGGAATACAACGGCGCACGCATTCTCAAGCCGGAGACGGCGCAGTTGATGCACTCGCGAGCCTTCGGAGCGAATCCAGCGACCTTGGGCATGTGTCTGGGATTTTATGAGGAGACCCGAAATGGGCATCGCATCATCGGACACGGCGGCGACACTGGATACTTCCACAGCGACCTGCACATCATTCCCGACGCCAATGTTGGCTTCTTTGTCTCCTACAACAGCGCGGGACGTGGCGATGTGAGCAATCGCACCGAGCTGCTCGACAAA
>DATNAF010000065.1:0-8163 GCA_035572845.1 Terriglobales bacterium
TTCAGCCTCGATCCCATCGAGCGCATTCCACAAAGTTTTCGCGCCATTTTCAGCCGCATTCAGCGCTCGCTCAGCGGCTGCCGCACTCCCTGCCACGCAATTGGTCAACTGTTGCTTCCACACCCGCGAGTGATAGACATCAGCGGTCGTGTGCAAATTGAAGTACTCACAGGTCTTCTCGTCGGCGCCATACATTCCCCGTAATCCACGTGCCTTCTCGGCTGCAACTCGCGGCACCTGCGATTCATAGGCATAAAAAATCGCTAGCGCCTCTTCTGGTTCGCCTTCGATGGCAGTCGAATGAAACCGCTCCACGAGCTCCTCAATTTCCGCGATGGGTTTCACGCTTCCGGCGCGTTCGCCGCCCATACCCTCAACAAAATCGAGCCACAGCTCCGAATGCGGACGCAAACCGTGCGATCCCATCTCGTCTTCATAGTTCGCCAACACCGCGCGCCGCGTACCACCCTGAGGCAGCCGCGCCGCAAACTCCTGCAAGTATTCAGGAAACGCATTCACGTGATGAAAATAATTCTGCCCGTAGTTCCGCAAATCTTCGCGCGTCAATTCGCCCGCGCTCCATGCCTTATAGAAAGGATGGCAAAGCAGGTCATATTTCGCGATGCGGGCATCCAGCTCTGTGAAGAATTCTTCAGTAATCATTTCTCCTCCCGTGGAAAGTTCATACTACGAGGAACAAACCTTTGCTGGCAACCACGGAGCAGATCGCTTTTGCTCACGTCAGCAGATTTTTAAAAAAAGGAAAAAGAGCTTTTAACCGCAGAGAACGCAGAGTCTTCGCCGAGATCGCAGAGAAAAGCTCATGGGATTATTGGCATACCTCTTCAACTACTGTGGGGCGGGTTCGCGCCGGATCATGCTCGGTTCCTTAGCGATCTCTGCGGTTCCTCAGCGATCTCAGCGGTTAAAGGCTTTTTCAGCTTGCAGTTTGCGCCTATTCTCATCGAGTTTATTCGTTTTGGGAATCAGACAGTCGGAGGTGCAAAGAATTTTGGAACGAGAGCTGAATGCAATGAGACGATGTTATCGTGCGCGTACTCTTACTCTTGATAATTTCCGCAGCGTGTCTGGCTCAATCCGATTCCCGCGTTCCGCCGGAAGTAAAATTCAAATCCGGTTACGTCAATCCTGTTGCCAAGCCGGCGGATTTTACCTCTGCCATGCTGTGGGGAATCGCCATAGCGGATACTCGCGTACCCGGTTTCGAGAAAGCACAGGTTGAAATTGCAGAGACGCAGCTCTCATGCCGAGTCGATGGGAAAGATCAAATTCTCAACCATGATCGCGGTCAGGTCCGCGGAGGACTGTATCGACGCTTCCCGTGGTTTGGAACCGACGAGCACGCGCCGTTGCCACTCACCTACTCCGAGGACCACCACGCCGTGGCCTTAGGCATTGGTGCGCGGCCCGATCGTGTCTGGCATTTTTGGGCAGCGTCGGCGCGGGCGACGCTTCCGAGTGGACATCTCGAAGGCTGCACGGTAGTTGTTCGTGCGCGAATTTCTTCCGGTGCGCTCTTACAGGTCGGCATGGATTACTGGCGCAATTCGACCGTGAGTTATGGATCCGGTGGTAACAATCATGAGGCCGGAGCAAGCAATTGGTATTTCCCGTCGCCGGCTTGGCAAGAAGCGACCTTCACTGATCTTCCCCGCGTTAAGTGACCCTCCGATGCATTTCTCTGTGGCTTTTCCTCTGTGAACCCCTGTGTTCTTTGTGGTGAGGCTGCTAAAAGCTTTAACCACAGAGATCACAGGGGTCCACAGAGGAACGCCACAGAGCTTGTTTACACGAACCTGTAAAATAGAAGATCGATGCAATTCACCGAACAATTCGACATTGTCGTGGTCGGCGCTGGACACGCCGGGTGCGAGGCCGCTGTCGCGTGCGCGCGTATGGGCCTGAACACCGCGCTGTACACGCTCAACGTCGATCTCATCGCCCAGATGTCGTGCAACCCAGCGGTAGGCGGCATCGCTAAAGGACATCTCGTCCGCGAAATCGACGCGCTCGGCGGGATTATGGGCGAAGTCACGGATGCGGTGGGAATCCAGTTCCGGCTGCTCAACACGTCACGAGGTCCCGCAGTCTGGTCTCCGCGCGCGCAGTGCGACAAGCAAGCCTATCGCCTGAAAATGCGCGAAGTTCTAGAGGCGCAACCGAATTTGAAGATCAAGCAGGCGGAAGTTGCGGAGTTGATTTTAGAAGAAAGCCGTCAGCCGTCGGCTATCAGCCATCAGCGAGAACGGAAAGGGCACGACTTCAGTGGTGCCCAAAACGACCTCTCAAAAAAAGCGGCTACGGCCGCTGAGGCTTTCGCCGACGACCCAGGACCGACGACCCAGGACGGGGTGGTTCCCCGCCGCATTCTCGGCGTCCGCTTGCGCGATGGCCGCACCGTTGGCGCGCAGGCTGTCATTATCACTACCGGAACTTTTCTCAATGGGCTCATCCACTGCGGTGAACAACAATATCCTGCAGGACGTTCGGGCGAGCCTAATGCCGTGCTGCTGGGCGAATCGCTGAAAAAACTCGGCCTGCGAGGATGTCGTCTGAAAACCGGAACTCCTCCGCGCCTTGACGGCCGCAGCATCGACTGGTCAAAATTCCAAGTTCAACCTGGCGACGTCGATCCCACACCCTTCAGCTTTCGTACTAAAAAGGTCGCCCATCACGACTCACAGGTGCCCTGCTACATCGCCTGGACTACGCCGGAGACTCACCGCATCATCCGCGAAAATGTTCATCGCTCGCCCATGTACAGCGGTCAGATTCAATCAATCGGTCCGCGCTATTGCCCGTCGATCGAAGACAAGATCGTCAAGTTTCCCGACAAGGCCACGCACCAGCTTTTCCTCGAACCTGAAGGCCTGAACACGCACGAAATTTACGTCAATGGGATGAGCACGTCATTGCCGGTGGAAGTCCAGCTCGAAATTTTGAAGTCTGTTCCTGGTCTTGAAAACGCAGAGATGCTGCGACCCGGCTACGCCATTGAATACGATGCAATCGATCCCACCGAACTTGAGCGCACGCTCGAGACCAAGAAGATCGCCGGCCTGTTTCTGGCGGGACAAATCAATGGGACGTCCGGTTACGAAGAAGCCGCCTGCCAGGGATTGATGGCGGGAATCAACGCTGGGCTAAAAGTCAGAAAACAGCCGCCACTCATCCTCGATCGTACCGAGGGGTATACCGCTATTCTGATCGACGATCTAATTTCGAAAGGCACGAACGAGCCGTATCGCATGTTCACCTCTCGCGCCGAATTCCGTTTGCAGCTGCGAATCGACAATGCAGACCTGCGGCTTACTCCCCATGGGCGGCGTATCGGCTTGATTAACGACGAAGCCTGGGCCGATTTCCTGGCCAAGCAAGAGCGACAGAAATCTCTAAAAAAGCTGCTGGAGCGAACCAAGCTCACCAGCGGGATGATAGAAAGCATTCAGCAATCAGCATTCAGCAATCAGGAGAGTCAGTCGTGGGTCGTGCGTCGTGGGTCGTTGGCCGAAAAGCAAGAATCCGACTTAAGCACAGGCCATGTGGGGACAGCCGCCCTCGGCTGTCCGCCCGAGCGCAGCTCGGCGTCAGCATATGGTCATCAGCAAGCACAGAAAGGGCACGACTTCAGTCGTGCCGAAACCAATGCAGACGATCGGGCTTCAGTCCCTGAGGAGGTTCGTGGAATTGAGCTATCCGCCGCTCTGGGCCAGCCTCTCGCTCAGCTTCTCAAGCGCCCGGAAATCACAATCGAGCTTTTAGCGCCGATTCTGCGGGAGCTTCAGCCCTCGTTCTTTATCCGTGAAGATACGCGCGAATCCCTGGCCATCTTGCCGTCATCGGTACGCAACGAACTCAAATCCGTCGAAACAGAAATCAAATACGAAGGCTATCTACTACAACAGCAGCGTGCCATTGATCGCCTTAAGAAATCCGAACAGCGCAATATCCCAGAGTGGTTTGACTACAAATCCGTCAGCGGCCTCTCGCGCGAAATGCAGGAGACATTAATGAAAATTCGCCCGCGAACACTCGGGCATGCTTCCCGCATCCCCGGCGTGACTCCCGCAGCGGTCTGTTTGGTAAATGTTTATATCGAAATTCAGGGCCGCCGTCGGGAGCAGATCGCGGCAATCTGATCGAGCAGCAATCTTTGTACTTGGCTTCCCATTGATCCGGCAGTAAGCTTTCTGCGAAATGCTGAGTCGCTGCTTCAGTATTTGCATGTTTGTGCTGCTGTGGACTGCGTCCCTCTCGGCCCAGCAAAACTGCCCTTTGCCACCCTCCTTGGGAACCATTCCTCCTGCGGAAAATATATTTTCGGACACTCAGGAAGTTGATTTAGGCGATGCGATGGCAGAAACCATCGCTCTACATGTGAACATAATTCACAACGAAGAACTTGCCGGGCATCTTCGTGATTTGGGTAATCGCCTGGTGCAGCATCTTCCGCCCACTCACTTAAGTTTTCGCTTTTATCTGATTGATCTCCCGGAAGTGAACGCATTCAGCATTGCGGGAGGGCGGGTCTATGTAAGTCGTAAGTTAGTTGCTTTTTCCCGCAGCGACGATGAACTCGCCGGCGTTCTGGCGCATGAACTTGGCCATATCATCACCCATCAAACTGCGATCGAAATGACTCGAGCATTTCGTGAAGTACTAGGGGTCAGCCAGGTCGGCGACCGAAACGACATTTTTCAAAAGTTTCACCGTTATCTAGAAAGCGAAAACCGCCACAGACGTCATGCTCGAAACGATGAAGAGAAAGAGCAAATCATCGCTGACCAAGTCTCGGTTTTCACGCTTGCGAGGGCCGGATTTGCGGTTCAAGCGGATGCGGACTGGTGGGACCGCTTCAATGGGCTGCACGGAAAGGCCGGTGGTTGGATTACGGACTTCCTCGGAACGACCACTCCTGAACAGCACCGTCTACGCGACATGATCAAGAATATGTCGGCTCTCCCGGCGGGCTGCGCCGAGCGATCTGGCTCTGTTGATGAATCAACATTCAAAACCTGGCAAGAAAGTGTTCTCGATTACGACGAGCAGCGCACCGAGTCATTACCTGGGCTAATTTCGAAGTACAGATTCAACGAACGCATCCGCCCCGATCTCACCAACCTACGTTTCAGCCCTGATGGCAAATACATACTGGCGCAGGATGAAGGCGGCATCCACATCGTTTCGCATGAGCCATTTGCCTACGCATTTTATATCCCCGCACCTGACGCCAGTGACGCGCACTTCTCCGCTGATTCAAATGCCGTTGTTTTCCTTACTTCTGGATTACGAGTTGAACTGTGGAGCATTAGCCAGCAAAAGCGCACCTCCGTACATGAAATTACACTGCGGGAGCCGTGCGTTCAGTCTGAGGTGTCGCCTGACGGAGGAACGCTGGCGTGCTTGAATTCAGCATTCGCGTTGGAATTGGTGGATGTACCGACAAGCAGAATCTTGGTGGAGAAGAAACAGTTCTACGCCGCTAGTCTCTTCGAAATGCTTATCCTGATGCTCCGCTCGCCGAGCGCGTCCGAGGACGGAAATCTGGGTGCATTGCAGGAAAACTTGCGTTTAGTAAGCATGGGGTTTTCCCCAGACGGCCGGTATTTTCTCGCCAGCCACGGCGTATCTCACACTGAATACAACTTCGGTTCATTGGGCGATGCACTTGGAATGGGTGGTTCCAATTACGTCTTAGTGCCTGGTACTGTGCTGATGTTCGATCTCGCAAACCGTCGTGAAATGCCGGTACCGAAGTCGATCAGAAATATCGCGCCGGTGAGTTTTGCGTTCATGGGAACAGACAGAATAGTTGGTATAAACCCGGAAGCGCCGTTGAAGTCGCATGTTGTGAAATTTCCGTCAGGGGATAATCTCGAAGAGGTTGCGTTTACCGGAAGAATGACCCTGCGCTCAGCCGCACATGGTGATGCTCTTTTAATTGGGCCACTTAAGGATTTTCCACTTGGCGTCATGGACTTGGCCACCAAATCGACCAAACTTGCAATTAAGCAAACAACTGCTGATGTCTATGACGGGATATTTATCACCGAGCGGCTGAACGGCGAGCTTTCGCTGAACGCACGTGATTCCGGCGAACGGCTCGCTACCCTAAAATTGCCTGAATCCAGTCTCGGTCGCTTAGGAGCGGTCGCTGTCTCTCCCGACCTGAATTATTTAGCTGTTTCAGCAGGCAGTCGAGCTGCCATTTGGGATGTCGCACATGGCATCAGGGTCTTCTACACTCGAAGGTTCGATGCAGCAGGATTCGACGGTTCCGTTATCTATGCAGATTTTCCTAAGTTTCAAGACAGGCAGCGTGAAACTGGCCGGCTTCAAATCGACAGCCGTGACGCAACGGGGAAGGAGGTCAAAGAAGAAATCGCTCGTCAGCATGGCCTGTATTTGGTCGTGCCCAAACCACATGATAAGAATGGCTACTGGCGATCGAATGCAGACCTTCAAGTGGAAGACATTCGCACGGGCCAACTGTTATGGTCGCGATACTTTCAGCATGAACTCCCCTCAATGGCCTTTGACGAACAAGCGGCGACTGTGTTGTTGCGCTGGCGTGTCTCGGAACTTGGCGCGCAGGATGAACTTCACCGCCTTCCTGAACTAAAGGGACGCGCTGAAAAAGACGATGACCTTTGTGAAGTTGTCGATGCGAATACCGGAGCGACTCTCGCCAGCTTTATTGCTAAGACAAACCATCGGTCTCTTAGCTTCGTAAGCGCCAGCGCTAACCGTAATTGGGCGGTCATGGCTGCGATTGGCGACCAAATCATCACCTATGCCTTACCGGACGCAAAACAGGAGGACCACTTTTTTGGTTCTCGCCCCGTGATCTCCAATTCCGGCCTGCTCGCCGTAATTAGCGAAAAACGCGAGGTCACGACGTATGATCTGGCCAGCTCTGAACTGAGACAACAATACGTGTTCGCGGAACCAATCGCATTTAAGTCATTTTCGTCTGACGGGAAGCGTCTGCTGGTATTTACCAGTGATCAGACGGTTTATCTGCTGGATACCACTTTGCCGCACCCGGCGGAGCCGGCATTGGCCAGCAATCCTCCGAAATGAAAGCTATCTTTTACACCTATCTTGGATCCCCGATCGGAACCCTTCTGCTGGCAGGCGATGCTAGCGGCCTACAGCAGATCCTGTTCTCAACCGATGGCCGGCTGGTGCGTCCGGATCCTGAGTGGCACGAAGATCCGTCAGCGTTGACGGAACCCGTCCGTCAGCTCAACGCCTACTTCGCCGGCCAACTGGAACAGTTCGATCTTGCGCTATTGCCGCAGGGCACTCCGTTTCAGCAAAAGGTCTGGAGCGAACTGCAGAAAATTCCCTACGGAGAAACCATCTCTTACGGAGAACTTGCGCGGCGGATCGGCAATCCGAAAGCAAGCCGGGCTGTTGGACTCGCGAACGGATCGAATCCCATTTCAATCGTGATCCCGTGTCATCGCGTGATCGGGTCGAATGGCAAGCTGACCGGCTACGGCGGCGGGCTCCCGATCAAAGAAAAGCTGCTGGCTCTTGAGAAACGGCAACTGCGGCTGTTGTAACTGCGAGTACCTGCGATCGGCCCCTCGGCGCTCATTCACGTGCCGTTCGATTAGCATAAAATAAGAGCTTCTCAGCATCCAATATTCATATGATCAAAAGACTTCTTTCTGCTTCCGCTCTGTTGCTCGTTTGCTCATTGGCCTCGGCTCAGGATCCCGCGCTGCTGCGTCCGCCCAAAGGCACACAGGTAGCGCTGGTTGTGTTTCAAGACCTGGAGTGCCCCAAGTGCCGGATTGATTCGCCACTCGAGGAACAAGCTGCGAAGGCCCACAAAATCCCGCTGGTGCTCCATGACTTCCCGCTGCCAATGCACAAGTGGTCATTCAATGCAGCGGTCATTGCGCGCTATTTCGACTCACAATCGAAGGAGTTAGGCAATCAGTTCCGCGATTACATCTTTCAGCATCAGCCGGAAATCACCGCCGATAACCTGCAGGGCTTCGCCCAGAAATTCGCCGCCGACCACAAAGTCGAGCTGCCTTTTGTGATCGACCCGCAAGGCAAGTTCGCCGCCGAAGTCAATGCAGATAAGGCCCTCGGGCAAAAGGTTGGAATCCAGCACACGCCGAC
>DATNAF010000066.1:0-5508 GCA_035572845.1 Terriglobales bacterium
ATTTTCTGGCTGCAGTACAGGCGGTTTCATTCGGCGAAGCGCTCTCTCTGATTGAGGCCGGCGGTCTCGATCACGCGAAAGCAATTTCTATTCTTACTGAAGGCGCGCCGGGAAGCCCTATTCTCAAAAGGGTCGCGGAGCGAGTTGCTTCAGGCGACTTTACTCCTCACTTTCATTTGAGCTTGATGGCGAAGGATGTGACCTACGCCATTGAAGAAGGCCGACGCAGGCAGGTGAACATGCAAACTGCGGCAGCCGCGTTGACCGCATTTAAACAAGCGGTTGCGAGTGGCTTCGGCGAAGAAGATTTTGCTGCAGTGGTACAGGCGATCGGCCATCCTCCCGCGAAGAGCGCATAAACATCTGGTGACTGATTAAATTCAAAACTGGTGACAAGAATGCTTTTGCAACTTCGGATACTTCGCTTCTTCGGCGTCGCACTGCTATGTGCAGCGTCCACGACTGTCATTGCGGCGCAAGAATCTCGTTCAAAAACACCTCCAACTCCGGGATCGATGTTGAGCGAGGGAATGCTCACGCTCGATACGCCCGACTTCAACCTGGTATTGGTGAAATCATCGCAGACGGTTGCCGCGCTGAAGCCGAAGCGCGCTGCCGATTTTGATTTCACACCGGGCGACCTTCTCATCGCGCGCTCGCAGAACGGATACTTTCATCTCGGCGATATCACGCTGCGGCTGCGCCCCGTAAATTCTGCGGAATGGAAGAACTACTCGACTGCATCGAACCGTGCTCCGGTGCAGGCTCTGCCGAGTTCCCCGCCTGTTCTGGCTTCCGCCGACCTCGGTCCAACCCTGGTTTCTGATATTCCGTTAAAGGTAGTCAGAACGTGGGCACTCGAGAATGGCAAGCTGGCGTTGCGCTTTACGCTAATTAATAAAAGCAATGCGGCCGTCGAAATCGGCGCGCTCGGCATTCCGATGATCTTCAACAACGTGCTGAATGATCGTTCGCTGGAAGAGGCGCACGCGAAGTGCTCGTTTTACGATCCTTACATTGGCGAAGACGCCGGCTACCTTCAGGTAACCAGGTTGAGCGGCAAGGGCCCGGCGCTGCTGGTTGTGCCTGACGGCAAGACTCCCTTTGAAGCCTACAATCCAATTCTCGATCGCCCGGGAAGGTGGGGAGCTAAGCCGGTTTTCACGGATCCTACTCCCCGCGGAATCACATTCGAAGGCTTCTACGAGTGGATGGTTCACAGCCAAACCTATGCTGACAACGAATGGAAGGGCGTGCAGGAGTGGAATCCCGCAACATCGTTAATTCTGAAGCCCGGTGAAGCGAAAACTTACGGGGCAAGATTTCTTCTTTCAGATTCAATTCGTGACATTGAGCGCACGCTGGCTGAAAACCAGCGTCCGGTAGCAGTCGGAATTCCCGGATATGTGCTGCCTACCGATATTGACGCACACCTGTTTCTTAAATATTCCAAGCCGGTTAAAACGCTGCGGGTGGAACCTGAAGGTGCAATCTCAATCACGAGAGTCGCACCTCGCAATGGATGGGCCGATTACGACGTCAGAGGAAAGCAGTGGGGCCGCTCGCGATTGACCATCACTTACGACGATGGCTTGGTGCAGACTATCCAGTATTTCGTCACCAAACCGGAGTCTGAGGTGGTCGCCGATATGGGCCAGTTTTTGACAACCAAACAATGGTTCGTTGATCCCAGTGATCCATTCCATCGCAGCCCTTCGGTAATGACCTACGACCGCGAGGCAAATCAGATCGTCATGCAGGACAGTCGCGCCTGGATTGCCGGCTTGGGCGATGAGGGCGGAGGCGGCGCATGGCTTTCCGCCATGATGAAGGAATTTGTTCAGCCGAACCAGGAAGAGATCGGAAAACTGCAGCAGTTTGTCGATGGCGTGCTGTGGGGCGGCCTGCAATATAAAGATGGTCCAAACCGGTACGGCGTGCGCAAGAGTCTGTTTTATTACCAGCCGGACGAGTTGCCAAAGGGTTTTTACCGCAGCGACTTCGACTGGAGCTCATGGACGAGCTGGAACAAGAAAGCGTCCGAACAGGTGGATCGATCGTATGACTATCCTCATGTCGCCGCCGCCTACTGGGTGCTGTACCATCTTGCGCGCAACCATCAGGGGCTGGTGACTAACCATTCCTGGGACTGGTATCTCGACCACGCGTATCAGACTTCGATTGCCATGACAAACTATGCGCAGGGGCTTGCCGAGTTTGGCCAGATGGAAGGCGACATATTTTTGCAGATCCTTGCCGATTTGAAACTTGAAGGCATGAAGGCGCAGGCAGACGACCTTGAAGCAAGAATGAGATCGCGCGCCGATCGCTGGAAAAGCCAAGCCTATCCATTCGGCAGCGAAATGCCGTGGGACTCGACGGGGCAGGAAGAAGTTTATGCGTGGACGAAGTATTTTGGTTACGACGACAAAGCAGCCGTGACCCTGAACGCCATACTCGGCTACGATCCTGCGATTCCGCACTGGGGCTACAACGGCAGCGCCCGCCGTTATTGGGATTTTATCTTCGCCGCAAAGGATCGCAGGCTTGAACGCCAACTGCATCATTACGGATCAGGCCTGAACGCGATTCCGCTGCTCACAGAATATCGCGAGCATCCTGATGATTTTTATCTTTTGCGCGTCGGTTACGCGGGAACAATGGGAGCCCTCACCGACATTGACCAGGAAGGTTTTGCGTCAGCAGCGTTTCATGCGTTTCCCGACATGCTTAAGCTGGATCCACTCTCCGGCGATTACGGTCCCAATTTCTTTGGACACGCGTGGGACACTGCTACCTATGCGGTGCATCATCCGCAATTCGGATGGGTCGGGTTCGGAGGCAACATAGAGGCGACCGGCGATGTGGTCAACGTCACGCCACTCGATTCCGCTCGCACGCGAGTTTACCTGGCGCCGTACGGGCTTTGGCTCACGCTCGACGCCGGAACTTTCGACAAGCTGGAGCTCAATACCAAGACTGGCGTCTTGCGTGTAGGTCTATCGCCGACCGATCAGTTCACGCCCGAGGCCCGCCTGAGAATAGCGCAGCCGGCGAAGATCTCTGGAGTGGGAGAGTTTCACCCCATAACTCAGCTTAAAGTTGAACGGGGAGCCTACGTTATTCCGCTAAAAGACACAGTCACCTGGTTGGAACTTTCGGCTGGCAGCCGTTAATTGGCGGAAGCGAGTGGGAGTCGAACCCACCATCGCCATCAGAGATAACGATCTACGGTTTTGAAGACCGCGAGAGTCACCGGACCCCTTGCGCTTCCAATCTCTAACAGCTTAACGGAAAACTGCCGTTGCTTGATCGTGTGGCGAACGTTCTTGTGCTGAGCGTTATTTTTGCCGAACGTTATTGTGCCGGACCTTTGCCGCCCAGTTCAGCAGTTCATCCCGAGACATGTAGTTTAGAATACGATCGCGTTTTATGCCTGCCAACAAGGCTGCCGCGAGTGCGTACTCCATGAATCTGAGTTGCAGGGGATCATGGGAGTCGGTGCCCAGCGAAATTCGGCAGCCGGATTTTTTTGCAAGCTTCAGCAGGTCCAAACTCAGGTCCTGGCGGTCGGGATAGGCATCGATTTCGAGAGCCTTGTCCAGTTCCGCGGCTTGATCGAAAACTTGCGACCAGTCGGCGGTCAGGCCGAGGCGGAAGTTATAGATTCGCCCTCGCGGGTGACCCAGAATCTGAATGTCCGGATTGCGCAGCGCGGCCAGGTACCGATGGGTCTGGTCTTCTTTTTTTCGCAGTGCTGAGTGGAAGCAGCCGAGCACGAGATCTAAAGACTTGAGCGACTCGCTATCCATGTCGCCCTCGCCTTTTGGATTTAGGTTCAATTCGACCGAGCGCAGCACGCGCACCGACTGGTCTTCTCGCCGCAAGCCGTCATTCACGGCGGCAATTTCGTCGTCTTGCTGTTGCAGCTGTTCTTCATTAATTCCGCCGGCAATTTTCAGTCCCTTGGAATGATCGGTGATCGCAATGTATTCGTAGCCGCGCTCGGCTGCGGCTCGCGCCATATCCTCGACCGAGCCGGAGCCGTCGCTCCATTGCGTGTGCATTTGCAGGTCGCCCTTCACCTCGGCCGACCACGTCGGCTGTTTCGCCAATGCCGCACGCGCGTCGGTCACAGTAAGAAAGTGCGCGCGAATTTCAGGCGGCGTTGTGATGTCGGGTGGATCGTCGATCCAGCGGCGGATGATCTTGTTCAACGAAGGTCCGACGCCGGGCAACTCGGTCAGCGATCGATCTTCCTGGACCATGACCGCGGCTTCTTCCGGCCACATGAGAGCTTTTCGCGAGGCGCGGCGCAATGCTTTTTGCAACGGCATCTTCGCGCTTTCAGCAGCCAGGGCCAGCAGTTCGGCGATGCTGGAGTTGGGGAGGGGATTGTTGGTGGAGCTGAGCACGCGGGGTTAGATGGCAGTTTTCGCGCACCCGTGAAATCTTACAAAAATTCTTGCGCAGATTGAGTTGTTGAACGACGGGATCAGGTGCGACGACTAACACCGAAGGTTGCTCCGGCGTCTGCGGTTCCCACCTTTCGCAAAAACCGCGAAAGATGGGGCACCCGCACTTGTGGTTGCGCCAGCTAAGAAAGTCTAGGCTGGAGACCCATCCAGAGAAACGCGAAAATGCAGGATGGGTACCGTCATCGTGGTAGTGTCAGCTTGGACAAACAAAATGAGTGTCCGGGGAGAAGCCATGAAACGTTGTGCTGCGTTGCTGCTGTTGCTGGCGAGTTGTGCGCTTGCGCAAGAAGTTTCTGTCCCGAAGATTGAATACAGTTCGGTGCCCGGTTTTTTTCATTTGCCAGAGAACATGAGTTTCGGCGAGGTCGCGGGCGTGGCAGTAAATTCGCACAAGCATATCTTTGTGTTCTCCCGCGGAAACACCACCGGGCCGGCCTATGGTGCGGCAGCGGCGCAGCTACTGGAGTTCTTTCCCAATGGAGGTTACTTTCGCGAGATCGGCCACAATCTTTACGGCTGGTCGTACGCGCACTCGGTAAAGGTCGACAAGAACGACAACATCTGGGTGGCCGATAAAGGGTCTGATGTGGTGGTGAAGTTCAACCACGACGGCCGGGTGACAATGATCTTCGGGCGCAAACAGGAGGCATCGGATGAAGAGACTGGGCCGTTGAAGCATCCGCACCCTCCGCTGGCGCCGGTGGATGGAATGTTTCGCCAGGTCACCGACATTGCGTGGGACTCGGCGGGCAATAGTTATGTCAGCGATGGATACATCAACTCGCGGGTCGCGAAGTATGACAAAAACGGAAACTGGATAAAGTCGTGGGGCGAGCCTGGAGACCAGCCGGGGCAATTCCTGCAGCCGCACAGCATTGCGGTGGATGCAGCGGACCACGTCTATGTCGCCGACCGCGGCAACCGGCGCATACAGGTGTTTGACGGTGACGGAAAATTCCTGCGGCAGATCACGATTGATGTTCCGTTCGATCCTAATGCGCAGCCGGCGATTGGGAACAAACCCAAGCTG
>DATNAF010000067.1:0-6669 GCA_035572845.1 Terriglobales bacterium
TTTTATCATTTCCCGGAATCCTGATTGCGATTGCTTTTGTAGCGTTCCGAGGTCCGGGAATTTTCAATCTGGTATTTGCGCTCTCACTCGGAGGATGGGTGGGCTATGCGCGACTGGTCCGGGCACAAGTGCTTGCAGCACGGGAAAAAGAATATGTGGAAGCCGCGCGGGCTTTAGGCGCGACCGATCTGCGGATTCTGGCGCGGCACATTCTGCCGAATATCATTCAGCCTGTAATTGTGCAGGCCGCGATCGGCATGGCTGGCGCGATCCTTGCCGAAGCCACAATGAGCTTTCTCGGCCTTGGCGTTCCGCCGCCAACGGCTTCATGGGGAAGCATGCTCAACGATGGACGCGGGCATCTCTTCGATGCGCCACATCTGGTGATCTTCCCGGCTGTGGCGGTGATGTTGGCTGTACTGTCATTCAATTTTATTGGAGACGCCCTGCGGGATTTACTTGATCCGAGGTCGAGAATTGAGGCGGGGCTGTAGCCTTGCCTGCCTACTCGGAGGGCTGCATCGTAGCCAGGTCATCGAAATCAAACTCAAATCCGTCGAGTAAGTCGTACTGCGGAGCATCCGGCGAGGTCTCTTTGTATTCACATATGCGGACTCCCCGTTCATCGATGGCCACATACGTGGCGCTCTCTTGCGTCCAGCTTCCGGTGTTGTAATACTCGACGCCATCTCGACTGATGCTCGACGCTTCATGGGTATGCCCACAGAAGACGCGCTGCACATTCTTGGTTTTCCCGTGTTCAAGCGCTCCAGCCGCTACCTTGGATGAAAGCCGGAGCCATGCCGTGTCGAAGCGTTCCAGGAAACCAATCATCCGATTTTTGCCGAACGCAAATTTTTGCAGGCCGAGATGAACGCGCGCTAGAAATGTGCTGAGCAGACGATTGCGCGACACGAAACGATCGAACTGGTGGCCGTGGATGGCGAGATGCTTCACTCCGCAATGTTCCCAGATATATTCCTGATATACGCGAATACCGACTAGGTGAGACATCACGTCAGATAAACCGTGATCGTGATTACCCTCGACCCAAACCACTTCGATTTCGCGCTTAGGATTCGATAGCTTGCGGATGTAGCCGAGAAAGTGCCAGTGCTCTTTCTTGAGGCGACGAAAATTCAGATCAGAAAATATATCTCCGAGCAGAATCAGCCGGTTGAAAGACGCCGATTTCAGCATCCGCACCGCATCTGAGGCACGGCTTACTTCTGAGCCTAAATGCAAGTCAGAGAGAATTATTGTGTCGGCAAAAATCATTTGGGCGACCCCAATTCTGCGCGCGACATAATTGAAGCCCAGGCGGCACGCTCGAAGGCATTCTTGATATAAACCGGGGAACTGGGAACTACATGAGATGAACTTGAACGTTCTAGAATCTCGTCCAGAAAACCGGGAATTTCCAGCAGCGCACGGTTCGAGTAAGCCGCGGCATTCGTCCTCAAATCCTCGAAGGTAGGAGGATCGAGCAGCTTTTCCACTCCGCCCGCGATATCCCGAAAACTTTTCAGAACAATTCCCAGGCGATTTTCGGTTATCCATTGCGCGTTGTAGCGCTCCTGCGGCAAAGTGCGTCCATTGCATTCGACGATTACCGGCAGATGAAATTGCAGGGCTTCGCTGATGCTGCCCGGTCCCGGTTTGCCGATGAAGAAATCCGAAATAGCCATGTAATAGTCAATTTCTTGAGTAAATCCTTCGACAAAAATGGGAAAGCGGGTTTCAGTTTCCAGACTTCTGAGTTTTCCCATCAGTTTCTGGTTCTTTCCGCAGATCAGAATCAATTGCAGATTGCTCTTGCCACGATCCAGGCGTTTAACAATGTCGAGCATAGTGCTTGATCCATGTCCGCCAAAAAGCACGATTCCAGTCGGAAGATTGGGATCGAGGGCGAGTTTTTTTCTTTCCTGGTCGCGATTAAAGGCGCGCTTCTCATAAAAGCGAGGCTTCATCACCATTCCGGAAGCAAGGAATACGTGATCGCGATCGTGACCAAGTTTCAGCGCCTGTTGCTGGGCGCGTTCCGTTCCGCAAATGAGGTAGTCGGATTCGCGCTCCATCCAGAAATGCGGAGGATAATCTGCGAGATCGGTGAGCAAAGTGACGAATGGCACGCCGGGCATGGTGGCGCGGACACTTTCAGCCAGCGCGCGGTTAAAGTGTGGGATCACCGAGAGCACGATATCGGCCGGATTTCTGGCCCAATACTTGCGCAACATATTGACAGTGGGGCCGTGATACGCGCGTATGACCGACTGCAGGACCGGAAGAAGCTGTGGCGTAAGGCGGGTCCACCCCTTGCGGAGAATCAAGTTGTAGGCATCCTGAATGCGAATGCCAGTAGCGCGGCGCAGCAAATCGAGCCGGTCTAATTCATCTTGCAGGTTTAAAAGATGGACTTGCCACGGATGTGGCTGCGATTCAAGAACACTCTTGAGAGCTTCCGCAGCGCTACGATGCCCTCCGCCTGCGTCGAAAAATAGAATCGTAAGTTTTCGAACCATTGCAGCTCTCCTTTTCCCGCGACGGCAAGGATTAATTCATAGCCGCATTTACCCACTTTTATTTTTGCCGATGAATGCTTACGGCTTGATGAACACCGAATGAATGGCTGATGAATCGTAGTTATTGATCAGGAACTCAGAATGGGGAAGAGATGAAGCGTTAGCTAGGATTTTTTCTGGGCGATGGTTGTTTCAAGAGCGGTGTAAACGGCAGGATTGGTACAGATTTCATAGACTTCATTGTCGGTCCAGCGAACCAGGCGCATGTCAGCAGCTTCCACGACCGGCGCCTGGCTACCGCGTATTAATAGGCGGCGAAAGATATCTGCTCCGACTGGAACCAAGGCGTTCCAATAACGAATGTTTTCGCTTCCCCAGAGTCGGGGGAAGTCCAACTTACATTCCTCGAGAGAAATTTCGCCGCGCAGGCGATTGAACGCTGCCTCGCTGATCCGAATGCCGCCGACGTTATATTTCATGGGATCGGCTTCCGCTTGTGCAGCAGCACGAAATTCGTAGACATTGAAAGGAACTGCCATACCCTCCATCGCCTTTCGCAAACGCTTGTCGCACGACGACAGGCGATCGCTCTCGTTGAGAGCATCCGAGATCATGATGCGGTGATCGCCATCCAGCAGGTACATGGGCGAGGAGTCCTGGAACGAAATACCAACGCCTATTTCGAGGGGCGGCAATCCGGCGCGCTGAAGAAGATGGTTGTATCCGCCAACAATTTCCACCATCTCCCGCGCCAGCACACATGTTCTGGCAACCGATAGTGCGGGATCGCCCTGGCGCTCTAAAATCGCCAGAATGATCGCATCGCCCTCGACAAAAACTTTGTGAGCGCCATATTTCGACAGCAGCTTGTTGACCGGATCGTAAAAATTCAAACTGAAATAAGACGCGGGATTCATCTCGCGCTGCAGTAGTGAGCGTGTCAGCCGGGAGGAATCGCGGACATCAGCCTTCAAGATCACGTGCCGGACCACAGGATTTTCCTGAGCATCTTTGGTCTCTTCCGCCAACAGGAATTCATATAGCGTTCCGTTCAAGCTGGAGAGATCACGCAACTTCTGATTGGCGATGAGGTTCACTTTTTCGAGAGCGCAATTCAGCACCTCGTGTCGCCTGAGATCGCGATGGTAAAGCATGAAGTCTCGCAGAAGACGTGCGGCGATTTTTGCCCGTGGCGTTCCACTGCACTGCGCCACGCGGTCCGCGGCCGAATCCAAGGTTCGTCGCGAGAGCTTGCCGTGTTCTTCGATGAGCTTCTCCACCCGATCGCGCTCCTTGCGGAATACAAGGGCATACTTCAGCTGCTGGGGATCGAGCAGTGGCGTGAACTCGGACAGCAACTGCACGACCTCGTAGGCAGCGACTGCCAGATCCAAAAGCTTCTCGCGTTCCAGCAGCTCAATCCAAACCTGCAGGCGCGCCTTGTACGCGCGCTCCGAAGGTTCGCCGGTTCCCACCAACTCATGAGCATTCTCAGGAGCGTTCAGCCATCCATCCAGCTGCGACTCATCACTACCTTCGCTTTCCGTGATAGCCGACTTCAAGAACTCGCAAGCGACAGCACGAAGGTTCCCGAAGGAATCGGGATCATTTTCAAACCCGCCGATCAGGACGTAGTGCTCGGTCGCAAGATAAGAGTCACGCGCCTCCTCTAGAAAAATGAATTGATGGAGGAAGAGCTGGTAATCGGCATCGCGCTGCTGTTCTCCAAAAAGCGAGCGGCGCATGTTGGCCAGAGCTTCGCGTTCAATCTCGCGGAAAATACGGAATAGTTCCTGTCCAACCTGACGTAGAATGCGTCTCTTCCCGATCTGAAAACTAGCGACGGTCTCGCGATACTCCAGAGCCCTCTGCTGGCGCACTCCCTCGTAGCCCTTAAGAGTGCCGCGGCATCGCTCCAGGGCTTTGGCGTACTGCACGCTCAACTCAGCGCGAAAGAACTTGATGACTGAGGCGCGGGCCAGAAGATCGATCAGAGGATTATTCTCAGCTTTCGCGCGATTGAGCGCGGCTTTGTGAAGTTCCAAAAGGAGCGGTTTCAGGTCTGGAGTCTTCTTTGCCGCCCCAGGCACGAATTTCGAAAACATACTCTTGGATGCCGGCGTTCCCTCGCCATGTGCAAGGCTCTCAATCTTGCCGTATTTTGCAATGAGCTTGGCAATGTGATCGCCCGCGACTTTGGTGAACTCCGAACTCAACCACACGTCGTGGCGCACATTGTCGATTCCTAAATGAAGGGCTTCGAGTGAAAGCGCCGGGGTATAGCTGCTGAGCCGCGGAGGCGGATACTCCTGCGACGACCCAAGCTTGAAAATCGGAATCCGAGGCATATTCTGGTTGGCGAGGAAGCGCAGATCGCTGTGAAACAAACACACAGCGCCGCCTGAATCAGCGTACTACGGTGGTGGGCCGGAGCCGATATTACTCAAGTTAGGGGCAGTTTGAGTTCAAACCGAATGGACGTGTACCTTCGGTAGCGCTGCCGCGATGTTGCGATCCGGTTATTGTTTGGTATCGAGCGGGTGTTGGGCCTTATCGTAAAACTCGTTTTGCAACCGCAAGCTGTTGTTGTCAGCCTTTACTGCGCGAATAACATCCGCGACCGACTTGATCCACCAGTTCATCTGGAATTCGCCCAGTTCACGGGTTGCAAGTGCTCCATTACCCGAATAATGATCGGGGAAACGCCCGTACCACCAGATACCGGTATAGACACCATCCGGCAAATCAATGTGGTGCTGGTCCGCGCCAGACTCGTTTGAGGCACGATCCATGTGCACAAGATCGGGACGCGAAATCAACATTTTAGACGTCTCGCTCTGACCGGCGTGCATGTCGAGTTTGTCCGTCCTCGGCGGGCCTCCGGATGAAGGCGTTCTCTCGTCAAAAACGTAAACGACATAATCGTGGCGTTTCTCAAGTTGGCTCTGGGCGAAGAACGGCAGCAAGTGCTCGTTTCCACCGTGGCCGTTCACGATAACGATCTTCTTGCAGCCGTTACGCGCCATCTCGTCCGTAGTTTCCTGGAGCAGTTCGAGCTGGATTTTCGAGCTGTAAGCCACAGTTCCCGGTTCGTGGCGAGCTTCGAAGATCTGCCCGAAATAATATTCGGGGTATACGACGGCGTATTCCTGCTCGGCGGCGGCCAGCGCAGCGTGGCGGACGTCCAGAAGGTCGGTTCCTAATGGAAGATGCGGGCCGTGTTTTTCCAGGATTCCAAAGGGGAGCAGGCACGTGCCCTGGGCCCGCGCAATGGCTTGAATGAAATCGGGACCGGTGAGTTCCTCCCAATGAACTGAAAGTTTGTCTTGAGCTTGAACGAACAATGGCAGGCAGATGAGCGCGATTAGACTCAACGTTCGGCGTAGCATTGGTTCTCCTCCGCCGCGAATTCTAGCACCGCTAGCCAGTGGGCGCACTTCATGCCGTTCTGCGGGAATGAGACGATTACTATCGTTACCAGCGATGTCCGCAATTCCACGTTAGGATTGTTCAGCATTCCGCAACACGAATATTCTTCGGAGCATTTGTAACAGGGGGTCTCGGTGAAGAAGCTGAAATTTGTTGTCTCGCTGACTACTCGCGAAAATGATTACCAAATGGAGCAGGCGTCAGCCGCAGAAGAGGCGGCGCAACGCTTTGGCGCTGACTTGCAGATCCTCGATGCCGAGAATGATGCCATCCTGCAAAGCCAACAGCTTCTGAAACTCATCCAGTCCAATACCGAAGCGCATCCTGATGGGATTATTTTCGAGCCAGTGGGGGGAACGGCGATGCCACAGGTCGCGAGAGCGGCTGCTGCCGCGGGGATCGCGTGGGTAGTACTCAATCGCGAAGTTGAATATATTTCGGAATTACGCAGCACTTACAAGATACCGATCTTCTCCATCAGCTCCGACCATGAGCAGATTGGACGCATTCAAGGAAGCCAGATATCGGCCATGCTTCCGAAAACCGGCTCAGTGCTATTGATTCAGGGTCCAGCCGAAAGCCTGGCTGCCAGGCAACGAACTTCAGGAATGTATGAGAGCAAGCCTGCCGAGGTTCAAGTAAAACTCATGAAAGCTAATTGGACGGAAGCAAGCTCCTACAAGGCAGTCAGTTCGTGGTTAAAGCTTTCCACGTCTCA
>DATNAF010000068.1:0-2768 GCA_035572845.1 Terriglobales bacterium
CTCGGCTTCGGCCGCCGCGACCATGGTCTTGATCGCCGCCAGATTGAGGTATTTCTTAGAAGGAAGTTCACTGGCATTCACTGCGACCAGCACACTCAAGATCAGCACTATGTGTTTGAACATAGCCACCGATGCTAGCACTGGATTCAGCAGTTTTCCAGATGAGAGCTTGCCCCACCCTATTGATTTCCCTAGGGTGGGAATTAACTCGGTATCACGAGCTTTACTTCAGCGACGCGGTATCAATCACGAACCGGTACTTCACGTCATTCTTCAGCATGCGCTCGTAGGCTTGATTAACGTCGTTGAACCCAATCACCTCGACGTCTGACACCACGTTGTGCTCGCCGCAGAAATCCAGCATCTCCTGGGTTTCGCGAATCCCGCCAATCAGCGAGCCTGCAATATTTTTTCGTCCAAACAGCAAGCCAAACAATTCAAGCGGTAGCGGTTCCATGGGAGCTCCTACGAAACCGAGCGTTCCATCTCGCTTCAAAAGATTGATGTAGGCATTGATGTTGTGTTTCGCGGGAACCGTATCCAGGATGAAGTTGAACGTGCCAGCATGCTTCAGCATTTCGGCGTCGTTTTTTGAATTCACCACTTCGTGCGCTCCCAAGCGGATTGCGTCCGCAGTCTTGTTCGCGCTCGTAGTGAACACGACAACCTCTGCCCCGAATGCCGCCGCGAGTTTCACGCCCATGTGTCCAAGCCCGCCCAGACCCACAACGCCCACCTTCTGGCCTTTGCGGATATTCGCGCGCCGCAGCGGCGAATAAGTCGTAATCCCTGCACAGAGCAGCGGGGCGGCCGCCGCCGGGTTCAGATTTTCCGGTACGTGCAGCACGAAATGTTCATCGACCACGACGCTTTGCGAATAGCCGCCATAAGTCATGCCTCCGAGATGTTTATCCTCGGAGTTATAGGTGAAAATCGGCATGCTCGCGCAAAACTGCTCTTCACCTTCGCGGCAACTCTCGCAAGTCCGGTCCGAATCAACCATGCAGCCGACTCCGGCCAGGTCGCCTTCTTTGAACTTGGTAACAGCGCTGCCGGTTTTCACCACCCGTCCCACAATCTCATGGCCGGGCACGCACGGGTAAACCGTCGGAATCGCATTCTCAAATTCGTTGCGCGTGAAATGAATATCGGTGTGGCAAATACCGCAGTAGAGAATCTCGATTTGTACGTCCTTCGGTTGCGGCATGCGTCGTGGAATTGTGATCGCCGCAACGCCCGATGTCGGACTCTGCGCTGCAAACGCTTTGGCGGTGTAGGTTTCTGGTTTCGGCGCTTCTTCAGGAATTGGTACAGCTCGCAGTGCGCTCATGGGGCCTCCTCAGGTCAGGACTCACTGTCCGGTCAGATTGAAAGTGCCGGATAGATCAAAATGCCATACAACAGCTATCGTCGACTGACGTCCCCGGAATTGTACCCCGACTGCGCGGATCCCCGCTTAAGACTTGGCGACTTGGTCGTGTCACTTCGATGTTTTAAATGATTTCTGGATCGTCTACTTTTCCAGTGGGGCAAGAGGAATCTTTTTACCTACGATGTACCCAAAGGCACCCAAATCCGCCGATACACGCCCGCTGTAAAGCGAAAACCAGGTCTTTTCCGGACTGAGCAAGTTCTGAACTGAGTAGTAGTCCATTACCGGCAGGTCTATCGTGACGTGCACATTTCGATTCGACAGATTGATGATGACAAGAACTTCAGCATTCCCCTGTCTGCGCAAGAAACTCAACACGCTGTCCGGTTGGTCATTATCAATCCAGATCACGCTGCCTGAGGTAAGCGCCGGCTCGGATGCTCGCATCGCGAACAGCTTTTTATAAAAACTAAGAGTTTCGTCAATGGATTTTCGATCGGCAGGGTTGCCCTCGTCGGTCCAGCGGATCGGCGCGAGCTTCCTCCAGGCGGTGGCGGTCGGATCGTCGACTTCCTGCCCGTTATAAATAAGCGGAATTCCGTCGAGTGTGAAATTCAGCACCGCCGCCGCCGTGGCACCCTTCTCTCCGAACAACATGACTGCCCGCGGCCAATCGTGGTTGTCGCTGAAGTGCAGCAACCTTGCTTCCCTCGGCATGGTCGTGTGCATGGTTTCCCAGTTCTTGCGGACCGAGACGGCCGGCGCTCCATCATGCAGCACTGAGCGCAGCGCCAGGTAGTAGCTGAAGTTGTAATTGATATCAAACGCTTCGAGTTGATCGTCGGGACGGTCCGATTCCGACAACAGAATGACTTGCGGGTTTACCTTGTCGAGCGCCTTTCTAGCTTCAACCCAAAAAAAATCCGGAATGCCGCCACCGACATCGCAACGAAATCCGTCAATGTTGAAATCTCGGACCCAGTGCACGAGGCTCTCGACCAGATATTTCCGCACTTCTGGTTTGTTGAAGTCCGGCAGCGGCTGAGGCCAGAAGCCGCGCGCGATTTTCCCGTCCTCTGTCTTTACAAAGAAGCCCGGATCTTTCTGCATCATCACATTGTCCGGTGCAGTGTGGTAATAGACAATGTCGAGCATCACTTTGAGGTGAAGCTTGTGCGCTTCTGCTACAAAGTCGTGAAGGTCTTGCGCAGTGCCGGCTTCAGGGTCAATTTCGTTGTAATCGGCGATGCTGTAGGGCGAAGCCTTGGGGTTCGCAGAACGCTTCGCGATTGGCCCTAAATAGACGATGGTCGCGCCCAGGTCGGCGATACGCGTCAGACCGGGAATCGCGCCACGCAGGTTTCCCTCTTTGCTGAATGCGTTCAGCCACAGTTCG
>DATNAF010000069.1:0-4912 GCA_035572845.1 Terriglobales bacterium
CAAGCGCCGCCAGCGGATTGCGCAGAATAGTTCGCATGAGGGTGGATTGATTGTAGCGAACTGAAGGCGCTGTTTATAAGGCAGACGATTACTTCCTGCGATTCAGGGAAGGGCACGCATTCATGCGTGCCGGTCACGCCAATCCTTTATTTCCGGTTTGTGTGTAGCGGCTTCAGCCGCGGCTGAAGCCGCGCAATAAACAGAAAGCTCCTTCATTGCGCCCGGCTGGCACGCATGAATGCGTGCCCTTCACTGACCGTGAAAAAACCACTCGCCCAATCCGCTACAATGCATCTTCCCTCATGAGAACCTGCATTACGGCCGGCCGTATATTCACGCCTCTGGAATCGATTGAATCCGGCATGGTTGTGATTGAAAACGGCAAAATCGCGTCCGTCACTGCGCGAGCAGAAAGAGATCTTGCCTCCGGCGCTGAACATCTGGACTTTCCCGATCTGGTTCTGGCGCCGGGATACATCGATGTCCACGTACACGGCGGCGCCGGACACGACGTGATGCAGGACGATCCCTCCGGGCGCATCGCCTTCGAACGAGCTCTCGCCCGGCACGGCGTTACCAGTTACCTCGCCACCACGGTCACGGCGCCAATGGAACGCATTCTGGGAGCCCTCGATCGATTGGCCGGCGTGGTCACCGCCGAGCGAGAGCCGGTGGGAGCACGGCCGCTCGGCATCCACCTCGAAGGCCCATTCATCAGCCCGCGAAAGTGCGGCGTGCATCCGGTGGACCACCTTGTCGATCCCACTTTGGAACGCTTCGAGAAAATGTGGGAAGCGAGCGGCGGCACGCTCAAGATGATGACCATCGCTCCCGAGCTTCCCGGAGCGGAGCCGGTGATCGCTGAAGCCCTAAAGCGCGGAGTTCATTCCAGCCTGGGACACTCCGACGCGACCTTCGCCAGCACCAGAAATGCAATCGAGGCTGGGGCCACGCACGCGACGCATACGTTCAACGCCATGCGTGCGCTCGATCACCGCGAGCCAGGCATTCTCGGCGCAGTACTGACAGATGATCGGCTGATGGCCGACATCATTGTGGACGGCATACACGTCTCGCCTGCGATGGTGAAGCTGTTTTTGAAAGCTAAGGGACCGGAGCTGGCGGTGTTGATTACGGACGCGATCAGCGCCACCGGAATGCCGGATGGAACTTATCAGCTTGGGGGATTCAAAGTGCAGGTGCGCGGGGATCGCTGCGAGCTCGAAGGCAAACTTGCCGGCAGCGTTCTCACCATGGATCGCGCGGTCCGCAACGTAATGAGCTTTGCAGAGTGGAGCCTGCAGAGGACGATCGCGCTAGCCACAAAAAATCCGTCCTGCCTGCTGGGCCTGACGTCGACGAAAGGCATCCTCGCAAAAGGCGCCGATGCCGACCTCATACTGCTGACGCCTGCGGGAGAAGTGGCGCATACGTTTGTTGCTGGCAGGATGGTAAAGGACTGATTGCATCGGGTCCACCGGCCATGGAACATCGGGTCATCGGGTGATCGGGTCATCGGATGAGGTAAAAACATCAGCCGATCTGAACCGGGTCCGATAATCTGGGGGCACATCAGATGAAGTGAACATCACCCGATCACCCGATGGCCCGATCACCCGATCTCTTATCTCTCGATTGCCATCGCCACCGAATTGCCGCCACCCAGGCAGAGCGCCGCAATGCCTTTGTGTTTGTTCTGTCGAATGAGCTCGTAGAGCAGCGTCACCAGCACGCGCGCGCCGCTGGCGCCGATGGGATGCCCGAGGGCCACGGCTCCTCCGTTGACATTGACCTTATTCATGTCGATGCCGAGCTCTCGCACAACCGCGACAGACTGGACTGAAAACGCTTCATTCAGTTCGTAGAGATCGACCTCGTCGGGCTTCCAGCCGGTCTTCTTCCACAAATTACGCACGCCGCTGACCGGCGCCATCATTACCCATTTCGGATCCACACCGCTGGTGGCCTGGCCGACAATTCTCGCCATTGGTTTCAGGCCAAGTTCGCGGGCCTTGCGCGCGCTCATCACCACCACAGCGGCAGCGCCGTCGTTGATGGTGGAAGCATTGCCGGCGGTCACAGTGCCGTCTTTCTTGAAAGCCGGTTTGAGGTTGCGCAGGTTTTCGGCGGTCGTGTCCTCGCGCGGGCCTTCGTCTTTATCGAAGATCACCGGCGCCTCGCCTTTCTTGCGTGGTGGAAGTTGGACCGGCATGACTTGCGATTTGAACCGGCATTCCCTCCACGCCTGCACCGCCTTGCGATGCGAGCTGACCGCGAATTCATCCTGCTCCTCGCGGGTAATCCCGTATTTCTCCGCGACATTCTCGCCGGTCATCCCCATGTGATAGTTGTTGTAGACGTCCCACAAACCATCGTTGACCATGGAATCGATAATCTGCGAATTCCCAAGCCGATATCCCTTGCGCGCCTGCGGCAGCAGGTAAGGGGCATTGGTCATGGACTCCATCCCGCCCGCGACGAGGATCTCCGAATTCCCGGTTTGGATCGCTTGTGCGGCCAGCGCGATCGCCTTCAGGCCAGAGCCGCAGACTTTGTTGATGGTCATAGCGGCGACCTCAGGCGGAAGTCCGCCGTTCAAGGCTGCCTGACGAGCGGGATTCTGGCCAAGCCCGGCGGTAATCACGTTGCCCATGATGCATTCATCGATCTGCTTGGGCTCAAGCTGCGCGCGTTGCACCGCTTCCTTCACTACCAGAGCGCCAAGCTGCGGCGCGCTCAAGTCCGACAGCGAGCCCTGAAACTTGCCAATGGGCGTGCGCACCGCCGAAACGATCACCACGTCTTCCAGAGCGGGAGGAAATTCCACTTTGCCTACCGGCATCTTGCCGCCACCAATTACCACGTCGTCCATACTTGCCTCGATTTTTAAGTTGTAATCGCGATCCGCCATGTTCAATTCATACTGTCATCCTGAGCGAGGGCGAACGCCTGAGTCGAAGGACCCCTACAAATCTATCCGCCAAAGGTGCCGATCTAAGGTTTTGCAAAGAAATCAGACTCGCTAGGCTGATCACCCGCCAAAATCCTGAAGAGCGTACAAGCATTACCATCGCTGGGGTCCTTCGACTCGGGCGTTCGCCCTCTCTCAGGATGACAGACGTCGAGTAATCGCTGCACGTCTGATGAAAGTATCGCCATTTTTGAAACATGCTCCCGACCTGTCCCACACCGCAGATTCCTCGCTCTCGGAAGGACAATTCACCAATGATGTGAGTTTGTACCGAACTTCTCATTATAAGATGGCGCAAAGCTCCAGTTCGGCTCACGAGGAAATGCATTGACTGACTTCAGCCCTGACTCTCAAACCGCAGTTGCCACTTCCACCCCGTCCGCAACGCTGGAGAGCGCGCCGCCCCGTGGCTCCAATCTTCATTACATTTACACCTTTCTGCTTGCAGCTCTGATTGTCTTTCTTTCGTTCGCCGGTGCGGATCAGCAGGGAGCGATTGCCCAGAAGCGCGGACACGTCTTTTTTTACCTGGTCACCATCGGCTCAGAGTTCTTTCTGCTCGGCCTCACTTATCTGGGCATCAGGTTCTCGCGTATGCGCTTTCGCGAAGTGATCGGCGGGCGCTGGAACACGGTTGAAGATTTCCTGCTCGATGTCGCCATCGCCGTCGGTTTCTGGATTCTGCTGCTGGGAGTCGTGGCCGGAATTGCCGTGGCACTGCACTTAAATCAGCCCGGCCCCATGGATGAAGGAAGAAAAACGATCCAGGCGATCGGGCCGAAGAACGGAGCGGAGTTGGCGCTCTTCATCTTCATGAGCACAGTCGCCGGGTTCGTGGAAGAGATTATTTATCGTGGATATTTTCAGCGCCAATTTTCGACTTTGCTGCGCAACGCCTGGATCGGGATGATTGCGTCGGCAATTCTCTTTGGCCTCTCGCATGGCTATGAAGGCGCGAAAAGAATGTTCATCATCTTCGTGATGGGAGCGATGTTCGGTGCACTCGCGATCCTGCGCAAAAGCCTGCGCCCCGGAATGATGGGCCACGCGATCTTCGACAGCGTCTCCGGCGTTGGACTCATGTTGTACGACAAACTGCAGAAGAGCGGCGTAGTGAAATAGAGTGGCGTTTCCGGGCACCGTCCAGATCGGGTGATTTCGCGATCGGGTGATCGGGTGATGTTACGAATCGGGTGATCGGGTGATTTCGTGATCCGGTGATTGAAAATCGCACCACACGCGTTCTAGCCTTTATAACCGGTGTTGGGCGCAGATTTTCAAATCACCCGATCGCCCGATCGCGAAATCACCCGATCCCATTCGGGGTGAGAACTCAAAGAACAACTCACGTCAACCATTTTTTTCTTGACTTCGTTTTTCAATGACTCTATACATTCAACCATTGCAACAAAAGATCGTTGCACATACTCGATGATGAATCGAAAGGGAGAATAGAAACCATGGCAACCAAGAAAGCCTCGAAAAAGAAGTCAAGCTCAAAGAAGAAAAAGTAAGAGCTGACAAGGCTGAGTAAAACGGGGGACGCGAACAGCGTCCCCCAAAGTTTTTTTGGCTGCTGGCTGCTAGCTACTGGCTGCCAGCAAATCAAAAGCAACATCCCGCACGGATGAGACGGATGGGACGGATTTTTTTCCTTCAATGATCTGTTGCATCCGTTTTATCTGTGTGAGTTTTTGATTTTGGGGATGATTTTGGCTAGTAGCCAGCAGCTAGTTCGCGCTGGCCTTCAGCGCTGCCCGAGGCTCAGCTTCAAACAGCGCATTCTGCGCCTCGGTCGCGCCGTTTCCTAACAACTGCACGCGGGTCTGGATCTTGTCGAGCGCGCGCAGGCTCTCATCGTACTTGGCCTGGGCATTGCGCAGGTGCTTGCCGGTTACATCAAACGAATCGCTGAATTTTCCCATCTCGATGCGCAAGCCT
>DATNAF010000070.1:0-4465 GCA_035572845.1 Terriglobales bacterium
CCAGCGGTGGCGGCACGCAGGCAGCGAACATTGCTGCTCTCGACCCGCGGATTAAAGTTGCGGCGCCATCCTGCTACATCACTGCCCTGCCCATGCGGGTTTACAACCGCATCTTCAAAGACCCCGACAGCGATCCTGAGCAGGACCTGGACGGAATGATCTCCAAGGGACTAGACCATCCCGGCTTGCTCCTGCTGATGTATCCCCGGCCGGTGTGGGTCTCTGCTGCTGTGCTCGATTTCTTTCCTATTGAGGGCACACAGGAGAGGGTGCACGAAGTCGAGCGTGTTTACGAGAAGTTCGGTCATGCTGAACGCATTGGTATGCATGCGGGATACCACGGTCATCAGTTTTCGGATGAAAATCAGGAAGCCGCGCTCGATTTCCTGGACCATTTCAATGGCTTGCCACGTCGCCGGGGCTTGCCCGAAGTCAAACAATTGAACGATCAAACTTTGCAGTGCACTGGCTCAGGGCAGGTAATGCTCGAGTACCCGACCGCGCGCTCCCTCATGGATGTGATTCGCGACTATTTTGAGGGGCACAAAAGTCGGCCGGCAACCACTCTCAAGGAACTTTATTATTCGAAGGAATATCCTGGAATTAGTTCGTGGCACGTCGCCGAGTACAACGGTGCCACTCCGCGCAATGACGAGATTTTGTGGGAACAGATGGGGGCTACGACATCAGGCGAAGTGAGTATCGACCGATACCTGCTGCATCATAGCCGCTATTTGGCGATGCCGCTTTTACGTATTTATAAATCGTCCAGCGATCATCGCCGTGTGCTGCTGTGGCTAGGTGAAAACGGAAGAGTTAGCGCGGCGGATTGGCCGAATTTAACCAAGTATCTTGGTGCGGGATATGACATCGTCTCCATGGATCCGCGAGGACTGGGCGAGACTCGAATGCCGTACAAAGCCGCGTCTCCCGATGACCCGACGCTCAGCCAAATGGATTTCAACCGCGCTTATACCAGTCCGATCTCTGGGGTATTGGCAGACTATGTCTATAACTCAGTGCTCACCGGCCGCCCTTACCTGCTGCAGATGATTGAAGATGTCGAAATCGCAATGCGATTCGCTGACCAGAAAATGAATCACACCTTTGCGGTAATCGGCACAGGCGACGCTTACACATATAGCAACGCCGTAGCTGAAACTCTTCCGAACATCAAGCTTTTAGCTGAACCAGACGCGCACGTTGTGAAGTGGTCTGATCTGGTCGAGCAAAAGCAGGAGTTGTGGCCAATCCAGTATTTGTTGCCGGGCGGCGCGTACATCCATTGATGTATTCACTCGCGCCTTCTATGACGTCAATACCCGATCCAGCAACTGATTGATGGCGCGATGCGCCTCCCCAATTGCAGTGCGGTGATCGGGCGCGCCTGAGAGATCCGTATTCGCGAAGGCGATTCGTCCGAAGGGCATGGCGCGCAGAACGTCCCGCGGTGCGGGCTTTCCATCTTTTCCGAAAAAGAAGCCGGGCTGCGGGCTGCCGTACGCGTGTCCCCAGCGATTGAGAACGATGCCAGCGATGTCGCGCGTTGCATCGAATCCCGATGCCGAGAACATTTCAGTCAATTGCGCGCGGATCTGGCGCTCGTAATCGCGAAACGAAGTCGAAAGAAGCTGTACTCGGCCCAGATTGCCCTGCTCCTGCAGCGGTTTGCCATAATGAGGAAAAAGAACTTTGAGTGTGAGAACGAGCGGAGAATCCGGCCCGATGGTTTTGTTGTCGGTAGAAAATGTGGGGACCTTGCGGACCGCCGCGAAGCTGCCCAACCCTTCAAACCATTGGCACCCTGAAATGCCCATTTTGTATAAGAAGCGCCAGTTTCGCAACGCAACATTCGCCATCATGCAAGGCGAACGGTAGAACTGATCGTAAGCTTCTCGCTGTGCCGAAGGCAGATCACGCACGATCAACTTTGAAGTCCAGCAGCCGCCGGCCATCACCACCGAACGCGCTTTTACCAGATAAACTTTGCCGCCGCGAGTGTAAACGATGGTAACGAATCTAGACTTGGAAGGCTCGCCTTCGTGCTTCACCCAAACGGTTGTGCTGTTTAAGCGAATTCTCGAGGGCTGGCCCGGGCGATCGAGCGAATCGAAATCGATGTTGTTACGACAAACCGCTTCGAGCGTATTAGGCCCGGGAATCGAGTCAGGCACGAGCGTTTTCATCATATGCCGCGCAATTCCATCGTTTCCCCCAGGAAATGAAAGCGGCGGCTCATCCATAGAACGATCGACATCGAAGCAGTAAATGCAGTAGGCAGAAAGTACGTCTGGCCCGGCGCCATGGCCACTGCCTTCGTCCGCCATGAAGGTCTGAATCGTCGGTTTGCTCAGACCGTAGTTTTCCATCAAGTACTGTTCAATTGTTACGCTGTCGATCTGTCGTGATTTTGCATCGCCCGGATACTCGAACGGCAAACCCGGCTTTTGCTGTTCGTGATACTTGAGCAGTTCAGCGCGCATCTGATCGGAAATTGGCGCGCCCTGCAGTTTGTTTTTCCAGGGGTCGATCATCCACATGCCGGGCGTTTTGCCGAACTTTGCGCCGAAATAGAATGCGTCAGGTCCTCGCGCATCTTCAAAGCTGTTTCCGAGCGGAATTTCAGGAGACGAGCTGCCCCATTCCTGATATTTAAAGGCGTTCCAGTCCAGCCCGATCATTTCAAAGAACCTGCCCATGAAGCTGTGGGGAAGCGGAACTTGAAAATGATCGGCGCCCTGCGGTCCCATGATGCGCTGGCCATCCACGATGAACTCGTTGCGCTTGGCCTCACCGCCGAACACCGGATGATTATCGAGAACCAGACAATTCAGCTTAGGGCCGCCATATTTTTTGAAAAACAAAGCCGCCGAAAGACCGCTGATCCCTCCGCCGACGACAACGCAATCAAAAACTTCACCGGTGTCGATTGTGTCTGCGGGTAATGAGTTGAAGGCGCCATTGCGAATCTGGTGTCCCGCGGTCATCACTTCAAAGGTGTTGCCGTTTGAGCGGGCGTAATCGCCGACCCCGGCGTATCCCGTCCAGTCTTCTTGTTGGGCCAAAAGCTGCTTGGGAGTCAGGGAGCCAAGCAGCGCACCGCCGGCGGCGAGCAAAGTGGAGTTTAGAAAATCGCGCCGGCAAATTGGCTGATTTAATCCGAGCGCATCATCGTGCTTGGCATCCTCTTCCTTCAAAGATCTAAACTCCTTTTCTCCAATCAGGGTCGCTGCCTTTTTTAAGACGAATTGTGATTGAGCCGTCAGGATTGGTCGCCTGCCGACAAGCCCATCTGACCGGGCGCCGCACACCCTTCACTTCAATTTCAGCGCGAAGAGTAATCTGTTGCCCATCCATGCCTTGGGGCAAAATGATCGACGCTTGACGAAGCTGGCTGGGGCGCGGTTCTCCAGGATCGAGATTGCCCCCAACCTTAACTTTGCCATCGAGGCTCTCAGCGTAAACTCCGAGCACTCCCGGCACTCCCGCGACACCGTCATTGGCAATGCCCAGAATCAACTCCATCGTGTTATATCGCTTCCTCTGCCATATTAATGACGGACGCACCCGGTATCCAAGCCGCTGCTCCATAGCGCGGAGCGACTCTGGATACTTTTCGTAGTAACGCCGAATATTATCTGCTTCGGTCCAGAGTCCGAAATAATTCGTTCCGATATCGAGAGCGTGAAAGCCTGCAGTTTCGCGATAAGGGACTTTGATCGGACCGCCAATTTTGTGAGGATAGTCGTCGTTCGGATAAGCCTCATTGTCGCTTCCAACAAATGCCAGCATCGATGGCGGAAGTTTGCTCAAACAAGCTTGCTCCTCAGCCGCGTATTCAGGAAGAACGTAATGCCGGTTTTCCCCGTCTTCAAGAATGGTCGCAAGCCACGGCGGACGATGCCCCAGTTCCTCGATCTGGATCGGCTCATCCATGATGAGACTGTCGGAGCGCAGCCAGCAGCCCGCTCGAACGGCGACGTCCTGCAGTTGACGATTGCCCACATTGCTTATATCAGGTTCCATATTCACGGCCAGCGGCGTGCGTTTCCAGGTGTCGATTTGCAATTGGGTCATGTGAACCAGAGTTTTTTCTGCCGTCAGATAGTCTGGGAAGGGACTCGGCAAGTCGTTGGTATGCCCTTCGCCCCAGAATCCATAAATCATCAGGTCCATGAACTCCGACTGCGGATTTCCGTCGAAACGCTCAGCCAACAGTTCATTCAGCTCGGTAAATGCTTTCTGAAATTCCGGAGAATCATAACGCGGTTCATAAAAATCGTGACCGGCATGGTGCTCCTTCGACTTACCGCCGATGTTGACGATGGGAACTTTCTCGTGGAGAAAGTCTGGCATGGAGAGCTTTTGCGGTTCGATGTTCGGACTCGAGAGTTGAATCCTGAACCCCACGCCCAGATTGTGGCGCTTGGCAGCATCGAAAGTCGCTTCCCACACTGGGGAGAGC
>DATNAF010000071.1:0-10455 GCA_035572845.1 Terriglobales bacterium
CAACCGGGAACAGCGTCGAGAAATCGGCGGGCGGAGTCGCATTCAGTCGAACGATAAAATCTTCGAAATTACTGATGTCGAGTTTTTCCATTAAGTCGCTCAAAAATTCGGTTGGCTGGCCGCGATCGCGCGCACGCAATGACCCACGCACTGCCTCGGCGCCGATCCATTGACCCGAGCCTTCGTCTGAAATGGGATACCCCCAGCCGCCGGCTCGCGCGGTTGCCCCGCTCTCATTCCGCCCAAAGGCAATCGAACCAGTTCCGGCAATCAACATCACGCCGGGCGCGGAACCGAAAGCATCTTCGAAGGCAATCTCAATGTCGCCTACGATTTCAACGTGTCCGCCTACGATGCTGGCCACCAGATCCCGCATCACTCGGGCGATTTCAGACCGTGCCGCACCCGTAATTCCTGCGCAAGTGCGAGCAATTTGCCGCGGTGAAATTCCCGCCTGGACACATGCATCGTTCACCGCGCCAGCCAAAGCATCCCGTGCGCAAGCTTCGCCTACTCGCTGGACTTTGCTGCTCGATGAACTTCCGACTCCCAATTGCGATTTTTCGTCGCCAACAACGCAGCGAGTCTTGGTGCCTCCGCCGTCAATTCCCAAGAAAAATGGCATCAAACGAATTCTAACTGCAGAGTTCGCGAATGCTACCTGGATCGTCGGCCCTGACCACCATTCGTAACCGGTGCTGCCTCTCGCCTTCAAGCAAATGCAAGAGTACGCATGAACAATGTAGATTGATTGGGAGTTTCGTCGAACAGTAATGAAAAATCGGGCTTTCAAATTCGTCATACTGATCGGAGTCGTGAGTTTGTTCGCCGACTTCGTTTACGAAGGCGCGCGTAGTGTAAATGGCCCGTATCTGGCTGTACTGGGCGCAAGCGGCACGCTTGTGGGAATCATCGCCGGCCTGGGCGAATTGCTCGGTTATGGTCTGCGGCTGGTTTCGGGTCCGCTCAGCGAACGAACTCGCCAATTTTGGCCGATCACCATTTTCGGCTATGTAGTACAAATGGCCGCTGTCCCATTGCTGGCCTGGGCGCCCAACTGGCAGATTGCCGGATTGCTGATCGTGCTGGAACGGGTGGGCAAAGCCATCCGAAATCCGCCGCGTGACGTGATGCTTTCGCACGCCAGTAAAGATATCGGCTTAGGATTCGGCTTCGGCCTGCACGAGGCGATGGACCAGGCTGGGGCATTGATCGGCCCGCTGGTTGTGGCGTTCATTCTCGCCCGCCACGGGACCTATCGCCAGGCCTTCGCGGTCCTGCTGGTTCCCGCTATCCTGACGCTCTGCTTTCTCGTTCTCGCAAAAATTCTGTATCCCACGCCCGAAGATCTGGAGCTAAAGCCCAGAAATGAAGGTGACGCGACATTGCCCCGTGTGTTCTGGATTTACATGGCCGGCGCTGCGCTCGTCGCTGCCGGGTTCGCCGATTTCTCTCTGGTAGCATTTCATTTTCAAAAAGCATCGATCGTTCCGAATCTCTGGATACCGATATTTTATTCAGTAGCGATGGCTGCGAGCGGTTTGGGATCGTTGGTATTCGGGCGCCTCTTTGACCGCGCCGGAATTGGCATTCTGGTTCCACTCACACTTATTTCTGCTGCTTCGGCGCCTCTGGTTTTTCTCGGCGGATTCTGGCTGGCACTGGCTGGCGTGGCGCTGTGGGGACTCGGCATGGGAGTGCACGAATCGATCATTCCCGCGGCGGTGGCCACCATGGTTCCGCAGCAACGAAGGCCGACCGCGTACGGAATTTTTACAGGCGTTTACGGCATTTCCTGGTTTATCGGCAGTGTCATTATCGGCAGGTTGTATGACATTTCTTTGTTAGCATTGCTCGCCTTTTCAGTTGCCGCGCAACTGATTGCTATCCCCATATTCCTCGTAGTTAAAAGAACTAATAAGGCGTGAATCAACCCGTCTCAAGGCTCAATCCGTGCGGTGAACGAAGGCTATAATGTTTGTTCGGCGCGCCCAGAAGGTTGACCGACCTATCTATGGCTTCACGCAGTCCTCTCGGACCCAAAGATCGCAAGCGGCTAATCATCTTCCTCGCGGCAGGAAGTTTTGTGCTGTTTGCAATTCTGCTTTCGGAATCATCATTCGATCTTCCTTTTATCAATCCCAGCACCACGCAGCAGACAGTTTTTCTGGCAGCGCTTTCGGCGTTGGTGTTCCTGCTGTTCGTGACGCTCACGTTCGTTCTGGCGCGGAACCTGATCAAGCTTTTCGCCGAACGCCGGATGGGCGTGTTGGGATCGAAGTTCCGTACGCGCCTGGTAGTTGGAAGTTTGCTGCTCTCCTTTCTTCCTGTCATCGTGATGTTCTGGTTCGCTTATGGACTGATGAACCGCTCCATCGAACGCTGGTTTTCCACTCCCGTCGAGGAAGTCCGGCAGGACACGGCGTTGATGGCGCAAATGCTCGCGAAATATGTGGCTGCAAACGCCCATGCAGAAGCTGTATCGATTGCGTCCGCGCCCGAAACCCAGCACGCCTTCGATGGGCACAGCTTTTCCGGAGTGCTGAACCAGTTCCGGATGCGCGGGCCCACCCTCCAGGGCGGCTTCGCTATAGCAATTCTTTCCGGTGACGCGGAAGCCAGCTTCGGATCTCCCGCGGAATGGCCGCTGCTGAAACCGAAAATTCCTCGCCCCAGTAGTTCAGAGCCGCAACATATTTCGTGGAACGGTATCGAATACGTTCTCGGCACTGCCCCGGTTGGTGATTCTGGGGAAATTCTGGTGGCTATGCCGTTGCCGGCAAATTTCACCGAGGCGCGAAAGCAGCTTGAACTCAGCCAGCAGCGATATCTGGAATTGGCAAAGGCGCGGCGCACCGTTCGCCGCACCTACATGGTTCTGTTGTGGTGGATCACCGGAATGGTGCTCTTTGCCAGTATGTGGCTGGCGCTGTATTTGTCGCGCCTGGTAACGCGGCCGGTGGTAGCGCTTGCTGAAGCCACTCAGGAAATCTCGCGGGGTAACCTGGATTACCGGGTTGAAGTTCCGGCGGCTGATGAATTGGGTGACCTGGTGCGTTCTTTCAATCAAATGGCGGGAGAGCTTTCCAGTAATCGCCGTAAACTTGAGACCGCCAGCCACGAACTGAGCGACGCCAATTCTGAACTGGAACGGCGCCGGCAACACATTGAGACCATTCTTGAAAGCATTCCGACCGGCGTGCTTTCGCTCGATGCCGAACTGCGCGTCCGCCACGTAAATCAAGCGCTGCTGCGAATGCTGCGGCCTTCCGAGAAGCCGCAGATGGCATCAACATTGATCGGCGCCGCTTTACGCGATCTGTTTGCGTCAGAGGTGCTCGAGGATTTGGAGCACTTGCTGCGGCGTGCCGATCGCATGGGGACTACGACCACACAAATGGAGTTTGCGATTCAACGCTCGCAATTGAATGTCGCGGTCACCGTCGCCACTTTGGAGCACCACCACGAAAGAATCGGATATGTGCTGGTATTCGAAGACTTGTCAGACCTGTTGCGAGCACAGAAGCAGGCCGCATGGCGGGAAGTCGCGCGCCGCGTGGCTCACGAAATCAAAAATCCTCTCACACCCATTGCGCTTTCCGCCGATCGCATCCTTCGCCATCTGGATCGCAGCATCCTACCTGACGCTACCTCGGTAGATATCGTGCGCGGCTGCGCAGAAGCCATCTGCGGCGCAGTTGAGACCGTCCGCAACCTGGTGAACGAGTTTGCCACTCTTGCCCGCTTCCCTTCTTCGCAGCCACAACCCGCAAACATCAACGGTATCGTCGAGAGCGCGCTCTCCATGTTTAACGGCAGAGTGGATGAAATCCACATGCGCACTTTGTTCTCAACCGATCTGCCGCAGGTAATGGCTGATTCAGATGCTATGAAACGTGCTATCGCCAACTTAGTGGACAATGCTGCGGAAGCGGTGCAGGCATCTGCAGTGAAAGAAATTGAAATTTCTACTTCACTGGTGCCTGATCACGACCTGGTCGAAATCTGTGTCTCAGACAGCGGTCCCGGCGTTACTCAGGATTTGAAAGAGCGTCTCTTCCTGCCATATTTCTCGACCAAGAAACGCGGCACTGGGCTTGGGTTAGCCATCGTTAGCCGGATCATCGAAGATCATCACGGATCGATTCGTGTAGAAGAGAACAAACCTGCCGGGGCACGCTTCATTATTGAATTGCCAATTGCAGCTCACATTGCCGGCGCGGTCCACGCAACCCAAAATGCTTAATATTCTTATTGTCGATGACGAGCCGTCGATTCGCGACTCGCTTCAAGGTGTGCTCGAAGATGAGGGCTACCATCCTGTCGGAACCGACACGGGCGAGTCATGCCTGGAACTACTGCGCAAGAAACCCTTCGATGTGGTCCTGCTGGATATATGGTTACCCGGCATGGATGGTCTCGATGTGCTGCAGAAAATTCGCGAACTGGAAAATTCACCCGAGGTCATTATCATCTCCGGCCATGCCACGATTGAAACTGCGGTCAGAGCAACCAAGCTGGGCGCTTTTGATTTTCTCGAAAAGCCGCTTTCGATCGACAAGACTCTCATCCTTCTCAAGAATGCTTTGGAAGCCAAAAAGCTGCGTGAGGAAAATAAGGACCTAAAGAAGCAGCTCGCGCCGAAGACCGCGATCGTGGGCGATAGCGTTCCAATGAAAGCCCTTCGGCAGCAGATACAGTTGATGGCGCCTACCAATGGCCGAGTACTGATTTTCGGGGAATCGGGTACGGGAAAAGAATTGGTCGCTCACGCTATCCACGGCCAGAGTTTGCGCAGCGATGAAACCTTTGTTGAGGTTAATTGCGCCGCAATTCCGGAAGACTTGATCGAGAGTGAACTTTTTGGCCATCGCAAAGGCTCGCTGCCGACAGTCACGGAAGGCAAGGAAGGTAAGTTTCTTAAGGCAAACCGCGGGTCGCTTTTTCTAGATGAAGTCGGCGACATGAGCCTGAAGACGCAAGCTAAAGTTTTACGCACGCTGGAAGAACAGAATTTCACTCCGGTGGGAGGCGATGAAGCTGTAATCGTTGACGTTCGGGTGATTGCATCGACCAATAAGGATTTAGAAGAGGAAATTTCACGCGGCAATTTTCGGGAAGATCTTTTCTATCGGCTTAATGTGATTCCATTTTCAGTTCCACCTCTACGCGAACGCAAAGAAGACATTCCACTGCTCACCACACATTTTCTGAAAGAATTTTCCGGCCGTTATGGCCGTCGACCGCGAGAGATAACTGATGACGCGATTGAAGGGCTGATGCGCTATTCGTGGCCCGGCAACGTGCGCGAACTTCGCAATGTCATCGAGCGCATCGTCATCATGAATCCGACAACTGTCCGCTTTGATCGAAAACACCTGCCGCCCCTGGTTTATCGGGATGGAAGCCGTCGCGGTGGAGATTTCCTTACTCTGCATCAAGCGAGATCGGCTTACGAACGAGATTACATTCTCAAAAAATTAGATGAAAACCACGGCAACATCAGTCGCGCGGCGGAGGTGCTGGGGCTGGAGCGCAGTCACCTCTACAGAAAGATGCGAGCCTTGGGAATTGCGTTGAAGGAATAAAACAGGGATTATTCGGGTCCTCCGGTTCCGACCAGATGTTCGAGCTGCTTTCTCCAATCCAACTCTTCGACGAAACCCCTCGACTCGCGCCAGTTCTGGCGGACCTTTACAAACAGCTCCAAGTAAACCTTAGTTCCAAGCATCTTTTCAATTTCAATTCGTGCCGCAGTCCCAATCTTTTTCAGCATTTCGCCGCGATGACCGATCAGAATTCGTTTTTGTCCCTCGCGCTCGCAAAAGATGACCGCAGCGATGCGCGTGAGTCTTGCGCCTTCTTCGAATTGCTCAATCATCACCGTGGTGGAGTGCGGCACCTCTTCAGTGGTGGCGAATAGAACCTGCTCTCGAATCAACTCCGATGCCATGAATCGCGCAGGCTGGTCAGTGATTTGCCCTTCTGGGAAATAGTGCGGCCCCTCCGGCAATGCATGAATGACTTTATCCAGCAATAAATCCAGGCCCTCGCGTTTGCGTGCGGAGATAGGAATGACTTCGCGAAAGTCACGGAGTTTTGAGTACTTCTCGATCAACGGCAGCAGCTTGCGCTTCTCGCCGCGTAAGAGGTCGATCTTATTCAGCAGCAGAAACGCAGGAGTCTTTGCGCCTTTCATTACATCCAGGAGGAACTCGTCGCCGGCATTCGATTTTGCCGCAGCATCGGTAATGATCAGCGCGAGATCGCATCCGTTTAGCGCCTCCCGCACCTCCGCCATCATCTTGCGGCCCAGCGAGCTTGCGGCGCGGTGAACTCCGGGAGTATCGATCAGTACAACCTGAGCGCCGGGTCTACCCTTCTTCTTCGGAACGTTAATCACTCCCAGTACGCGGTTTCGCGTGGTCTGCGGCTTAGGGCTGACGATTGCGAGTTTCTCCCCAGCGAGCGCATTCAGCAAGGTGGATTTGCCGGCGTTAGGACGACCGATGATAGTGACGAAGCCAGAGCGGAATGACATCTAAATCAGCTTCATCTGCTGGGAATTTACGACTGAGACTCTCACGCGTTCAATTCGCCGGTCGGTAGCTTGCAGGACTTCTAAGCGCAGCCCGTCTTCTTCAACCACTTCGCCCTTCTTTGGAATTCTCCCGGCTAGTTCACTCACCAAACCGGCCACAGTGGCCGCTCCCCGGCGCTCATGACGAACACCGAGCAACTCTTCGAGGCGATCCACATCCATGTTTCCAGGGACCAGATAAGAGCTCTCAGTTTCGCGAATGACCTGTGCGGGTTCGTGCTCGTCGCTGATTTCGCCGACGATTTCTTCGACCAGGTCCTCAATCGTGACCAACCCCGCGACGCCGCCGTATTCGTCGATGACAATGGCCATGCGCGATTTATTTTTCTGCATCTCTCGCAACAGATCGCTGCCTAGCTTCGTCTCCGGCACAAATAAAATATCTTTGCGCATGAGCGAACCAACGGTTTGAGTATGCGCTTCCGCATCCGGCACTTGCAGAACATCCTGCGCGTAAACTATGCCAACGATATGGTCGAGACTGCCTTCAAATACCGGAACACGGGAGAAAGGACGCAGGCGTAGTAATTCAATGAACTTTTCAACCGTCGTATCGAATGCAACGACCACCATCTCGGGGCGCGGCTTCATCGCTTCGCGGACAGTTTTTTCGCTGAATTGCACCACAGACTGGATCAGGTCACGATTACTTTCATCGAGAATTCCCTCTTCCTGCCCTGCTTCAATGAGCGCGTCCACGGCTTCGGCCTGAGTCTCGGGCTGCGACTCAGAATGCTCTTTGGTTAACGATGCGACGGACTGCAGGAATCCCAAAACGAGTGTGATCGGCAGGCTGAGATAAATCATTCCCCGCAAAAGCGGTACCCACCGGGTCAACCACGCACCGCTTGTGCGCGAAAAAAATACGAACGGCAGAAAACGGTTGAATACGATAACGATCAGGAGAAGCCCGAGCGCGGCCTCCAGCACCGCGTCTACACTCCAATTACCTTCGCCGAATACCGCGAAGCCTATCATCATCGCCACCGCAGCCATCAGTAACGGCGTCAACACAGACATCGAAAGCGCCGCGCGCGACCGGCTTACTTTCAACTTCGGTTCAACCTGCTGTTCAAAAGTATCGATGTTGTCTTGAAAGTCGCGGGAAAGAAATTTTCCTATTTCCGCATAAACGCGGTCTACGTACGAAGCAAGGGTCAGCAGCCCGAAAAGTATGATCAGCGTGATGGTTATGACAAGGTTCATCTGGGTGAGCGCGCCACTGCGCGCGCCGATGTCGGCAATTTCTTTCTCGTGGGTAAAGTGTCGGTTCGCTCGATCAAACTGGTCGGCAATGCAAGGCGCCTCCGCAATAGGATTTCCTTCTTTGCCATCTCGCCTTGATCGCTTTCATGATCATATCCTGCAAGATGCAGGATACCGTGCAATATCAGAATACGAATTTCGTCGGCAACTGAATGTCCTAGAAGACGCGCATTGCGTTCGGCGATGTCGAGTGAAATCGCGATATCGCCAGCGAAGCCGTTCGCAGAAGCCGCCGGAAACGACAACACATCTGTCGGTCTGCTCTTGCCGCGAAAGCGCGAGTTCAACCGGCGCATGCTGGAATTCCCAGTAATTAAAACGCTAACGTCTCCGCGAAGCCCAGCTGCGCGGCATGCTTTGAGCGCAAAGCCAGCAAAGGCCCGCGAACTCAATCCCGGCAACTTCTTTTCAAAAACGATGATCGAATTGCTCAATTTCATTTGCGATTTAATCGTGTCTAAAAACAAAAGAGGACGCGGAACGCGCCCTCCTAGTGAAACTTCGCTATTCTGCAGGTTCGCTCACGTTCGAAGCCGAGCCGTTTCCATTCGCGGTCTTCGGACCCAACAAATCCATTTGCTCTTCCGATATCCGAGTCTTGTGCTCATCGTAGGCGCGAATAATGCGCTGAACCAGATGATGGCGCACTACATCGCCATCATCGAAATACGCGAACGCCAGGCCTTGCACGTTCTTGAGAATGTCAATCGCTTCCAGCAGGCCACTACGGCGCGCGTTAGGCAAATCGATTTGAGTGATGTCGCCGGTGATCACTGCTTTGGAATTAAACCCAAGGCGGGTTACAAACATCTTCATCTGCTCGGAAGTTGTGTTCTGCGCTTCATCCAGGATCACAAATGAATCATTCAACGTGCGCCCGCGCATGAAAGCGATCGGCGCAATTTCGATGACATTTTTTTCCAGATAACGGTCTACCTTCTCTGGCTCCAGCATGTCATACAGCGCGTCATACAGCGGCCGCAAGTAAGGATCGATTTTTTCCTGCAGTGTTCCCGGCAAAAATCCCAGGCGTTCGCCGGCCTCAACCGCTGGGCGTGCCAGTATGATCCGGTTCACCCGCTTCGACAGCAGCGCCGAGATCGCCATCGCAACTGCGAGATAAGTTTTGCCTGTGCCCGCCGGCCCGATGCCAAAGACCATGTCGTGAGTTTCAATTGCATCCAGGTACCGGCGCTGGTTCAAGCTTTTCGGCTGCACCGTGCGGCGTCCAAAGGAACGCTGGCGTCCGGCTTCGACTAGTCCGCGCAAAGTGGCTTTGGGATCGGCGACCAGCACACGAAGCATGCTGTTCAGATCGCCATTGTTAAAAGTGTGGCCGCTGCGCTGCAGTTGATCGTAATCTGCAATGACCTGCTCAGCGCGGGTTACGTCGCGCGGAGTTCCTTCAACTTCGATAGAGTCAGAGCGGAGGTCAATGTTGACGTTCAGGCCGTCTTCCAGCACATGCAGGTTTTCGTCACGGGTGCCGAACAGGGCCTCGATGTTAGGACTTATTTCAATACTCTTCTTCATTCAGATTCCGTCTTCCGGGTACCCTCGGGCGCAGTTGCGCGTTTCAAGGCATTAGATGTCGCGTATGGGATTGAAGAACGCCCCAGCGTTGCTTCACGGATTGTACTTCGCCGCATGAGGTGGGCAGTTAAATAATTCTATTAAAAGCGTACCCCTCGGCTTCGTTGCTAGTCAACCAGAATAGCGGCCGTTGACCCTCTGCAACTTATTCCAGTAGAATAGGTTATTCAAAGCCCGCGGGAACTCCGCCGGGACCCTACAGAAAAGGCATTCACACGTAATGGCAAACCATTTTTCTGCGCTCAAACGCGCCCGTCAAACCGAACGACGCACCGCCCGCAACCGCGGCAATACCTCGCGCCTGCGTTCAGCTCTCCGCGATATGCGTGAAGCCCTTGGCAAGGGCGACAAGGCTGCAGCCACTCAGGCCTTCAGCCAGACCGCGTCGGCGCTGGATAAAGCTATCCAGAAAGGTGTTCTGCATAAAAACACCGCCGCCCGGTACAAATCACGGCTGAACGCACGCTTGAACGCGTTGAAGTAAGCCTTCGTGGATTCCAACGTCCTCTGACGCGTGATGTATTACACGAAAATAGCCGCACAGTCCCGGCTATAAGTTCGCGATATTTCTCTCAGCGATCTCCGCATTTCTCCGCGTTCTCTGCGGGTAAGAGTTTTTGACTTTACGCTCAATTGGACTCTGTCCATCCTTTTCAGGTCCCTGCAACTCATCCGCTTTTCACATCTGCAACTTTCCTGTAAAGTTTCCGCGACACTTTCGGAGGGCGTGAATCAATGCTCTACGCTTCGGCGGACTTCTCTCTTCCCAGCGACTTCCAAACTAACTTTCTGATGCTGCTGCGGCTGATCCATTTCATTGCCGGCATCATTTGGATCGGCCTGTTGTACTTCTTCAATCTGGTAAATATTCCATTCATGAAGGAACTCGATCCCGCGACGCGCGCGAAAATCACGCCCGGATTGATGTTGCGGGCCCTGCACTGGTTTCGCTGGTCGGCGCTCATTACAGTGCTGGCTGGGTTGGCTTACTGGGG
>DATNAF010000072.1:0-10289 GCA_035572845.1 Terriglobales bacterium
CATGCTGCGGGCCGCGATCCGGGAAGCGACCGCGTCGCATACTGCCAATGCTCTCTATACGGGAGAGCGCGAGATGGTGGCGAAACAGATCTTTGACCAGCTCACGGTCGAGCTGAACCAGCGCGGCATAGCGGTTGAAAACGTTCTTCTGCGCGATATCCAACTTCCTGCCACGCTGAAAGCCTCTATTGAAGCCAAGCAACAAGCCGAACAGGAAGCTTTGGCCATGAACTTCCGGCTGCAGAAAGAGACGCAGGAAGCGCAACGCAAACGAATAGAAGCCCAGGGTGTTCGCGATTTTCAGCAGATCGTGGCCCAAGGCATCAGCCCACAATTGCTGCAGTGGAAGGGAATTGAAGCGACAGAATTGCTGGCCAAGAGTTCCAATACCAAAGTAGTGGTCATCGGAAACAGCAAGAATGGGCTGCCGCTAATCCTGGGTCAGTAGAAGGGAGTGAGGCGCTTATCCCGCGACGGCTTCCTTTTCTTCGTCTTCGAGGATGCCGAAGGCGGCGTTCAGCATCTCCTCATCCACAGTGCGGTTTTTCGCCGTGGCTTCGGCCAGCGGGATAGAAATAATCTTGTTGGCGCGCAAGGCAGCCATTCGGCCAAATTCGCCGCGGTGGACCATGTCGATCGCGCCTAACCCATAGCGGGTGGCCAGCACACGATCAAATGCGGTTGGTGTACCGCCGCGCTGAATGTGACCCAGCACCACCGTACGTGTCTCAAATCCGGTGCGCCGTTCAAGTTCTTGAGCAAGGGCGTTGGCGATTCCGCCCAATCGCGCGTGCCCGAACTCATCTTTTTCTCCGCCCTGTAGAACGGGACCGTTCTTGCCTTCGGCAAACTTTGCGCCTTCGGCGACGACGACGATGCTGAAGTAACGTCCACGCTCGTGGCGGCGGCGAATTTTTGCGGCGACCATCTCTACGTCGAAGGGCTGCTCGGGAATCAAAATTACATCAGCGCCGCCCGCGATACCGCTGTAGATGGCGATCCAACCTGCGTCTCGTCCCATGACCTCAACCACCATGACACGGTTATGCGCTTCGGCGGTGGTGTGAACGCGGTCGATCGCTTCAGTGACGACGTTTACTGCGGTATCAAAGCCGAACGTAAAATCGGTCCCGGCCAGGTCGTTATCTATTGTTTTCGGAACGCCCACGACTCTTACGCCTTTATCAAAAAGCTTGGTTGCGACCGATAGCGTGTCATCGCCTCCGATCGCGATCAGCGCATCGACGCTGTTCTTCTTCAAAGTAGCGATGCAGGTATCGAGACCATCAGGTTTTTTGGCAGGATTGGTACGCGAGGTGCGAAGAATGGTTCCACCGCGAGGCAGAATACCCGCGACGCTTTGCAGATCGAGCGGCATGGTTTTATTTTCCATCACCCCGCGCCAGCCCTCGAGAAAACCCACGAATTGGTCTTCGTAATGAAAACTGCCTTTGCGAACGGCGGCACGAATCACTGCATTCAGTCCGGGACAATCGCCACCACCCGTCAGTATGCCAATCTTCATCGCCTATTTCCTCCGTCGCTGCAATATGGATTTTCCGGAAGCTCGCGGGAAGCCGGAAGACACTACCGGCACGTTCACCATGGCACGGAACCATTAGATTATCATCCGTGCGACTCTGGTGAAAGGCGCGAAGGTATCGGATTTTCCAATCTGGATAATCGATTGCGCGGGTTGAGAGAGTAAACCCGAGCCCGCTTTATAAGCAGAAATTTCTAGTACACTCGTCGCAACATGCGCGTTCTGGGAATTGATTGCGGCACCGAATGCACCGGTTACGGAGTGGTTGATCTCGACAGTTGCGAGAAATTAGGCTGCATAGCATTTGGCGGAATCCGGCTCTCGCCACGCGAGCCGTTGCCAATCCGGCTTTCGACGGTTTTCGAACGGCTGAGTTCGTTGATCCAGGAATTCCAGCCCGACCGGGTTGCGATTGAAGAAGTCTTCTATTCCGTGAATGCCAAGTCTGCGCTGAAGCTTGGCCAAGTTCGCGGCGTAGCTATGCTGGCTGCATCTTCGCAGAAACTTCAAATCGGCGAGTACGCGCCTTTAACCATCAAGTCATCGGTTGTCGGCTACGGCCGCGCCGAAAAAGCACAAGTGCAGATGATGGTCGCCAGACTGCTCTGCCTCGAACAAATTCCCGAACCGGCCGATGCGGCCGATGCGCTGGCCATAGCGATTTGTGATCTGCACACTCAGGCCACGTTAACTCGCCAGAGTGCCCCCGTGGGCATTAGGCTCGGATGAACGGCATGGCTTAACCCATACCGTTTTTATTCTCGGTCGATTTTTACCGATTTCAACACCACGTCTTTGTTCGGACGATCGTTGCGGCCGCGTGGCACGTTGACAATTTTATCGACAACATCCTGGCCTTCGACGACTTCGCCGAAAATTGTGTGTTTACCGGTCAGCCACTGTGTCGGTGCGACAGTGATAAAGAATTGCGAACCATTGGTATTCGGACCCGCGTTCGCCATGGCCAGCTTGCCGGGCATGTCGAACTTGTGGGGAGAGCCCTTGGTTTCATCTTCAAACTGGTAGCCGGGGCCGCCGAAACCGGTGCCCGCCGGGTCGCCACCTTGCACCATGAAATTGGGAATGACGCGGTGGAAAATCGTGCCGTCATACAGACGGTCCGAGCTTTTCTTGCCGGTGCTCGGATGCTTCCATTCGCGTTTGCCTTCAGCAAGGTCGATGAAGTTCTGCACCGTCTTAGGGGCGTCTTTTTCGAAAAGCCGACAGACGATCGTGCCTTCAGAAGTTTCGAGAGTTGCATAAGTGCCGGGCTCGCGTGCCATGAATGAATCCTTTCAAAAATAATATTCAATCACTGAATCATCGGATGATTGAATCATTGAACAAATCAAATAACTCCCGATTTTCAAATGATTCAATCCCTCAATGATTCAATGACTCAATTCTTCTTTACTTCGGAGTACTGGTTTTCGGCGCTGCCGGTTTGGGGGCAGGTTTGTGCACGGGCTTGTGTACTGGTGCGTGGGCTCCGCCGGCATGAAGGATCGTAATTTTCACGATCTTCGGCGGATCGTTTGGGCGATCGTTTGTATTGCGCGGCATGCGTGCGATCTTCTTAACGACTTCGACGCTGGGATCATCGCACTGGCCGAAGATAGTGTAGCCGCCATTCAAACTTGGGTAGGGAACTTCGGTGATGAAAAATTGCGAGCCGTTAGTGTCCGGCCCAGCGTTGGCATAGGCCAGCCGACCGGGGCGGTCAAACTGCAGGTCGGGCGAAGTTTCGTTTTTAAATTTGTATCCGGGATCGCCCTCGCCGGTGCCAATCGGGTCGCCGCCTTGAATCATGAAATCGGGAATGACGCGATGAAAAATGGTTCCGTTGTAAAGAGGGACGCCGTGCATTTTGCGGCCGGTTGCAGGGTTCGTCCAATCTTTGGTTCCGCGCGCCAGACCGATGAAGTTGGCAACGCCGATCGGCGCCTTATCGGGGAAAAGTACACAGGTCAGCTTTCCGGCCGTGGTATCGATAATCGCAGTGGGCGGAAGCGCTGTCGCGGCAGATGCCTTCTTGGCGACTGGCTTCTTCGCCGCCGGCGCTGCAGTTTGCGATACCAGCTGCAGGGAAGAAAAAGCAATCAGAACGATAAGCAGTTTGCGCATGGTTGCTCCTGGCATGGGTTGGGGTCGAGACAGAAATAGCATTGTACGACACGGGAAGACCAACCACAGAGGCTACAGGCTTTCACAAAGGAACCCCACAGAGAATTCGTTAGCACTTCAAGGCTTCGGTCGCGAGCTGAATACAGTTTTCGAGCGGCTGGTCGGTGTCGATGACGGTTTTCGGAAATGTGATCTCTTCGAAACGCGACTTAACTCGCAGGTACAAATCGAAATTCCGATTCGCGGCGACGTGATTAGGATTTTCTGTTAGACGCCGCTGAGCGGTAGATTCACTGCAAGTACACTCTAGAATCCGCCACGGCTGGCTGATAGCTTCGGCAAAGCCGGTGGCGCGTTTTAATTGATAGGTCTGGGAGAAGGTCCGGCCATCCAGAAATACGATCCGCGCCGGATTCTTACGAAATAGATACCCGGCAACTTTGAGCATGACCGCCATGCAGAAGTCATCCTGCTCGGTGGAATACTCAATGTCCGGCGGGGAGAAGAGGGCGGCCCGCACCTGATCTTTATCAATAACCGTGGCGCCAAGCTTCGCCGCCAGCACACGACTGAGCGTGCTTTTGCCGGTGCCGGGCAGGCCAGCCATCAGAATCAGCATGCAATGAGAATAGCTGAGGAGTCAGCAGAAATAGAAAACCCTGCGGAGGTCGTATGAGCGCCGCAGGGCCTGTTAGTAAAACTGGTTATGGGACGTCGATTTCCGGCAATCCAACTGTGGTGAGATCAGAAAGCGTTTTGTTCACGTCTTCTTCGGCGGCGAACATACGGGTGGCGCGCCAGTCGTCGTAAGCGCCGGCAACCATGATGTGGAAGCACCACTGCCGCCGCTCTTCTTCGGGCTCAACCAGTCCCATTTCCTTCAGCGGACGAAGATAATTTTCCATCCACTTGACTTGAGCCTTGGTCATTCCCCGGCGTTGCAGATCGACGGTGAGCCCGGCAAGGTGCGACGAGGCCGTTTCACCCTTTTCTGGGGCGGCATTGCGATTGTGCCGGCGAAGCTTTTTCTGCACTAATACCGTGCGGACAGCCGAGTTCACTTGAATCTGGTCGTGAAATTCTTTGTAGTAGGCCTCGCTGAGGTCGTTCACGAAATCCAGGGTCCAGGTACGGCAATAGCGCCGGTTGGGATCGAGTGACGGCTGAATGCGAAGCGTTTGACCGGGCACGATCGGAACCAGGTCGCCGCTGGCCTTGAGCCTCTCCAGTTGCCTATCGTCATAAATGCGCGGAAGGTTTAGACGGTCAATCTCTTCATTCTGTAAAAGCAAAGATTCGTGCGATGGCTTGAATACTGGATTCCATGGAATGCGATGAATGCGGTGCATCCGGTGATAACGAGGCGACACCATGGGCCGAACGGCAAATGCCTGGCAGCTCATGACCAGAGTGACGAAGAATGCGGTGGCGTATTTCTGAATTCTCATCGGCTGACTTGACAGAAGGCGCTCAAGGTGTTCATTCCAGGGCTTCATTCTATGACAGTTCCTGAAAAATCCAAGCACAAAAGTTTAAACGTAAGCATTACCTTGGACCATCACCTGTAACTCCTGCTGGTTACCTCCTGTTACTCAGAATGTCGGACGCATATTCAGATTGCAGCTGGGAGGCCGTTCAGAGTAGCTGGGTGGTCGGGCAGCATCTTCTTTGGATTCAGTGCGCTGGGATAAGTATGGGGCGAAGAGCCGGTCAGGCGTGCGTTTCAAGGGATTGAAAGAGCCGAAAAGTGGCAAACTTTTTCGGTCACGTTACGAAAAGTGTCAATAGTAACCGCGGAGGGTATCCGGCGGTATGAGGAAAAGCTTTTAACCGCAGAGGACGCAGAGAAAGGCCAGAGTGCGCAGAGAAAAGCTATTCAAACAGGGAAGCGGTTCCGCAACAGGAACCACGCCGCATGAATCTCGCAGCAGCGCCGAAACGTCCTGTAAAGATTCTCTCCGCGATCTCTTGGCGTTCTCTGCGATCTCTGCGGTTAAAGGCTTTTCTACCGCCGGAACAAATCACCGATGGCTTGTTTCATCACCGCGCCGCCGACCTCGGAAAGTGAACAACTCAGCGTTCGATCACGTCTATGGCTTTCGAAGAATACAAAGAAAAAGCTTTTAACCGCAGAGCACGCAGAGAAGGGCCAGAGAACGCTGAGAAGGCAACTTCAAAAAGGAAAGTGGTTCCATTATCGAACCAGCAACTGCAGAACCTCGTATCAGCGGAAGATATTTCCTTTAAAGATGTTCTCCGCGATCTCTGGTTTTTCTCTGCGTGCTCTGCGGTTAAAAGCTTTTTTAGCGGCGGAACAAATCACCGATGGCTTGTTTCATCACCGCGCCGCCGACCTCGGAGATCGAACGCGTCAGCGGAATGTCCTTTGGGCACGCTTCCACGCAATTCTGCGCGTAACCGCATTCCTGGATACCGCCATCGCCCATGAGCGCCGCCAATCGTTCGCGTTTCAACGCCGCTCCCGTGGGGTGAGTGTTGAACAGACGCACTTGTGAAATTGTCGCCGCACCCACGAAGCCTGTGTGCTCGTTAAATTGCGGGCAAACTTCCATGCAGCAGCAGCACGAGATACACCGCGAGAGTGGGTAGGCGGCTTCTTGTTCGTGCATGGTCACACGCGGCCCGGAGCCCAGATCGTAAGTCCCGTCCACAGGAACCCAGGCTTTCACACGTTTCAGGTTTTCGAACAACACGCTGCGATCGACGGCAAGATCGCGCACCACAGGAAATTTCGACAGCGGCTCGAGTTTAATCGGCTTTTCAAGGTTATCCACCAGAGCCGAGCAGGCCATTCGCGCCTTGCCGTTGATCAACATGGCGCACGATCCGCAGACTTCTTCCAGGCAATTCGAATCGTAGGTAATTGGGGTAGTCGCATTGCCGTCGCGGGTGATGGGGTTGCGCGCGATCTCCATCATCGATGAGATGACGTTCATTCCGGGATGCCACGCCAGTTCGAATTCCTCCCAGCGCGGGCTACTGGAAGGCGCATCCTGGCGGCGAATTTTAAATAGCACGGTTCTTTCAGCCATGGCTTCTCTCAATATTTTACGTGATCTCATTCTTTAGCGGCGGTTGGGGACACAGAATCAACAAATTTGGCATTTCTGCTGGCCGCTGTATATGCTGTCGATCAGTGACTCGAATTATGGCTCGTCCTATTGCTCGACCTGTCGCCCGCGAAGGCACGCTGGGATCGCGTCAGGAAATTCTGCGCGCCGCCGCCCGCCTGTTCCAGCAGCAGGGCTACGACGCGACTTCGATGAACGATGTTGCAGCCGCCCTTAAGCTTAGTAAAGGCGGCCTGTACCACCACTTTCAGAGCAAGGAAGAAATTCTTTTTAATCTCATGAGTCACGCTATGGATATTACCGAAGAACGCGTGATTGGCCCTGCGAAGCTGACGGCGGATCCCGAAGAACGGCTGCGGACGGTGATTCGGCGGCATATCGCCGTTGTATTGAGTGAGCGTGATCGTGAAATCACGGTCATGCTGCATGAGAACCATCCGCTTTCTCCGACCCTGCGGAAGCGCATCAACTCGCGAAAAAAGGATTATGTTCATTTTCTGGAGAACCTCATTGGCGAAGTGCAGCGAGCGCGTGGCTCGAGCGGGACGGTCACGCCACGTGCGGCGGCTTTCGCTCTGCTCGGGATGATCAACTGGATTTATCAGTGGTATCAACCCGACGGAAGTTTGCAGGAAGAAAGCCTGGCGAAGCAATACACAGAAATATTTTTCCAGGGCGCGTTCGCTTGAGCCAGATAGTCAAAATTGACGACGTGTTACAGCGTCTTGGACAAAATCGCTATCAGGAATTTCTTCGCGTCCCGGCCATGAGCGCCGGAATATATGTTCTACGGGCAGGAGCGACCGACAACCAATCTCCGCACAAAGAAGACGAGATCTATTACGTGGTTCGTGGCAAGTCAAAGATGCGGCTGGGAAGGGAAGAACGCCCTATCAGCCAAGGCGATGTGATCTTCGTAGAAAAGATGCTCGAACACCGCTTCCTCGACATCACGGAAGAATTGATGCTGCTGGTGATCTTTGCCCCTGCCGAAAGCAGTTGAGTTACTCGGCGCCTTACCGCGCCGCCGGCATCGCGTAGTATCCCTCTTTTGCGGTTACGTCTACACACGGCCGTATTGACGAGCGCTTACAGCTTGCCCGATCCACCAAGACTTCAACGTCATTGTGCTGGCCGACAGTCGGGGCGTGTGAAATGTAGCCCAGGGTGTATTGATTGCGGGCATCGCCCATCAACCGCGAATACGCGTCTTCAAGGCCGGTGCGGGTTAACTCGTTGAAAACTTCCCCCCCGGTTGCACTGGCGTATTTAGGAAGAATGTCGCTGTATCCAAAGCGGGGAAGATGCAGCTTCGAGACCTTGCCGTACACCGGGAGGGCGCTGCCGCCAACGCCAATCGCATAAACCATAATGTTGTTACTGAGCAGGACCTTCAGCACGTCGCGATAACTGGCATTGCTGTGGTATTCGCGTCCGTCGCTGATGATGAAAATCACCTTACGGCGTTCGCGCGGCCGCTTGGCAAGATCAAGCGCGGCCTTCAGAATGGCGTCATTCAGTACGTGTGATTCCTGCTGGCGCGACGAGGCCGTGATCCCAGGGTTGGGATCAACCGGCATGTTATTGATGGTGGGACCTTGAGGCCCCAGGGGGCCGTCGGTAATCGGTGGCCCATTGTTTCTTCCGGTTGCAGTCGCCAGGCTTGCGAACCGCTCCGTCAGCTTGTCGCCTACTGCGCTCCAGCTTGAGATCTGGCCTACGACGTTGCTATAGCTGTAGATCGATACTTCGTCGAATGGGCTGAATACTCCTTCGAGTGCGGGAAAGGTATGGTTTACCTTCTGGACATCAACGTCCTTCATTCCCAGATCAAAAATGATTGCCGCCGACAGCGCGAAAGGGTCGCTGGTAAAGAAATTCAGCGTTTGCTTTTTGCCGTTTTCGCGAACGGTAAAATCCTTGGGCAGTAGACCGCCAACCAGATGTCCCGATTCATCCTTCACAGTTACCGGAATCATGACCTGGTTCACGTTGGTGATGATCTTAAATAAGTCATCCTGAGTATCTGAAGAGGCCGCGGTCGCACCGCCTTGGGGAACGGTTTTGACGTTCAGTGGCGGACGGGGGCCAGCCGGAACTTCATCGGTTGATTCCCGGGGTGGGGGCTCATTCGGCGCCGGTTGCTGAGGGGCTGGCGCGGCCTGCTGTTCAGACTGAGGCGTTGGGGGCGGTTGCGGCAAAGCTGCTGGCGGTTGCACCGTGGATGGTGCATCCGGGATGCTTTGGTTCTGCTGGTTCGGATCCGGCGCGGGTTTTTGCTGTGAGGTTTGTGCCGGGGGTGAAGCCTGAGAGCCGCTATCGGTATTCTGGACAGCCAAAATTGATGAAGGCGCTATCGTGATGATTCCAACCACCAGAAACCACATTACCAATCGTCTCAGCAACGGTTCCCCCGTGTAAAGTTCTGGCTATTGGGATGCTTGGACCTGCAGGTTTGGTGCATCTAACCGATGAGAAGTAGACTACCAGAAACCACAGGGACCCAATTTATGCAGTCGTTGTTTCGCTTAAGGGTATTTTGTATTCAACTCGTGCTGCTTGGCTTCATGCTGGGAACGCTGGTCGCCGTGGCGCAGGATGTCCAGATGGTTCCGGACCAGCAGGACCGGGAAGCTGCGGATAAGGCACAGTCCCAAAAAGACGAAAAAGATGCGGATGACCAGCCGGTTACCACATTCAAGGCCAATACGAACGTCGTCGAACTTTTCTTCAATGTGAAGGACAAAAAGGGTGGGATGATCGGCAATCTTCCGAAAGATGCGTTTGAGGTTTTAGAAGACGGCAAGCCCCAGACAATTAAGTATTTTTCGGCGGAGTCGCAGCTGCCTTTGACCCTGGGAATTTTGATCGATTCCAGCGCCAGCCAGGCGAATGTACTGAATATGGAGCAGGAAGTTGGAGGCGCATTTCTGACCCAGATCCTTCGCGAAAAAGATATGGCGTTTGTGATGGACTTCAACATCGGAGTCAGCCTGGTGCAGGACTTCACCAGCAGTGCCCGTCGTTTAAAGGCGGCTTTGAACAGCGTAAAAATTGACAGCGGTGGCCAGGCGGTTGTATCCGGGCTGCCCGGCCAGGGTGGTGGCCCGGTTCCGACGATTGGACAACCTAAGGGCACGCTGCTTTACGACGCCGTATATCTGGCATCACACGATGAAATGGGGCAACAGGTTGATCGTAAGGCGATGATCCTGCTCACTGATGGCGAGGACCAGGGAAGCCAGTACAAGCTACGCGACGCAATCGAGGCAGCCCAGAAGGCCGATACTATTGTTTATGTGCTGCTTTGCGCGAATCGTGGCTATTACGGCTTTGGTGGCTACAGCGGCGATAGCGACATGAAGAAGCTCACTTCTGAAACCGGCGGACGGGTGATCGAAGTGGGGAATAAGACCGAGAAGCTAAAGCAGGCGTTTGATCAGATATCCGAGGAACTTCGTAGTCAATACAACATCGGCTACGTGCCGACGAATCCGGTGAAGAACGGCGGCTTCCGGCGAGTGCTGATT
>DATNAF010000073.1:0-11675 GCA_035572845.1 Terriglobales bacterium
AAATCAGGCGGTATGGAAATCGAGCAGGTCGCGGAAGAAAATCCTGATGCGATTCTCAAGGAATACATCACGCCGGGAATGGGGCTGGAAGCATTTCAAGCGCGCAAGCTGGCGTTTCGCCTGGGACTTAAGCCGGAGCAGATCAATCAGGCGGTCAAGTTCATGACCGGCCTTTACAGAGCGTTTCAGGAGACCGATTCGTCGCTGATGGAGATCAACCCATTCATCACCTGCGCAGATGGCCGGTTGTTCGCCCTCGATGCCAAGATGAATTTCGACGATAACGCGTTGTTCCGGCATCCCGAGTTGAAGGAATTGCGCGACGTAACGGAAGAAGATCCGCTTGAAGTAGAAGCTTCGAAGTACAGCCTGAACTACATCAAGCTGGATGGAAATGTGGGCTGCATGGTGAACGGGGCTGGCTTGGCGATGGCCACTATGGACATCATTAAGTATGCGGGCGGAATGCCGGCGAATTTTCTGGACGTTGGTGGTGGCGCTAACGCCGAGCAAGTCACCCACGCCTTTGAAATCCTGTTGAGCGACAGGAACGTAAAAGCAGTGCTGATAAATATTTTTGGCGGAATTCTTCGCGTAGACACGCTGGCACGCGGAGTGGTCGAGGCAGCCAACAAGACTCGAATCCAGCTTCCCGTGGTTCTCCGGCTGGAGGGAACCAACGTGGAGCAGGGAAGAGAAATCCTGAAAGAATCGGGATTGAACTTTATTGTGGCTGAGACGATGAAAGATGCGGCAGAGAAAGTTGTAGCAGCGGCCCAGGCCGCGTAGGCTTTCCTCTGTGGAACTTGCTCTGTGAAACTCAGTGTTCTCTGTGGTTAGTTTTTTTGCACTGGACGAATAAGGGCTTAACCACAGAGGACACAGAGTTACGCGGAGCCAGACACAGAGCAGAATCGGTTACTGTGGCTTGTCCGAGGTTTTCAAGAGACACATGAGCATTCTGGTAGACAAATCGACGCGGGTAATTGTTCAGGGCCTAACCGGGCGCGAAGGAACTTTTCACGCCAAAGCCTGCGCGGAGTACGGGACAAAAATCGTTGGCGGCGTTACTCCCGGTAAAGGAGGCACGACCCACGAAGGTTTTCCCGTGTTCAACAGCGTGCAGGAAGCTGTCGACAAGACAGGCGCCGATACTTCAGTCATTTTTGTTCCGCCGCCCTTCGCTGCTGATGCCATCATGGAAGCTGCCGACGCTGAGATCGAACTCATCATCTGCATCACGGAAGGCATTCCGGTTCTCGATATGGTCCGCGCATGGGAGTTCCTGCAGACCCGCCGCGCGCGATTGATTGGACCCAACTGTCCGGGAATTATTTCGCCGGGCAAATGCAAAATTGGCATCATGCCGGCGCGCATTCACCTTGAAGGTCCGGTCGGAATTGTGTCGCGCTCCGGGACGCTGACTTACGAAGCAGTGCACCAGTTAACAGCGCGCGGCATTGGCCAATCCACAGCTATTGGAATAGGCGGCGACCCTATCATCGGGACCAATTTTACTGATGCCCTCGACTTGTTTAACCGCGATCCGCAAACTGAAGCGGTGGTGATGATCGGCGAAATCGGCGGTAACGCGGAAGAAGCGGCGGCAGAATTTGTGAAAGCTAGGATGAAAAAGCCGGTGATCGGTTTTATCGCCGGCCAAACTGCTCCGCCGGGACGCCGCATGGGTCATGCTGGCGCGATCATTTCTGGTGGGCATGGGACCGCGTCGGAAAAGATCAAAGCCATGCAGGCTGCCGGTATTCGCATGTGCACATCGCCGGCTGATATTGGCGAAACCGTGGCCGCGGCCATGGGAAACAAAGTTAACGCTTAATAGGATTACACCAAGTTCAAATATGAAAACTTTGCAACGCACTCTCACCATCGTTAAGCCTGACGCCGTTCGCAGAAACGCAATCGGCGACATCATTGAACAGTTCGAAAAGAACCACTTTCGCATTCTGGCGATCAAGATGCTGGAAATCTCCAAGCACCAGGCGGAGCAGTTCTACGCCGTGCACGCCAACAAAGGCTTTTTCACTTCCCTCACCGACTTCATGTCCAGCGGCCCGATTGTTGCTTTGGCGCTCGAAAAAGAAAATGCCATAGCTGACCTCCGTAAGCTCATGGGTGCCACGAATCCGGCGAATGCGGAAGAGGGTACGATCCGTAAAAAATGGGCGCAAAGCATCGAGCACAACGCCATCCATGGATCTGATGCCGAAGACACAGCACGCTTCGAGCTAAGTTTCTTCTTCGCGGGATACGAGCTGGCACAATAGCTAGACAGTCAACTCTGAAATTTCAAAGTTCAGGCGAGCGGTTCATATAGCTGTCCATCCACCCGATCTGCAACCTTCGGCAGTTCTTTTTTCGCGTGTTGCAGAAAGTGCGGGGTGCCACGGTGCGATTCGAGAGCGGCGTCATCTTTGTATTGTTCATAAATAAAAAATCGGCGCGGTTCGGTGCGGTGCCGATGCACCTGATACATTGCGCAACCGGGTTCCTTGCGGGATTCGGCGGTAAGCTTTGAGAAAATGTCTACAACTTCGGTTTCTTTCCCGGCTTTCGCCATCCACGTAACTGCCAGAACTACCATCGTTCTTTCCTTTCTTACTTCGAAGCCGCCCTCAGCCGCGAAGAACTGGCCTTAGTCATGGTTTCAAGTTCATCCAGAAATTCGTCTACAAAAATTGTTTCCTCGCGGCCCGGGCCGGTTGAAACCATTCCGATGCGTGCGCCAGTTTCTTTTTCAATGAAGGAGAGATAGTCACGGGCCGTCTTTGGCAGCTTCTTGAACTCAGTAATCCCTCTTGTCGACGACTTCCACGCCGGCATTTTTTTGTAGAGACATTCGATCTTGTCCCATCCGCTGGCATCCGCGGGAATTTCGTCAGTCGTGCGGCCGTTGACCTTGTATCCAATGCAAACTGGTATTTCGGCCAACTCATCCAGCACGTCAAGCTTGGTGACCACCAGCCACGACGTCCCATTGATCATTCCTGAATAGCGTAACAACGGGAGATCAAGCCATCCGCATCGGCGCGGGCGTCCGGTGACTGCGCCAAATTCGTTTCCGCGTTTGCGAATATTGTCGCCGACTGAGTCGAACAGCTCCGTGGGAAACGGTCCCTCGCCGACACGAGTGCAATAAGCTTTGGTCACACCAATCACGGAATCGATCGCGGTTGGAGCGACCCCGGTGCCGATCACCGCACCCCCGGAAATCGCACTGGACGAAGTCACAAAAGGGTAGGTCCCGTGATCGATATCGAGCATGGTGCCTTGCGCACCCTCGAACATAACCGAGTGGCCTTCGGCAATCGCCCTGTTTAACAGCACAGCCGTGTCGCAAACAAATGGCGCGAGTCTTCTCGAAGCCTCAGCGTACTCCTCATACATTTTGTCAGCGTCAAGCGGTTCGGAGTTGAACAGCGCGTGCGCGATCATGTTCTTTTCGCGGCAGGCATTTTCCACGTGTTTCTTGAGCAAGTCGAGATCGAGTAGGTCGATGACGCGCAGCCCGCGCCGTCCGGCTTTGTCTTCATAGGCAGGACCGATGCCGCGTGAAGTAGTGCCGATTTTCACTCGCCCCGGCGCATTTTCTGAGGCCAGCTCGATCATCCGATGATAGGGAAGAATTACCTGGGCGCGATTGCTTACGAACAGGTTGCCATCGACTTTAACGCCGGCATCTCTGAGTCCCGCAACTTCTTTGAGGAAGGCGATTGGGTCGAGCACCACGCCATTGCCGATCACGCTCCGGCAATCCTGGCGCAATACACCGCAAGGCACGAGTTGTAACACGAATCGCTTTCCGTTGATGATTACGGTGTGCCCGGCATTGTGTCCGCCGGCATAACGTGCCACTACGGAGAATCTTTCCGAGAGCACATCGACGATTTTGCCCTTGCCTTCGTCTCCCCACTGCGCGCCGACTACGACCGCAGTTTTACCTGTCTTCAAATGCCGCTCCTCGTTTTTTGTTGAAGATTACCACCCCGGGGTCTGCACACACACCCGCACTGCGGAGAAACGTGAAATCAGGGATTTGCCGGGTAGAAGTGTACTTAGAATAATAACCCGCGCGGCGACACCAGCCAAGCGCATTTCACAAGTGTGCGCAATGGCACATTAGGGGGCGCCGGATTCCTCCTTAAGCGGTGCGACTCCACATTGACGCTTGCCCGTTCGGAATGCTATAAAAGCTAGTTTTGTGCGAGTCTGTCGAGGGAGGTTTTCAGCTCCCACCTGCAGGCGGAACGCACGAAATGTCCGACGCGGCCAAATCAGCACTCCTTCATTTGCGGTGGAAGCGTGTTCGGATGCGGAAGGTTCAAGTTCTTAATAGTAAGAACGAGAAAACCACCGCACAGAATCGGCCTGAACGCGTAGTCATCGTCGTATGTCAAAAATCGGAGGAATTTCCATGCGCATCGGCTTGCACGGGATTGCGTCTAAAACACACCGCATTGCCCAATCTGTAGCCGCCCTATTTCTTTTTCTTACCGTCGGAGCTACAGCGGCCCTGGCTCAACCCGAACAGGTCAGTGGCGAGGCCAATCTCAAATTGCCCGACCTTTCCAGTGTTCAATTCCTGGGCATGAATGGGCACAATCTGCTGCTGATCGGCATCATTTTCTGCATTTTTGGTTTGGCATTCGGGCTGGTCATCTACTCGCGGCTCAAGAATTTGCCAGTACATCGCTCGATGCTCGAGATTTCCGAGCTGATTTATGAAACCTGCAAAACCTACCTAATCACCCAGGGCAAGTTTCTTATGCTGCTTTGGGCCTTTATTGCCGTCATCATCGTGCTTTACTTCGGCGTGCTTGCGCCAGTTCCGAACAAACCAGTTTCGACCACACTTCCGGTGATTCTGCTGTTCAGCATTATTGGAATCGCCGGCAGCTATGGCGTGGCGTGGTTTGGAATCCGAGTGAACACGTTTGCGAATTCACGGACTGCGTTCGCCAGCCTGGGCGGTAAACCCTACCCTCTCTATCGCATTCCGCTTTCGGCGGGAATGAGCATTGGCATGATGCTGATCAGCGTTGAGCTGCTGATGATGCTTTTCATCCTGCTATTTATTCCGGCCGATTACGCCGGAGCGTGCTTCATTGGCTTCGCTATCGGCGAATCGCTTGGTGCGGCGGCCCTTCGAATTGCCGGAGGAATTTTCACCAAGATCGCCGACATCGGCTCTGACTTAATGAAGATCGTCTTCAAGATTAAAGAAGACGACGCCCGCAACCCCGGCGTAATCGCGGACTGCACTGGCGATAACGCCGGCGATTCTGTCGGGCCATCGGCAGACGGGTTTGAAACTTACGGTGTGACTGGCGTGGCCCTGATCACGTTCATCCTGCTTGGCGTGAAAAGCCCGACCGTGCAGGTCCAACTTCTAGTCTGGATCTTCGTGATGCGCATCATGATGTTGGTTTCTAGCGCGCTCGCGTATTTCGTGAACGCTGCCATTGCCAAAGCGCGCTACGACGGCAAGGATGAGATGAATTACGAGTCGCCTTTGACCTCGCTGGTGTGGATCACGTCACTGGTTTCGATCGCGCTCACCTACCTGATTTCTTATCTGATGATTCCTCAAATTGGAGACGACAGAACGCAGTGGTGGAAGCTGGCGTCGATAATTTCCTGCGGGACGCTCGCCGGCGCGATCATCCCCGAACTGGTGAAAGTGTTTACCTCGGTCGAATCGCGGCATACCAAAGAGGTGGTTATTTCGGCGCAGGAGGGCGGAGCCTCGTTGGGAATCCTCTCCGGCTTCGTAGCGGGAAATTTTTCCGGTTATTACCTGGGCTTGTCCATGGTCATTTTGATGGGCATCGGTTACTACGTCAGCACCTTCGGACTTGCCGAAGCTGCCAGCATGCTGGCACCCGCCGTATTCGCCTTTGGCCTGGTGGCATTTGGATTTTTAGGAATGGGGCCAGTCACTATTGCGGTTGATTCCTACGGACCGGTCACCGACAATGCGCAATCGGTATATGAACTCTCGTTAATTGAGAATGTGCCGACGGCTGACCTCAAGCGGGATTTCAACATCAACGTGAACTTCGAACGCGCCAAGCACCTGCTCGAAGCAAACGACGGCGCGGGAAATACGTTCAAGGCAACCGCTAAGCCGGTGCTGATCGGCACAGCAGTTGTCGGTGCAACCACGATGATTTTCTCCATCATCATGGCCCTGACCGACGGGCTCACCAGCAACGTGCAGAAACTCTCGTTGCTGCACGCTCCCTTTGTTCTCGGCCTTATCACTGGCGGAGCGATGATCTACTGGTTTACCGGCGCGTCTACGCAGGCGGTGACCACGGGCGCATATCGCGCAGTCGAGTTCATCAAGGCCAACATCAGACTCGAAGGAGTTGAGAAGGCTTCGGTGGCTGATAGCAAGAAAGTCGTGCAGATTTGCACTCAGTACGCACAGAAAGGCATGCTCAACATCTTTCTGGCCGTTTTCTTCGCGACTCTGGCGTTCGCGTTCGTAGAACCTTTCTATTTCATCGGATATTTGATTTCAATCGCAATCTTCGGCTTGTATCAGGCTATCTTCATGGCCAATGCGGGCGGCGCATGGGACAACGCCAAGAAGATTGTTGAAGTCGATCTCAAGCAAAAAGGAACGCCGCTGCACGACGCCACTGTCGTTGGCGACACGGTTGGAGATCCGTTTAAAGATACATCATCAGTCGCCCTGAACCCGGTGATTAAGTTCACCACGCTGTTCGGCCTTCTGGCCGTCGAATTGGCGGTTTCTTTAGCTTCGAAAAATCTTGGATTGACCCGGGTACTGGCGCTGATCTTCTTCCTGATCTCGTTCTTCTTTGTCTATTGGTCGTTCTATGGAATGCGGATCGGCTCGGAAATACGGCACCAGGAGGCGCCAGTCGCTGCGGACTAGTGACACCGATGAAACTGCGACTACTGTTTTACTGAGTGTCGATCTCGACCCACTGTGCGAGCGGCGATGGCTTGAGTGATTTGACGTAGGTCACGATTGCCCAGCGTTGAGGCTCGGGAAGCTTCGACCAGACTGGCATTCCGCGGCGGACAACCCCGTTTGTCAGTAACCAGAATAGCGCGCCTGGTGTCGCCTGTTGCACTTCATCAGCAAGAAGACTGGGCGCTTTCTTTCCACCTTCTGCTGCGGCACCGTGGCACTCCGCGCAGTGTTGAGCGAAAAGTTTCCGGCCAATAAGCGCGGCCTCGGCATTACCTTCTTTCGGATTCTTGCGCGCACGAGCTTTCACTGGCGACTTAGCAAGCTCTGAGTAGTCGAAGTGATCGGCAGCGGGCGGATGTTCGGCTGTGCTTTGAGCGATCGCAAGGGCGACCGCAAAAAACGGCATGCCAGCAAATAAAATAATGGCGGTTCTGTGAATCCGGGCGATTTTTCTCACTAGCGCTTCTCCCACAAACTGCTGATGCGTTCGCCAAACCCGGTGAACTCGTACGACAATCCCCAGCGCAAAAGTAGCTGATGGCTATTGTCATTTAACCCAAAGCCGGGCGAAATACGAACCGTCCAGCCGGAGAGGAGATTCCACGCCGCCACGGGTGCCAGATAGTGCGAAGTTTCATGCAATCCGAAACTTTCGGTATCGCCCAAACCGCCGTAAAGTTCTACCCCGCCAATAAAATTTTCCCGGCAAAAATTACAGGATTCAGCAGAGGCATTAAGACTCAGGGGACGGCTGGCACCGATGGCACATCCAAATTCCCAAGGCTCGCTAGGCGATAGATTCTTCGTGGCCAGTGGATTCACCGCGAAGTTCCAGCCATTAAATGTCTTTGACAACAACAACTTCAATTCCAGTTCGTGATTCAGGTCTCGCCGCATGACAGCATTGGGTTCCGCATGATCCGATTCCACGTCGTGACCTTCGATTTCCTTAATAAGTTTGTCAGCGTCATTGATCTGCTCGTACTCCATATAAAACACGGGATTGATGAAGTGCTCATGTTGCAACAGCCGAAATCGATTTTCCCAACGAAAGCCGGTAAATACCGTGCTGTCGGCAAACGTGCTTTGCCCAGCTAGATAGAACTCAGTCGTCCACCATGCCTTTGCGCCGTATTCAAACTCCATCCAGTCAGCGACGAACACCTTGCCGGAGCGTTGTGTTCCGAAGGTAGAGAAATACTCAAGCTCAAGATTTCCTGGCTCTTCAAGATAGTGATCATAGGTCACGATGTACGGGCTTTCTTGTGCTCGAGAAATGCACGCTCCGCAAATTAAGAGGGCAACCATTGCGGAGATCGATATCTTCATTAGTCTTTGCCTCGCTAGATGCAACTGAGTTGCACAATTACGTTACAGGAATCTGAGATCTCGTAGTTGCAACTGAGTTGCAGGTGAAGAACAATCCTACATTACGGAGCAACAAGGGGCAACATAGGGCGGAAGATTTTGTTTCAGGCAGATTGCAATCAGATGCAACGGCGAGTTAGAAAACGATCAGTTGGCAGATCTGCACGCTGCGCAATACCCGCCGATTTCCAGCCGGCTCACGAGGATGTGAAACTGGCAGTCGCGCTGTATCTGACCTTTAAGGCGATCGAACAAATCGCTTTCAAACTCAGCGATTTTTCCGCAGCGCAGGCACGCCATGTGAATGTGGTCGCGCAGAGGACGGCGCTCGTAGAAATGTTTTTCGCCCTGCATGTGCATCAGGTCTAGCTCATCGACCAAGCCATACCGCTTCAGCAGCTTTAATGTGCGATAGACCGTGACCCTGTCGATGCCGGGATCGATCTTGCGCGCATGGCGAAGAATCTGCGAGGCGTCGAGATGTTGTTTAGCGGTCTCAACGATGCTGAGAATTGTTCGGCGCTGGTGCGTGAGGCGAAGGCCACGAGACGATAGTGCGGCCTGAAGGTGACCAGGCGCTTCGGTGTGAGGTATCGGCATGGAAGTTCCTCATGAAACCCAGTTGCAACAGTTTAATGCGGATCGTATCAAAAGCAAAGCAAGGAAAGAATAACTCTGGCCTAGTTCGAGCCCCGCATCCTTATTTTCACGTTATGCGCCAGCTTTTCTATTTCGTCCGCTTTTTTGATTACGTCGACTGAAAGGATGTTCTCATTACTCTTATCGACATAATCCTTAAGCTCGGTTGAGAGCTTGAGTAGTCGGTCGGTATCGCGTTTGAGCTCTGCCTGGCGCTGTTCATTCGCTCTTTTCTCCATGTCTTTCTGAATTTGAGAAGGAACGGCGGGGCCGGGCTCGTCCGTTTGGGGAACGTCCAGACGAGGCGGAGCCGGCTGTTGTGGTGAAGGAATCTGCTGTTGTGAGGGAAGCTGCTGGGGGTCGGATAGCGCCAGCAATAAAAAAATGAACGCAATTGTTTTATGCACGTGAACCTCAATCGACGCTACGGTAATTAAATTATAAGGTCTGCCGCGGGAACGCCTCTTAATGCCATTGCTATAATCGACCGGTGAAATGACTCTGCTCGACATCCTGCAAAAACCTGGGACTCCCGTCAGCATCAATCTTCCGGCGTTGCTGGGCGATTGGCGCGAAGACACCATGAACTTTCTTCGCCATGACGCGCCGAAGATCGTGCTGGTGCTGATCGCAAGCTATCTGCTGACGCGCTTACTGCGCGCCATCGCGCGTAAAAGCGCCGAGATGCACGTTCGCAAGCTGCCGCCAGGAGTGAGCGTCCAGCAGTTCCGTACCGTCACCAGCGTGATTACCAGCGTAGGCGTATTTATTATTTTGTTTGTTGCTGCGCTGGAAATTCTTTCTTTGCTCGGCCTGAATCTGGGGCCGATGCTTGCCAGCGCCGGCATTGCTGGTCTCGCGATCGGCTTTGGAGCGCAAACCCTGGTGCACGATTTTATCAATGGCTTTTTCATTCTGCTTGAAAATCAATATGACATAGGAGATGTGGTCCGTATTGCGGGGGTCAAAGGAACAGTTGAAAGAATGAGCCTGAGGATGACGGTGCTGCGCGATGAAGATGGCACGATTCATATGGTGCCGAACAGCACGGTCCAGATCGTTTCCAACACGACTCGTGACTGGGCGCAAATTGCACTTCGAGTGACTGTCGCCTACAGCGAGCCCAGCGAAAAGATCATCACACTGCTGAACCAGATCGGCGAACAAATGCGGCATGATCCCGCTTTTGCCGACGAAATCGTGAGCGATATTCAGGTGCCGGGCATTGATCGCGTCGGGAATGGGGAAGTCGAATATCTGATGCTGATCAAAACCCGACCCAGCAAACAGTATGCGGTGAGCCGCGAACTGCGCCGCAGGATCAAGACATGTTTCGAGCAGAATAAAATTCAAACTGCCGGGCCGGGTCGGGTTTATGTGGTTGACCAGGCTACGGCGAAGTAGTTCCTATTTTTGGCATCTCGGGCAATAGTGGCTGCTGCGGCCCGCGATCACGATTCGTTTAATCGGTGCCTTGCAAACCAGGCAGGGCCTGCCTTCGCGGCCATAAACTCGATGCTTCAGTTGAAAGAAGCCTTCTTCGCCATCGGCATCGACGTAATCTGAGATGCTTGAGCCGCCAAGGCGGATAGCCTGATTTAAAACTCTCTTCAGTGAGGCATGCAGGCGCTGAATTTCATCACGGGTGAGTGATGAAGCGCGGCGCCTGGGACGGACCTTGGCACGAAACAAGGCTTCGTCAGCATAGATGTTGCCTACGCCGCTCAGCAGCTTCTGGTTTAGCAGCGCACTTTTGATCGGAGTTTTGCGTTTCCGGAACAGATTTGAGAAATCTTCAAACGAAATATGGAGAGGCTCGGAGCCGGGAGCGGCAAATTCTTCGATCACGCTCAACCGGCCAAAGCGGCGGGGATCAATAAAGCGCAGCTCGCGGCCGGAAGAGAGCTTCACAATGGCGTGCGTGTGTTTTTCGACCGGAACATCCGGAGTAGAAACGCGCAAGCTGCCGGTCATTCCGAGATGAACGATCCATTGAGTTTGTTCAGCTGGCGAACCATTCAAAGAAGCTAAATTGACGACGATGTGCTTGCCTGCGCGCCGCACGCCTGCGATGGCTTTCGATTCGAGCGCGGCAACAATCTCTTCAGCGGAAGACTTCAGCGGCTCCGGTTTGGATCCAAGCCAGACGGATTCGATCACATCGCCGCGAACTCGTTTATCCAAGCCGCGCGCAATAGTTTCGACTTCGGGAAGTTCCGGCATAGAAATTAGATTGAATCATTCAGTCATTGAATCATTCCAATCCTTTTCGCGAATATTTTTCGGATGACTCAATGCTTCAATGATTCAATGACTCAATTTTTTTATTTCATTCCCAGTTGCCAAAACAGAAATGAATAGATATCTGTCAGATCCTCTACCTGTTTGGCAATCGGTTTACCGGCACCATGTCCGGCTTTGGTGTCGATGCGCAATAAGATCGGGCGCTCTCTGCTGCGACCATTCGCGGCCTGCGACTGCATGAGCGCAGCCATCTTTTTCGCATGCATGGGGTCCACGCGAGTGTCGGTATCGGCCGTCATGAAAAGAATCGCCGGATACTCTTCATCCCGCTTAACGTGATGGTATGGGGAGTACGCATAGAGCCACTTGAATTGCTTGGGGTCCGCCGCCGACCCATATTCGGGAACCCATAGTTTGGCAATTTGAAAATTCTGATAATGCAACATGTCGAGCAGCG
>DATNAF010000074.1:0-21100 GCA_035572845.1 Terriglobales bacterium
CCCCTTAGGTAAGGCCCGGGTTGCGAGACAAGGCCGTGACATTAGTGTGATAACCTACGCGGCCATGGTGCACACCGCGCTCGAGGCCGCGGAACTTCTGGCCAAAGAAGGAATCGAACTTGAGGTTGTAGACTTGCGCACCCTCGCTCCGCTCGATCGTGAGGCTATTGCCGCGACCGTGGGCAAGACCAACAAAGTGATTATCCTGCACGAGGACACTCGCACCGGGGGAATCGCGGGCGAGATTGCTGCCATCATCAACGAAGAAGCCTTCGACGATTTAGATGGACCGATTGTGCGCATTACGGCGATCGACACTCCGGTGCCGTTCTCGCCGCCGCAGGAAGAACATTTCCTGCCTAAGCTGCGCGACGTAGTCGAAAAATCGCGGTGGCTCAAAGCATATTGAGAAACGCGTGACAGTTGTATCGTCAATTCTGAGGAGAACAAATGCGAGCCTTTGTACTCGGGATCATTCTCACGATTGTGGCAGCGTTCATCATCGTATTGTTGGTCGCGCAGTTTGGATTCTTCCCAACAAATGCGGACGCTACTCCCTCGAGCCTGGAAAAGCGGATTGCCATGAGCGCCATGGACGCGTCCATGGAACGGCACGCGCCGCAGATACCGAATCCAGTTCCGGTAACCGACAATAATCTGATCGACGGAATAAAGCTTTACACGATGAATTGCGCGGTGTGCCACGGTACGCTCGATTACAAACCGAGCCTGCTTGAACACTCCATGTATCCGCCGCCCCCACAACTGATCCTGGATCCGCTTGATGATCCCGAGTGGCATATTTATTACGCCATCCGTACCGGTGTTCGTTACACCGGAATGCCATCGTGGAGCCATGCACTCAGTGATCAGGACATGTGGAAGCTGACGGCCTTCCTGACCCGATTGGACAAACTTCCGCCCGCAGTGCAGCAGTACTGGAAGACGAACTTTGGGGTATCGCCGCAGAGCCATCCTAGTGAAGGCGCGCACGAGCACCACGACTGAGCAATTTGGCTATTCCCATTTTCCTTTTGCCGCATTTGGGCTAGGATGTGTCTTTCCTTATGCCTACTTTCAATTTTCGCGTTAACGGAAGCGAGAAGAATGCGGATGTCTCGCCTGATACTCCACTACTCTGGGTGCTTCGCGACACCCTGCAACTTACCGGCACAAAGTTCGGGTGCGGCGCCGGGTTATGCGGCGCGTGCAGCGTGCATATCAACGGCGCACTCACCCGCTCGTGCATCACGCCGGTTTCGCAGGTTGCGGGTAAAAATGTGACCACGATTGAAGGTCTAGGTGCCGGTGGGTTACATCCCTTGCAGGCAGCGTGGATCGCGGAAGATGTCCCGCAATGCGGTTACTGCCAAAGCGGCCAGATCATGGCCGCGGCTGCCTTGCTCCAGAAAACGCCGCAGCCCACTGACCAGCAAATCACCGAGTTCATGACGGGGAACATTTGCCGTTGCGGAACTTATGAGCGGATCCGGCGCGCCATTCATCGCGCCAGCGCGGGAGGTGCAAAGTGAGCCCACTTTCACGACGCGCATTTCTCGGCAGATCGGCGGCAGCCGGGGCTGGACTCGTCATCGGCTTCTACCTTCCTAAGAGTGCTTCGGCCCAGACGGCAGGTGTGTTCTCTCCCAATGCATATTTGCGAATCACACCCGACGAAAAAATCGCGATCGTAGTAGCACGCACTGAAATGGGACAGGGCGTGTGGACCGCGCTGCCGATGATCCTGGCCGAGGAACTTGAAGTTGATTTGAAGCAGATCACCATCGAGCAGGCCGGCGCCAGCACTTTGTTTGGCGATCAGGGCACCGGCGGAAGCGCAAGCGTCCGTACAACGTGGGACCCTATGCGCAAAGCGGGAGCGCAAGCGCGTGAGATGTTGATTTCGGCAGCAGCGACGGAATGGGGAGTTCCGCGCGAAAGTTGCAAAGCAGAGAGCGCTTCAGTAATTCACTCGACGACAGGGCGGAAGCTGAGTTACGGATCGCTGGCGACAAAAGCTTCAACGCTCGCGGTGCCCGATAATCCGCCGTTGAAGACCGGCGATTATAAGCTGGTCGGGAAATCCACGCCGCGCCTGGATACGCCGTCGAAGGTCAACGGCTCTGCCCAGTACGGAATCGACTTTCACATTCCGGGCATGAAATATGCGTCGCTGTCGCGTTGCGAAACCGTCGGCGGCAAGGTTGCCGATTTCGATGCGACTGCCGCCAAACAGATGCCGGGTGTGACGTTCGTCGGCAAAATTGGCGACTCAGCTGTGGCCGTGGTCGCCGACAGCACATGGAATGCCTTGAAGGCGCGGCGCGCACTCAAGATCACCTGGGACGAAGGCGCAAACAAAGACCTAACTTCGGCGGCAATTTTCGAAGGGCTGCACCAAGCCGACGAAAGCAAGCCGGTTAAGTTTTTTTCCGTAGGTGACATCTCGAACTCCAGTGGTAAGCAAATTGAAGCGGCATATCAGCTTCCGTTTATGGCGCATGCACCCATGGAGCCCGGCAACTGCAGCGCGCATTTCCGAGGCAATGAGTGCGAATTGTGGGCGCCGACGCAAGTGCCGCAAGACTGCCGCGATACCGTCGCCCCGCTGGTCGGATTAAAACCGGAACAGGTAAAAGTTAACGTGACGCTTCTCGGCGGCGGCTTTGGCAGACGCTTGGAGCACGATTATGCGGTCGAAGCTGCGCTGGTCTCGAAAGCCATCAATGCTCCGGTGAAAGTTACCTGGACGCGCGAAGATGACATGCGGTGTTCCACTTATCGGCCAGTGAGCTTGCACAAAATGTCGGCGACAATCGGCGATGATGGACTGCCGACCTCGTTCAGACACCGAATCGTGGGCCCATCGATTAATGGACAAAAGGGCTCGCAGCCGGTGAATGGCGTCGACTCCGATTTTCCTGATGAAGCGGCCTTTACCTACCCGATTGCGAATGTTTCACTGGAATCTGTGCTGACCGAAACTCCCGTCCCGCTGGGTTGGATGCGGTCGGTGTACGCGCTGCAGATGGGTTTTGCGACTGAAAGCTTCATAGATGAGTTGGCTGCGGCGGCGGGCAAGGACCCATTCGAATACCGCATGCAGTTGCTGGCGAAAGACACCGAAGTTAAGTATTTCGATACCTCATGGAGTACGGCGCGCATGCGAAATGTGCTAAAGCTGGCCGCAGAAAAAGCGGGCTGGGGCAAGCCGCTCGCCGCAGGTCGCCATCACGGCATCGCGTGCTTTGGCTGCTTCAGTACCTACGCCGCCAATGTGGTCGAGATTTCCATGGAGAACGGCGCTCCGCACGTACACCGCGTGGTGTCGGTTGTCGACTGCGGGCAGGTGGTGAATCCTAATATTCTTGAGCAACAAATTCAGGGGGCAGTAGTGTACGGACTGGCCAATGTGTTGCGAGCTCAGATCACCATCGACAAAGGCAAGGTAGTGCAGGGGAATTTCGATACGTATCGGCCAATCCGCATGAATGAAGCGCCAAAAGTTGAGGGATATTTCGTGCCCAGCACCGAAGCACCCACGGGCATTGGCGAGCCTCCAATCCCGCCATTGGCACCCGCGCTTTGCAACGCGATATACGCCGCCACGAAAAAGCGCGTTCGCGCGCTGCCGATTCAGAGCTGATTTTGTCTGAGGGTTTCCTTCGTGAACCTTCGTGTCCTTCGTGGTTAATGATTTGCCTGAGATCGACGAACTATCATGCGGAAAGCCGTCCTGCTGCTAACATTCTTCTTTTCACTCACCTGTTTCGCGCAAAACAACTCATCCCTAGCCCAGCACCGCGCCGCACATCTTTGCCACGGTATCAATCTGAGCGAGTGGTTCGCGCAGGTTTACGACCCGAAGGGTTACACCAAAGAGCATTTTGAAAACTGGACTACAGCCAACGACATCGCGCTGATTAAGTCGATGGGCTTCGATCACGTTCGCCTAAGCGTGAATCCCGAACCGATGATTCGGCACAACCGCGGTGACGAACTTCCACCGGAATATCTCGGGTTTCTCGACTCGGCGGTGAAAATGATTCTCGATCATGGGCTGGCGGTCATCATCGACATGCACCCCGAGAGTGACTTCAAATCAAAACTGGTCGAGCAGGACGATTTTGTCGAGCAGTTTTCGGATTTCTGGCGGGCGATCGCGCGGCATTACTCCTTCTACGATCCAGAGATGGTCTTCTTCGAAGTTCTAAACGAGCCGGAATTTCACGATCGTTACCGGTGGGCCGGAGTGCAGGCAAAGCTTGCCAACTCGATCCGCGAGGGCGCGCCGCAGCACACGATCATTGCCTCCGGCGCAAATTATTCTGATATTCCCGATCTGCTTTCGATGACGCCACTCTCCGACTCCAACGTGATTTACAACTTCCACTTCTACGATCCACACACATTCACCCATCAGGGTGCGACCTGGGGAACAAACTATTGGCATTTTGAAAGCAAGCTGGCTTATCCATCGAACATGGAAAATACGGAGAAAGTTGCCGCCGCACAACCCGACCGCGTGAATCGACTGCAGGTCCTTGATTACGGACTTGACCACTGGGATGCGAACCGCCTCGCGGTCGAGATCGGCCAAGCCGCCGAATGGGCAAAACACTGGAACGTGCCGCTCACCTGCAACGAATTTGGCGCATACCGCAAAAGTTCGAATCCCGACGACCGCGCTCGCTGGCTGCGTGATGTGCGCACTGCGCTAGAGCATGATGACATCGGCTGGAACATGTGGGATTACGGAGGACGCGACAACGGGCGCGGTTTCGGTGTGGTGAATGGCGAAAACGGCAACAACACGCCGGATGAGTTGACTCTCCAGGCGCTCGGGCTAAGACACTGAGTGCGGTAAACGGGACAAAAATGCCACATCTTTGAGTTCATGACATATGATATAGTTATGACACTTAATTGGAGTGCGCCATGAGTGCGGAGGGAAGAGCCCGAATCAATGGAAATGGCCGTGTAGTGATTCCAGCTCCATTTCGTGAAGCGCTTGGCATTAAGCCCGGAGATGAGGTGATCTTTAGGCTTGAGGAAGACGAACTGCGCTTGACTACGATGAGACACCGCATCGAACGCGCGCAGCGGCGAGCGCGAAAGTATGTCAAGCCCGGTGTCTCCCTAGTGGATGAACTGTCGGCTGAGCGGCGCGCAGAATCCAAAAATGAGTAAAGTGGTACTGGATGCTTCGGCAATTCTGGCGATCATCAATGGTGAACCGGGACACGAAAAACTTCAACCTGAGATGCTCGTCGATGCGGTATGCAGTACTGTCAATCTTGCTGAGGTGCAAGGCAAGTTGTTGAGCCGGGGTTGGTCCTCCGGCGAAGCGTGGGAAGACGCTACAAGCCCCATTCACGAAGCAGTCATGTTTGACAACGACCAGGCGAGAGTTGCTGGCGATTTGATTCTTGTAACCAGGCAACTGGGGCTTTCACTGGGAGACCGCGCCTGCCTGGCCCTTGGGATCGCACTCAACGCGCCAATTTACACGGCGGAAAAGTCATGGGCAAAACTTAAGATAGGCGTTCGCATCCACGCGATTCGCTAGTCCTTGTGGCGACTTGATCCTGCTTGTTTACCGTGCTCCTCTCATCAAATGTTTTCTCTCCAGCAGGCTTTCGAGGGCTTGCCGGGTTTCCGCAGGCAAATGGTAAGACTCGTCGTCCGCGGGATATTGCCGCGATTGAACGTCGGCGCGGTACGCCTGAACTGCGTGCGTGATCTCGGCAGCTGCGTCGCCGTAGCGGCGCACGAATTTCGCCGCCGGTCCGAACGTGAGATTCAAGATGTCGTGAAACACCAGGACTTGCCCATCACAACCCGGACCGGCGCCGATGCCAATTGTAGGTGCGTTGACCTCATTCGTGATCAGATCAGCAACCTCTCGCGGGATGCCTTCAACAAAAATGCAGGCCACTCCGGCGCGATCGAGCGCGGTAGCATCGCGCATGAGCTGCTCGATGTCTGCGAGCGTTTTGCCCTGAACCTTGAATCCGCCCATGCGGTTTACTGATTGCGGCGTAAGCCCAATGTGTCCGGCCACCGGAATCTCGGCGTCGATGATCTGCCGAATCACATCGACACGTTTCTCGCCGCCTTCCATTTTCACGACTTCCGCGCCGCCTTCTTTAACGAATCGCATGGCGTTGCGGACCGCGTCAGTTTCGTTGACGTGGTAAGAGCCATAAGGCATGTCGGCAATGAGCAGGGCGTCTCTTACACCACGTCTCGCCGCCTTAACGTGATGCAACATCTCGTCCACGGTGACGGACAGAGTGTTCTCGTGGCCGAGCATAGTCATGGCCAGCGAATCACCAACGAGCACCATGTCGATACCGGCCTCATCCACCAGACGCGCACTTGAATAGTCGTACGCGGTCAGGCAGGTGATGGGCTCGTGCCGAATTTTTCTTTCCCGGAGAGATGCGGTGGTAAGTTTATGGCGCGGTGCGCCAATTGGGGTGAGACTCACGATGTCCTCCAGTGCCCCTCCGCATATCACGGATAGAGCCTGCACACGGTATTAGATGCCGCTTACGGAATTGTAGTCGCCGGCGCTCTGCTCGTCGATACCTTCAGTCACCAGCCCACATGGTTACTTTCTGCCGCCGTGCTGCTATTAGCACCGGCCATGCAGGATATTCGGTTTCATCAATATCACCGGGACCACGCGGAAAACCCGACCTTTTATTTCCATCCCCTATTTCCATCCGCGAACGGTGGGTGGGTCTGGACAATGGCAGCGGTGAGCTCAGACGCAGCGGCAGAACCCGGACATACTTGTGTGACTCGCTTATGTGACCCGCGCACGAACAAAAGCGTATGCGAATGCCGCAGAACGTTGATGCGAAAAATAAGAATCGGAGATCGGCATTCCGGAGCATCCGATTGAGAACGGGTTAGCTACTTGCCTGCACCGTTTCGCTCAGTTGACGCATCTTATTTTAGGCGCATATCATTCCCGTTTGGCTTTGAGGCCCGGCCACCAGAGTGGCCGGCTTCGGTTTGGAATACATCGATGGACAAAAAGAAGTTGGAAGCATTTAAAAAGCGGTTAGAGACCCGGCAGCAGGAGTTGCGCCGTGCTGTCTCCCGCACTCAGCAGGATGGCCGGAGCGCCGACGAGGATGTGGCTCAGGACATCGCGGACAAGGCCGCGAGTTCCTATAACAAGGAATTTTTGTTTCACCAGAGCAACAATGATCGCCAGCTGCTGATGATGGTGGAGAATGCGCTCGCGCGTATTCGCGAAGGCAATTTCGGAGAGTGCATTTCCTGCGGCGAAGAAATTAACGCCAAGCGGCTTGATGCTGTTCCCTGGACGCGGCACTGCATCGAGTGCCAGGAGAAGCTGGAAAAGGGCATCCTGGAAGAAGCGTCGCGGTAATCGACGCTCTCTCTCCCACACTGAATTGACAACTAGTCGCCCGGGTGCTGGCCGTGGAACTCAGAGCAGCACGGCTTCTCGACCGGCTTGAATTCCATTAATTCGATTCGCGTGAAATCAGGATCGTAAAGATTCAGCTGCCACTTTCCGTCGCGTCCCATTTGTGCTTTCTCATCCCCGTGCGGCTTCCAGCCACGTGATTCGAGCTTGGCTTGGGCTTGCTTGATATCGGGCACGCCGAGTGAAATGTGGTTCATCACTCCCATCGTGTGCTGATCGGCATTGGGCTCGACGTTGAGCATGTACTCCACCCAGTCGGTGCCGTCGGGAACCTGCATCGCTACCCAGTCGGTTTGGTTATCCTTCATTCCACCTTGCCAGTACAGATGGAAGCCGAGGATATCGCGATAAAAATGATCTTCGGCATTGCGGTCGTGAACGATGATACCGGCGTGGATTATGTGATGGGAAATGGGATTGCCAGTAATTCCTGTATCAGCGGCTCTGCGCTCAACGAACTCAATCTTGTGGCCTTCAGCGTCGTTGACCAGAAAACTCGGAGCGCCTTCCAGGTGACCCATTGACTCCGGCACCTTGATCCCCTTCGCTGCGAGATAGCTCCGGAGCGCGGCACAATTGTCGGTGGAAAATGCGACGTGATCCATCCGATTCGGAGTGTTCGGATCAGGTGCTGGACCGTAACCCACGAATTGGTCTCCCACCAGAAACCGCTGCGTTTGGCCCGTCTCAATCGGCTCACTGGATGGTAGTCCGAGTGTCTGCATGTAAAAACGAGCGTTGGATGGAGGCGAGGTGGTGTAGAAATCCACGTGGTCGATGCCAGTGATTTTGGGGCGCTTGTCAGCTGATTGGGCGAATCTGGTACCAATGACGAGTAGCGCGTAACAAATGACTGTTCTCATTCATTCTCCGAATAATGCGGAATTTCGGCTATCTGCGGAATTCATTTCCGCGCTGACAAAAAGCTTTTAACCGCAGAGAACGCCGAGAACCAAGACCGAGATCGCTGAGAAAACCGCAAGATCGTACAACCAATCAACAGCCACCCGCGATTTTCTCTGCGTAATCTCTGCAAACTCTGCGGTTAAAAGCTTTTCGTAGTACGCACCTAGACTCACCCCGCCAGAGCGGTTTCTTCTTTCGTCACGATTTTTCCGCGCTCGTCTTTTCCCAGGTAGCTCCACGGCACAACCGGATCATGCGTAAACATGGTAAGCCAGTTTTCCGGGAGCGCCCGCGAATAATATCGCTTGCGGCTCTCAATCGTCTCTAGTGGATAAAGATCGAATCCCATCACCCAATTCACCTCAACGTGTGCGCTGGTAGGAATCAAATCAGAAATGTAGCAGGCGGCCTTACCTCCGCTGCGAATAATGATGGCCTGCATGTCGCGGGTATGTCCAGGGAACACTTCCACTGAAATTCCCGGAACGATTTCCTGATTTCCATGCAGCAGCTGCATTTGGCCGCTCTCGACCAGCGGATCGTAATTTTCGTGCAGATAACTCACGGTGTCGCGCTGGCCTTGGTGAGCGTGCTTCCACTCGCCCTCCTGTGCATAGTATTTGGCTTTTGGGAAAGTCGGCTTTAGCGCAGCGCCAGATCGAGTCGTGTTCCAGCCGCAATGATCGAAATGTAGATGGGAATTAATAACGATATCGATGTCATCAGGCGAGAGGCCGGTCGCGCTGAGCTGGTCGAGAAGCTTTGCGGGCTGTCCGTAAATTTGGACCATCTTCTCGGGCAATTTATCGCCAACGCCGGTTTCGATGAGAATGTTCTTCTGCCCGGTGCGAACCAGAACTGAATTCAAGCCGGTGGGCACGCGGTTTTTGTCGTCACATGGCACTCGATTCGACCACAAAACTTTAGGCACGATCCCGAAAAATGCACCGCCGTCGAGGTAGTAAGTGCCGTCCGAAAGTCCAGTCAGTTCGAAGTCGCCGATGTTTGTACGCTGCATGCCGAATATTTTAGCTCTTAGCTGTTAGCTCTTAGCTTGTGCGAACCAACTCACTTCAGCACTGGTGAAAGGCCGACATTTGCAGCCTAAGAGCCATCGGCTGATAAATGTCGGGTGGTATCCGCCAAATACGGCACCGAATCCCGAAGTCACGGCACGGCTTACAACGTCCTGAATGAAATTTGTTGAATTCTCCTCGGTAAACGTCCCGCAGCGCACGATCGCGACTAAGGTCGACCGTACAAATGGTTACAATCAGTTACTCTGTTTCAGCTCAGAAAATGTCAACTGCGACTAGCCCGCAACCAGAAAATCCTCCCGTAGCGCCGGCATGGCATACCGTGCTGGTGGTGCTCATCGTGCTTGGCCTATCAGCGTCGAGCGCATATTCCAAGGGCCTGCCATCTCTCGGCAATACTGGAAACCGCATCGCGAGGTACATCACGTCAATCGTGATGGAATGGCTGATGCTCGGATTCATCTGGCTTGGCCTGCGACTCCGCAAGCAGCGCATGCGCATTTTACTGGGCGAGAATTGGGGAGGCATCCGGCAAATTTTCCGCGATCTCGGCATCGGAGTTCTATTCCTGATCGTTGCTAATCTCGTACTTGGCCTGATCTCACATCTGCTGAAAGCCGTGCCGAACGCCGCGACTATGGGCCTTCTGCCGCATACGCCCGGAGAAATTGCAGTATTTTCTCTCCTGACAGTCACCGCTGGAATTTGCGAGGAGATGATCTTTCGCGGTTATCTGCAGCGTCAGTTCTCCGCATTTTTTAGAAGTGCTGCCGCCGCAGTCGTGCTGCAAGGGATAGTTTTCGGCGCGTCGCATGGCTACCAGACCCCCAAATACATGCTGATCATTGTTGTGTACGGCATGATGTTCGGTTTGCTAGCTCAATCGCGACACAGCCTGCGACCGGGTATGTTCGCACATTTTCTGCAAGACCTGATTACCGGGATAGCAGCCGGGCGATTCATGAGGTGAGTCTGACGTGATTGCGTTGGAACAGCAATGGTTCCGGTTGGTCAGTTCTCGTAAGCAGTTTCCGGCAATCCGGTTATTCGCAGGCCTGAATGGCCTTTGTAACGAATATTCAGGCCGATCAGCACCGCGGTGATTTGCTCAACCACGCGGGCGTTTTCCAGCTTTCCACCGTCGAGAGCGCGAACTCCTGGAATTTTGCGCGCCAATTCGCGAACGCGCTTTCCGGCGTCTTTATCGTCGCTGCAGACGATCACGTCACAATCGATAGCACCTTCTTGTTGCAGAAGTTCGGCGGCCAGGTTATGAAAAGCGGCGACCACGATCACACCTTCGGGCACCAGTTCCGCCGCCTGTTGTGCCGCCGAGCCCTGCCACACGCCCAGCGTGCGCGTAGGTTTGCCTCCGACGCTGGCAGCCAGAGGAACGGTTGTGTCAACGAGTATTTGGCCGGAACGCAGGGAGGGCTTGATGTGCTTCAGGGTTTCGGCATGGGCCGCAAAGGGAACGGTAAGGACAACGATCTCGGCATCGGAGCAGGCGAAACGGTTCTCGGTGCCGGATATTTTTTTATCAGCCCCGGCGCTTGCAGATAATTGCCTTGCAGTTTTCAACGCGCGTTGCGCATCACGCGAGCCGATAATGATGGTCTCGCCCGCCCGTGCCCATCGCAATGCCAGCCCCGAACCTTCCGGCCCGGTACCTCCGACAATGGCAATGGTCACGCGAACTCCGGCTCCAGCAGCGCTTCGGCCGGATAGCTTTCAAAAATTTCTTTGATTTGAATTCGAGAATAAAGCGTGTTCCGTTCTGCCGGAATCCGCCCGATCTGCCGGATCAGCGATTGAAACTCTTCCGGGCTGGTGTACTGGCCCGCCGTCGCGCCGGCTTCTCGCGAAATATTTTCTTCCATCAGTGTCCCGCCGTAGTCGTTCGCGCCGGCCTGCAGGCAAAGTTGCGAAAGCTTGGTGTTCAGCTTGACCCATGAAACCTGGATATTGTTGATAGACCCAGCCAGCATGAACCGGGCCAGGGCGTGAATCTTGAGGTGCTCTGCCAGAGTGGGCCCGCTGCGCGAGAGTCCCTGATGAAAAAGCAAGGTATTGTCGTGAATGAATCCGAGCGGGACGAATTCCGTGAAGCCGCCGGTCTGGTCCTGAATCCCGCGCAAAAGCAGCAGCTGATTCACCCAGTGTTCGGGCGTTTCGATGTGGCCGTACATCAAGGTTGATGTGGTTCGGATGCCGCAGCGATGCGCGGTGGTGATGATCTCTGTCCATTGCGAGGTGGAAAGTTTATTGCGCGACAGGACGTGCCGAACTTGGTCATCGAGGATTTCAGCGGCAGTTCCGGGCAGCGTGCCTAGGCCGTTGTCCCGCAGCATCGTCAGATAATCCCGCAGGCCCATACCAGTGAGCTCAATGCCGAACATGATCTCCATAGGCGAGAAAGCATGAATATGCATGCTCGGAACAGCTGCCTTCACTGCCCGTAGAATGTCGCGATAATAAAAAGGCGACAACCCGCGCGGCAGACCCCCCTGAATACAAACCTCAGTCGCCCCGAGTTCCCAAGCTTGAACGGCCTTTTCAGCAACCTGTTGCGGATCCAAAAAATAAGTGTCGGACTCCCGCGGCCCTCGGCTGAAAGCACAAAACTTGCAGCCGACGAAACATATGTTGGTGAAGTTAATGTTGCGATTGACTACGTAAGTGACGATGTTTCCCGCGAGTTCGTTGCGGAGAAGATCAGCGGCAACGAGCAAACCAAGCAAGTCGTCCCCCTCGGCATTCGCCAGAAGCGAACATTCTTCACGCGAAAGCAGCGAGCCATCTTGCGATTCCAGAACTCGTTCCACAGCGGTACGGAATTCCGGCCGCATCTCCGGAGCGATGTCCAGCCAGTCCAGTTGAGGGAAATTATCTAACTCGGCGTTAGTGCAGGTCCGCATTGGGCACTCTCTTTCTCATTAGCCTCAACGGAACAGATCGTTCTTTGCCGGCCTGATCAGCTCACGTGCGCTACCCCGGCCACCCTGGAATGCGAAGCCGCGCACGATACAAAAAGGTGTCTGGTTAAGCTTGCCGCATACCAGGCCGGCCGCGCAAGCGACCTCATCAGCGACGGCTTCGTAGCTGGCGTGCAAAGGATATCCGTGGGCATCACGGCGGCCGCGGTAATCCACAATCGATTTCATTCCCGCCACGCCAATGGCAACTTCAGTCAATCCTTCGCGCCAGGGACGACCGAAAGAATCCGAGACGATCACGGCAATATCGGACTGAAATCGGCGCTTAAGCTGTGTCCTCAGCTTGGCCGCCGAATGGTCCGGACCTTTCGGCAGCAGCACGGCACTGTCGCCGCCATCAACATTAGAAACATCCACGCCGCTATTGGCGCAAACAAATCCATGCCGCGTCTCCGTAATCAGCACGCCTTTCTTTTTGCGCACGATGCGCTTGCTCTCCGACAATGCCAGCTCGATCACCCGCGCGTCAGTTCCAGTCTTGCGTGACCACGCCTTGGCTGCAGGCGATGGTTTTACAGTATTCAGCGGCACGACCAGGCCTTCAGCCTTAGAAACAATCTTGTGCTTCACCACCACAATGTCACCACGTTGCAGTTTGACCTTCTGATGCTTTAGCGCGGCGCCAAGTTTTTCAGCAAGATCATCGCCCGGCAAAATCTCACCCGCAAGCGGGACCGGGATAACACGAATCTCGCCACTTGCAACCATCAGGATTTCGCCGCGAGGGTGTTCTGTTCGGTCGAATTGCCTGTCAATTTGCGCATCTCGCCGAATCCCAACCTGCGAGCCAACATTTGCGATGGCTTGTCACCGGCTGCTCGTGCAAGTTCGTGTAGATCTTCCGGAGTATCGATGTCCAAACCGACTCCTGGCAACGAGAGCACAACACATGATTTGTTGGTGGCAATTGCGGCAGATAAATGCGGGGTAAAACTATCATTCCCAAAGCGGAGTGGAAACAGCGACGCTGGTCGCCGCAACACCGCATTCGTTCCCCGCTTGTCGGTTGAAGGGACCAGCACTGAACCTGCATCTGGACTGGCCTGGTAAATTGCTCGAAGCTCCGCCGCTTCGATAAGAGGAATATCGGCCGGTATTACCAGTGTGCTCTGAACGCCGCGCGCCTCACATGTCCGCGTAGCCATTTCTATGGCGTCAGTTTCGCTGATGTTCGATTCATCTCGGATGACTTCGAATCCGAAACGCCCAGCGAGTTCCGTCGCAAATGGATCGCTGGTAGCCAATGCGACTTCGTCGCCGGCAAAAGCGGCAATCGCCGCGACTACATCCGAGAGCATGAGCTGCGCGAGCTCGGTACGCGTTGATTGATCCAGGGCCGATGCCAGCCGCTGCTTCGCTTTCACCAGATTTTTCACTGGGAGCAGGATCATGCAATCCCCGCCGATTCGGTCATTATTTCCGGGCAGGCAAGCGTCAAGGCATTCCGCGCGATTCGAGTTTTATCTTCATTGCTCCGCATCAGGATATTCGTGCAATGCACCTGAAGACGATCGCTGCTGATGAACTGAGCGGCCGCCGCATCAGAATCGTCGGCGATCAAAATGTCCAGGAAATCTTCATAGGCTTTTGCAACTCCCGCAATCGAAACCTGCAACCCCCGTGCATTCATCAAATTCGCCGCGGGTCCGGACACAGCAGCGTCACCTATGATCGGACTCACCGCAACTACTTTTGCGCGAGTTGATTGCAAAGCTTCGCGAATGCCAGGGACCGCTAAGATCGGACCAATGCTAGTGACCGGATTGCTGGGCGCGATCAGCACTGCCTGTGCCGACGCAATCGCCTCGACTACGCCCGGCGCAGGTTCAGCTTCAGATGATCCTACAAAGTGAACCGCATTTACCGGATCCTGGTACCAGCGTTTCACAAAATATTCTTCGAAGCTGAGATTGCCAGCCGGAGTATCGATTCTGGTTTCGACACGCATATCGCTCATGGGCAAGATTCGCGAGCGCAATCCAAACTTGTTCGCAATATGAAGCGTAGCGCTGGAAAGTGTCTGTCCTTGCGAAAGCAGCTGGGTTCGCAACAAATGCGTCGCCAGATCGCGATCACCAACGCTGAACCAGGCTTCTTCGCCCAGCTCTTTCATCGCTTGCAGGCAATGGAAAGTATCGCCGCGCACTCCCCAACCCCGCTCGTTGCTCAATAGGTCAGCAAGCACGTACAAAATCGAATCGATGTCCGGCGAAACATAAAGACCCCACCACAGGTGGTCATCGCCGGTGTTCACGACGATTGTGAGTTCTTCGGCGGGAAACACGCGCCTGAGGCCGTCGACAAACTTCGCACCTCCAGTACCGCCGGTCAGGACAACGATCATGCGGCTCTCCGCGCGTAACCCTCGGAATCAGCGGCTTGTCTCAGCTTCCGCGAAAGCAGTTCGCCCGCCGCCGCCCGCTCCATGAATTCGGGATAAACCGGCAAGCGCTGCCTCAACTGAAAACCTTTTGCCTGGGTTCGTCGCTCGAGATCCTGCAAGTGCGGCCAAGGTCTTTCGGGATTGATGAAGTCGGGAGTCAGCGGTGAAACGCCGCCCCAGTCGTTGATTCCGGCGTCGAGCAGTTCTTCATAATCCGGATCTGACAGATTGGGCGGGGCCTGGATATTTATCTCCGGCATGAGCAGGCGCGCCACAGCAATCGTTCGCAGCATCTCGGCGCGAGTTGGTTCCGGCCAATTCGCCATGGGAATTTCAGGTTTCGCACGAAAGTTCTGGATTATCACTTCCTGAATGTGTCCATAGCGCCGGTGCAGGTCGCGAATTGCGATCAGCGCATCCACGCGATCTTCGCGGGATTCGCCAATGCCGATCAACATTCCCGTCGTGAACGGCACACCCTGCTTTCCGGCTTCTTCGATGGTCCGCAACCGTTTCGCGGGAATTTTGTCGGGTGCATTATCGTGGGCAGCACCTGGCGCGAGCAGCGCGGCATTCGTGGTTTCAAGCATCAGGCCCATGCTGGGAGAAACTGCCGCGAGCCTCGTAATCCATTCAGTGCTCATCAACCCAGGGTTCGGATGCGGCAACAGATTAGTTTCGCGAAGCACTAATTCGCACATCGCCTCGAGGTAGTGCAGAGTGGATCGATATCCCAACTTGTGCAGAGTGTCGCGCATCTCGGGAAATATCAGCTCCGGTTTATCACCCAACGAGAAAAGCGCTTCGGTGCAGCCAAGTCTTTCGCCTTCACTCGCAACCCGTAACACTTCGTCCGGAGTCATAGTGTGCGCACCGCGCTGGCCAGGATCGCGGCGAAAGGTGCAATATCCGCAGTAGTCGCGACACAAATTGGTCAGAGGAATAAAAACTTTGCGCGAGTAAGTGATCACGCCGGGCCTGAAGCGATCGCGTGCGACGCGAGCACGGGCGAGAAGATCCGGCAGTTCAGCATCCGAGCAGCGGATCGATTGAAGGGCCTCGTTCCGCGAGATGGGCCCAGAATAACCAGAATAAGCGGGACTTTCGTCGCTTTGGGTTTGGCTAAGCATTTCGCTGTGCAGGTCACTCGGCAATCGTCCACCGATTGTCACCAAATTAGATCAGACATCAAGAATCATAGCGGAATGGGCAGCACGCGCGAAATCCAGTGTTCGTGGTACAAATCTGATTCAACAGATGAGCACTACTCAGGACGAATTTCGTCGCGCCATGGGATGCTTCACCACCGGCGTCACCGTCATCACCGTTGACGACTGCGGCAAAGTGGAAGGCATGACCGCCAATGCTTTTGCCTCGGTTTCGCTCGACCCTATGCTGGTGCTGGTCTGCGTCAGTCACAGCGCACGCACTCACGCTCACATGCATGCGCGAAAAAGGTTTGGGATCAATGTGCTCTCTGAACACCAGCGCAGGATTTCAGAGCACTACGCACTGGCCGAACGCGATCCGGCGCTGGCGGAACAGGAAGCTGGTGCGAAGTTTGATCGCACCCGGCACGGAACACCCGTGTTGAGCGGGGCTCTCGCATACCTGGAATGCCGGCTGGAAACTACGCACGAAGCCGGCGATCACACCATCTTTATTGCCGAGGTGGAAGAGGTGGTGGTGCACGAAGGCAGGCCTCTTCTTTATTTTCAAGGGGTGTATCGTGGGATCGGGCCGGAACTGAAGTAACGTGAAATGCAGAAGTTAGAAGTCAGAATGCAGAATGACGAAGCCGAGGTCGATTCTGAATTCTGCATTCTGAATTCTTACTTCTGAATTCGTTCTCATTCCAGCACTCCATCCTCGGCTTTTTCTGTTTTCCACTTGGACGCGGCGCGCAGGAATTCGACGATGATCGGGTGCGGCTTGCCTGGTTTGGATGAGAGCTGCGGCAAGAAAAGACTTGCAATGAAGAATCTATGCTTGGGTGCTTCAATGGCGCGAATTTCGCCCTTTTCCCCTCGTGCCGCTATGGCAAATCCGGCTTCAATGATTGCGCCTTCAAAATCTGGATTGACTTCGTAGTTGCAGAAGAATTCTTCCGTCACAGTATCTTTTTTGTAGAAGCCTTCCAGATATGATCCCGGCCTGATGCGGATCTCGAGAACTTTGCCGGAAAGCTTCGGGGCGTTTGGCTTCGCGTCAGGCAAGGCGCAGCTGATAGGCGAAATCACAATGTTCTTCGAATTCGGATTGTTCTCTGCCGAATCCGCATCCTTGATCCCAAGCACATTGCGCGCACACTCTACCAGAGTGTATTGAAACCCCCCTCATGTGCCGACGAATGGCCAGTCGCGTCGGCGGGCAAATTCGATGCCGCGCAGCATGCCATCGAAACTTTTGTAAGGGCTTCCGGGCCCAGCCCACAACCCGTCAAATACTCCGAGCCTCGTTTCCAGATCAGGAGTAATCAGCGAATCGGTCGCCAGCCACTTCACCTCAGCAGCAATTTTCAGTTTGTCAGCTGCGTGCTTGATCGACTGCTCAATGGCAGGAAGATTGGGGGATGCGGGATCAAAATCCCCCAGAATGCCGATCTGTAGCGGGTCTGCCACCAACCTATTAGAACAGCTCAGCAGAACGAAACGAAGTCCTATTTTCCCGTCGCGAACGACATGGCGACATCCGTCTTGTCGGCTTCATCCACTTTCAGCATGGTGCGTGGCGTGAGCCGCATGAATGCTGCCACAAACGTGTCGGGAACCTGCTGGATGCGAATGTTGAATGTATTCACCGAATCGTTGTAGAACTCGCGGCGATCGGCAATCTGGTTTTCGAGCGATGAAATCCTCTGCTCAAGGGTTTGAAAATTGCTGTTGGCTTTGAGGTCGGGATAGTTCTCCGCCACCGCAAAAAATCCCCGCAGAGCTGACGTCATGCTCTGATCGGCCTGCGCCTTCTGATCAAACGTCACCGCCTGCTGATACTGGTTGCGGGCCTGCGTGACTTTCATCATCGTGGTGCTCTCGAAATCAGCGTAGCCTTTGGTGACATCGAGCAGTTTGCTCAATTCGTCATGCCGCTGTTTCAGCATCACGTCGATGTTGGCCCATGCCTTGTCGATGTCATTTTTGATCGCGACCAGGCCGTTGTAAATCGTCGTCAGATAAATGGCCACTCCGGCAATCGCAAACAGAAATCCAAGCAGGATAACGGTGCTCATATTTCCCCCAAGCGCGGTCAGAATTTACAGCAAATTGAAGTGTGCAAGCAAAAGGTAAACGCAAACAAGTGTTAGAGCTGGCCCTCCCCAAATCATCAGCGTGGATTTCCAGCCCAGGGTAGCAATCAGGTCACGCTGGCTCTGCCACGAGATAAAAAATGTGGGATCGTGACTGCCTTTCATCAGCACCACCGGAGGATGAAGATCGAAACTTTGGAGGCCATCCTCTGCGGGCGACTCCGCCGAGATTGCGACCGCCGGAGCGGCAGATGATCCGCCCTGGATCGCTGCCTGCGGGCTTACACCCGCGACCGCCCACGCTGCCGGACTGCCGATCCCAGCTTTTAGCAATGCAGCGGCAATTTTCTGCTGTTGCGTCATTTCAATTGCTGGAACGGCGGCGGGATCGCCCGACAAGTTCACGATCTCCGGCTTCTGCTTCGCTGGCGTGATTGCAGGCATCGCCAGTCTGATGCTCTTTTGCGCACTTTGTCCTGCCCACGCCGGTACGACGCTCGCATCCAAACCAGGGTTTTGCGACAGCGTTCCCAAAATAAAAAGATGATTTTCCGGGCTGATGCAGCGCTCTTCCACTTTAATTCGGCGGCTTGAATCAACTCCGTGCCGTGAGAGAAAGGCGTACACCGAACCCGGCATCTCGGGACCGCTCAGCAGCACCGAGCGGTTGTATTCTTCGTGCATGTCGCAGTGCAGGTCCATTTCCGCGCCACTCGGATCCACCAGCAACTTGCCCGAGCCGTCATCTATATAGAAAGGGACGTGCAGACTTTCTTCCGCCACCTTCACCCATTCGCTGTTTTTTCCGCGCTGCCGGAATTCCCACGCAATGCTGCGATAGAAGTAGCAACTTATCTGTTTGAGTGGTGAATTGATAGCGTGCGGCCCGGTCGCCAGCCCGTTGATCTCAACCAATCCCATAGAAGCGCTGCGGATCTTGGAGGCGGGAGTATTCAGAATCAGGCGCTTGCGCTGCAGTAGCCGGAACCCACGATAAAAAAGATACAGGCCACCAGCCGCGCCGACTGCGGCCGCGGCCAGCAGATTCATCGGCGCGGAAGCCAGAATGTCCGCGAAAGAGAGCATGAAGAGGCGCTACTGGAAGAACACGTTCCAGCCTCTCGGAGTGTATCCGAGCTCAGGCACATCAATGGCTAAATCATGAGGAATTCGCTTACCGGAGTAATCTCATATCGGTTTCAACCTCAGCGGAGTGACCTTCGTAATTGCGGTTTTCTGTTACCGCATTTTCCACTCTGCTAACCCCGCCTAAAATCTTGGAGTGGACGACTCCGAACCCGGAGGTCCGCAAACGCCCGAGTCTGTGCTCCGGCGTAAAAAGCTTCCCATGTCTGAAACTCCAAAACGGGCGGACCGGCAAGAAATCGCCAGGCGAGTTGAGCGCGGCGAAAAACTGCTGCAAAAAGGGAAGCCAGCTGAAGCTCTCGAAGAATTCCTTCAAATCCTGGCGCTTGATACTGGCAATGACACGGTCCGGCAGATGGCGTCCGACTTGTGCCTGTCATTGCAACGAATTCCAGATGCCGTGCGGCTTCTGGGAGAGCTTTTTGAGCGTCAAGTGGCAGCGGGCGATGCCATACGGGCGAGCCTGACTTACAAGAAGTTGGCCCGATTCGCGACGCCGTCCTCTGACCAGAAGATCCGCTTCGGGCAGCTGCTTGAGGCATCGAACCGCAAGCTGGCGCTCGAAACTTACGAAAGCGCATTCGAGGAGCTGACGCGCGCAGGTCGCAAACCTGACGCACTTGCCGCCCTCAAGAGAATCGTCGCCCTCGACCCGTCAGAAAAGAACATCGTTCGATTCGCGGAGGCTTCCTCTGACGCCGGCGAGCGCGAGGCTGCAGGCGCTGCGTTCCTGAAGCTGGCGCAACAGGCGGACAGCACAAGCACCGATCCCACTCAATGGTTTGAGCGCGCGTATTCTGAAGATCCCACCAAGGAGTCTATTGCCCTGGGCTATGCGAAATGCCTGATGCAGCAGCAGCAGGTCGGCGCGGCTATTTTCGTGCTGGAACCGCTGGCCAGTGCCGGACATAGCTCGCCCGAATTTCGCGACCTATACTCCCGCGCACTTCTCAGCGTGAACCGGTTAACTGAAGCGTTACCTTTGGTCTGGGAAATTTTTGAGCAGAATCCATCACGAATCGAGCAGGTGCGGGACCTGATTGGCGCATTTCTGGATTCTCAGTTGGATAAAGAAGCGGTAATGCTGGCGGAAAAGCTGGACCACTTTCAACGACGAAAGGGCGAACGCAGGGCTTTTCTCGCCATGATGCAAGATATCGCTGCCGGGCACCGGCCTTCGGCCGAGATGCTCGAATTCCTAGCCGATCAATTCAACACCGCCAATCGTGAAACCGATTATTCCGCGACTTTGCTGCGGCTGTTTGACGTCTATTACGAACAGCAGAATTTTGCCAAAGCCGCGGATGCGCTCGATCGTGCCGTAGAGATCGACCCGTACGAGACAGGGCACGCGAAGCGCCTGGAATCCCTGAAAGGAAAAATCGAGCAGAACCGCTACGATCTGATCGCATCGCGCTTTACGGGAACTTCAGCCGCCCAGCCGGCGCGCAGCACCTCCGAGGATAAGATGCTGGGCTCAGGCACTTTGCAGGACCTGATGCTGCAAGCGGAAATCCTGGTCCAGTACGGAATGCGCAACAAAGCGCTCGAGCGCCTGCAAAGAATTCAGCAGCTCTTTCCGCATGAAGAAGACCGCAACGCAGACTTACGCCAGCTATACATAACCGCTGGAATGACGCCGCAGTATTCGTCTGGTCCGACCGGCGCTACAGCTTCGGTTGTGCCGCCTGCGTCCAGCGCGGCAAGTGTCCCATCAGTCGCGACCGAAAATCTGGACATGGCCAGTTTCGCGCGCGTCCCAGACATCACTCGCAAGCTGAACAGTCAAAACACCGCCGATGGTGTGTTGAACGCAGCAGCCACCGAAATTGGCACGCAATGGAAGCTGTCCCGCTGCATGGTCGCCTTACGTAAACCCGGTCTGGTGACTAGCACCGCGAAACAGTTCGCGGCCTC
>DATNAF010000075.1:0-6299 GCA_035572845.1 Terriglobales bacterium
AGCGAAGTTCGGTTGTGATAACCGCTGAATGCATATAAGCGGGAAGCACTCCTCAAGATGAGATCTCCCAACCCGTAAGGGATAAGAAGGGCCCAGGAAGACTACCTGGTTGATAGGCAGGAGGTGGAAGGGCAGTAATGCCTGTAGCTTACCTGTACTAATCGCCCGTTCGGCTTGACCATAAAATTTACTCGGTGCATTGAAGCTCTTAGCCATTAGCTTTTAGCTCTTAGCTAGAACCTGAGCAAAAAGCTGGAAGCAGGCTTTTGAGCTTCGCGCCGACGAGAGCCGAAGTAGTAGGCTGAAATCGGAAACAACAAATATGAAAGTAAGCCAACCAATCTATTCAGCTGTGAGACTTCGTTCTCACGTTCTTTGAGAATTCGGCAGTTAGCACTTGGCACTTAGCATTTGGCCCAATGGGCTCTGGCTAAGTGCTAACGGCTAAATGCTAGGCGCTGAGATCCCTCGACTTCGCTCGGGATTTCGGCTCGCGGCTCAGACGCCGCGAAAGCGCCTCAAGTTTGTCGGTGATCTTACCGCGGGGGATCCACCCGTTCCCATCCCGAACACGGAAGTTAAGCCCCGCAGGGCCGATGGTACTGCACGCGAAAGTGTGTGGGAGCGTAGGTCGTCGCCGGCATAAAAACAAAGGCCATTCAGAGAAATCTGGATGGCCTTTTCCTTTTGTGCTAGCTTCTTTGTTTTTCGATGAAAACCTATGAAATCGACGGCGAACGCTTTGCTACCTTGGAGGAATTCTACGACGAGATCGATCGTGTAATGCACTTGTCGCCTTGGGGACACAATCTCGACGCTTTCAATGACATTTTGAGAGGTGGATTTGGAACCCCGGAGGGAGGATTCACGATTCGATGGAAAAACCATAATACATCGAGAGAGCGGCTTGGCTACGCGGAAACAGTTCGGCAGCTAAACTTGCGATTAGAGCGATGTCATCCTGAGAGCCGTGACACAGTCTCGCAGTACTTACAGGATGCGCAACAAGGACGAGATCAGACAGCCTTTGACTGGTTGGTGGACGTCATTCACAAGCATGGCCCCGGCGGTGAAGAGGAGCAGGATCGAGTTGAACTGATCTTGGATTGAGAGATCCTTCGACTCCGCTCCGCTGCGCTCGGGATTGAGGCGCGTGGCTCAGACGCCACGCAAACGCCGCAAGTTAAGCCCCGCAGGCCCGATGGTACTGCACGCGAAAGTATGTGGGAGTCCTTCGACTTCGCTCAGGATAAACTCCGGTCGTCGCCGGATAAAATCAAAGGCTATCAACAGAGATGTTGGTAGCCTTTCATTTGTAGTTTATATTTTCAGCCGGCTCGCTTTGTTAACGATCAAGCGGGGAGTGAGATGGCTGAGAAGACTTTTCTGGATCGCGCCGCTGAATACACTTACGATGAGTTGGAGCGCCGTGGTGGCGATCCCAGTAAGTTGGATTCTTCCGCAGCAAACGGTCGCGATTCTATATTCAGTGCAAGCAATCATCGACAACGGCGGCTTTCAGTATCTGTTCGAGAACGATTTTCCTTTCAATCCTCCGTATTCAAAGTTCGTTGAGGCATACCGCCGAATCGGGTCTCATCAGGTCGCCGAACGACTGGCAAACGCGGTGGCAATGTTTCCATTCGAGAACCCTCATCTAAAGCAAGCCGAGAGACTGAAGTTCATGGAAACGCTCGAAGAGGAGAATGAGTTTTTTGCGCTTGGAGACGAAGTTTGTGGAGATAAGCAAGTCTGGACTGCTCTACAGGAATACGCGAAGAAAAATGCTATGTCCTTCCCCATTGCTGTGAACTGAGCCGCAAACTATGCGAGAAGACTGGGGTAACCTCAACAGAAAAGGACAGGAACATAGCGCGACAACTAGAGTTGACGGCCGCAGTATACTTCCCGCGAAAGTTCTCTCGCGTCTGGGTTTGCCACAAGCGGGTTCGCCACAGGAGGACTGATGTTTCGCAACTTCAAATTCGCGGGTTCTGCTTGTGTCGTTCTTCTCGGCTCAATTGCCCTGCTTGGCCAGGCTCCCAAGACTCAACAGGTACCGGGGGCTGAACCGGCGTTAGCGTCGGGGCCAAGATCATCCAGAGGCAAGGTGACGAGTGCTGCACGGGCGTGTATCGGATGCGAACTGCCGGTTGTCCTGCGGGAAAATGTGGTGGCGGGAAAAACGCCAGTGGGAACGAAGGTGGAAGCGCGACTGGTGATGGCCACGATGACCAGGGGCGGCGTGATTCCGCGCGACACGGTGATTTCAGGCGAGGTGATTGAATCGGCGGCGAAATCGGGCACTTCGCCCTCACGTCTTGGGATTCGCATGGATTCGGCGGAGTGGAAAAATGGCTCGATGAGCTTTCGATTTTTTCTGACGGCGTGGTTTTATCCGCCAGTACTGATGCCGCCTCAGAACCTCTCCTATGGATCGCCGAGCCTCTCTAAAAATCCGGGCGGGACCGACTACACTGAGCCAGCAAATCCAATGTCGGGGCAGAAGTGGCCGCCGCAGCATGATGAGGATAACGGTATGAACGCGGCCGCGCCGGCCTCGATGATCTCCAAGGAACGGGTATTGATGAAGAACGTGGAATCGATGCGCGGCCAGGATGGATCGGTCGTTCTTGTTTCTTCGCATTCGAACATTAAACTCAACAAGTCGACGACTTACGTCCTCGCAGTTAATGAGCTGCTGCCCGGCAAATGATTGGCCGATGAACTGAGTCAGTGCTCGGCGGCTGGCCGGCCCTTCGGCCCGGTTTGATGCCGAGAATGGAATCTCGTCTAAACAAGTCAAAAACTCTACCCCTTCGACTGCGCTCAGCGCAGGCTCTGTCGCAAACTTCGCGACACCGATGGGGATGTTGGAGTCGCGGGCAGGAGTGTTCGCGCGACACAAGTGTGGAGAGTAGCGTCGCCGGCATAAATTAAGGCCAGATTCAGAAGCGTGGCCTTGTTCCGTTTTGGAACGGATATCTGTAATAAAGCCGCATCCACTCTTGTTTGGTGAACCGGAAAAGGGGGATGCGGTTATATTAACGCCTAACAAAACTTCTTGAAGGCGGGAAAATATGTGCATCATTTGTGAGCGAGAACTATGGGGCGAGCACCGGGCGCTCGAACGCGAGTTCTTCAAACCATGCAAGACGTGTAAAAGGTTCCATGGAACCAGCTCTGAAGGGACCTGTTATCACTGTTTCGCTATCGGCAACACCATTGACAACTGCCCCGAGTGTACAGGCGAACCATGGAGTGAAGAATTCCTGGAGGCCAAAGACGACATCGAAGGCTCAGACGAGGTGTCGCTTCCGTTCTAGGCTAGCGCGAGTGGCAGATGTCATTATCCTGAGAGTTGTTGCGCAAGCACGACGCTTCAATTTGCAGACGCGGAGTTTGGAAGGCCCATGTGGGCGCGGAGCTCCTGCCACTGCTCAATGACTCGGGAGTTGTGCGAAAGATCGGCGGCGCGATGGAGCGCTTCCTCAGCTTTCGGTAGATTGTTCAGTTGGACATAGCAAACTCCGAGGCCTCCCCACGCGAACCAATCTTCGGGGTAGTCGTGGACCACCCGATCAAATACAGGGATGGCCTCGCTGCATCGTCCTTCGTCTTCCAGCTGCAGAGCTTCGTGGACGTGAGTGTTCGCCAGATTCCGCATCACTGGGGCGTTGTGGGGTGCGAGTTGGTGGGCGGTGGTGAAAACGGCGGAGTCGTCTTTCCATTCAACCTGCTGCGAGAACGTCAAAGAGGCGAATATGGCGGTCAATGAGATTGCGACGCAGAGCCAAACTACTCGGACGTTTTTCAATAACCGATAACAGGTGGCGATCAGTAACATGAGTCCCGCTACGGGCAGGTACGTATACCGGCCATGCAGGAAGTCTCCGGGGTTTAGTGCATTTAAGTCCAGCGCTGGAAGAAGAGGCAATATCAAAAGAAGTACGCCGATGATTATGGCGACTTTGACGCCAGCAGCTTGTTGTGGCGCGAGTACACGCTGCGACTTTTGCCAGAGCCAAAACGACAGCGCTGCGAGGATCATCGCAAAGCATGCAAATGCTAGAGAGGGGTACAACACGCCACGTAGAGAGAAGTGCTCCACCAAAATCGGATCGGCGTACGAGTAGGATTTCACGGGCCAGAGCATTACCTTCACGTAAAACCAGAGAATGGCGGGCCAGGAGAGTATTACGGCGCGCCAAGGCAGATGCTGCGTGGCCGGGGCGAGCTTGCCTCCGAGGGCGTTGAAGCGCAGCAAAAGATAGAGCACCGTGACGCACAGGAAAGGAGTCACATGGCGGAGCGCCTGGTTCAGCCGAGGACGAAGATCAGCGAAGGATGTCGGACGACCGTTCTTCGCAGGTTGCACTGACGGAATGCATAGAGCGATCCCAACGATCACGGCGGGAAATAAGATGGCTGTTTCTTTGCTTAGCAACGCCGCAAAGTACAACCCTGCGGACCCGATCAGCCACAGCGGCGAGGTCTTGGGAGCGGAAGAAGCACGCGGCTTGCGTGATTTTTTCTGTTCGGATGCAGGTCTAGCCGATATGAAGTCCGCATATCTCAGGTACAAGAGAAGCGCACCGAGCAGTCCGGCGGACATGAGGGGATCGGGAACCGTAACCCAGCTTACCGATTCAGTTTGCGCCGGATGAAGAGCGAATAGGATTGCGGCGCCCAAGGCGGCGAGGCGGTCGCGCAAGAGTTTCCATACGAGCATTCCTAGCAGCGCTGATACCAGAACGTGTTTCGCAATGCTGAGCAAGTGCCATCCCCAAGGGGACAAGGCGCTCAGCTCAAAATTGATCCTCATCCAGAGCAAAAATACAGGGCGATAAAAAGTCGGTGGGCCTCCGGTGAATTGCGCCCAAACATAATTCGCGAAGTAATCCCAGATATGGCCGGAGTTCTGAATCCTCGGATCCGCGGTGAAGTTGTGGTCATCGAGAATGAACTGAAAATTCAACGGGCGACTGTATACCGCGAAAATGAGGCATAGGCAGCAGAACGCTAGTACGACGAAGACGCGGGCAGAGGGCGACCATGGCACTGGTCCGCTCGGTAGTGGCTGGAAAGCAGGCGGCTTCCGCTCGGCCAAGGCAAAATGTCCGGAAGAGCGCATGGGGGAAGAAAATTGTCTCACAACGGAGCGGACTGATTCTATGAAAAGGGCCGATCGAATGGCGATTGGGGAATTGCGATTCGCTCAATCTCCCTCGGAACCAGTTTGCGTCCAAGAACCGCCCGCGCGCTCGTCAGCCAGATCCCTGTCTACGGATTCGGTGGTGCGGGTAGCAGCTCGCAATGGTCCACGCACTTCACGGTATTGACCTCGACTTCGGCTTTTTTGTGGCCGGAGAAGTTGATATCGGGAAGGATCAACAACGTGTGCGTGCCGTTGACGACGTTGAAGCTGCAGTTGAAACTCATCTTCTGGACGCCGCGCTCTTTGCATCCGGTTTGGTCGAGGGCGTCGGTGAGACTGATGGTTTTGTCGTAAACCTGGTCGGCCAAGTGCGATGGCAGCAGCGCGACCGTTAATGGAATCGGCGACTTGACCTTTACGCTGAGTTTCTGATCGTCGTGGTCGGGCGTCATCAGGCTGTAAACCTTGGGCGCGGGGGTCACGTCATATTTTTCATTCAGGATGCGGCGCCATTCGAATTCGGGCAGCACGCAGTTATTCACACAGGTCCAACTGTAGTACTGGATGTGGACATCGCTGGTGGGAATGAACTGCTGCGCACGGGGACCGAGGAACACGCCAATAGTAGCGACGACCGGCTTCACTGGCCGGCGCTCGTCGCGGAAGGTGATGATCATGGGGCGCCCAGACGGCAGATGGCACTCGTAAACCGTGCTGGTGACATGCTCCTGCAGGCAGAGAAAAGTGAAATTCACGGGGGCGTTGGGATTCTGCACCGCGGCGTTCCATTCATCGGCCCAAGTCATGGCGACGGTCACGGGATATCGCGACTCGATGCCAACGTGCAGGTTTCCGCCTCCGGCTTCGGGATGATAAATGCGGCCGGCGTGCAGGCTGGCGGGCTCCATGGGGATGGTTTCGGAGTTGGCGGGAGTCCAGTCGAAAATGCGATTATCTTGCGCGTTCGCAGTGACGGCCAGGGCGCAGACGAGTAGCGTGGCGCAAATGGAAAATTGCTTCATAACAGAAGTATTTGCTGAGTGCGGGCCGGCATATAGCCAATTCGAAAAGGGCGGATTACGGAAGTACCTGCGGACCGCAGCGCCAGGTGTCGCGCTAAATAGGTGGGCGTGACTTTTCG
>DATNAF010000076.1:0-10415 GCA_035572845.1 Terriglobales bacterium
GAACAGTGGGCAGTTGCTGCTCGTATGCAATTGCCCCGGTTGAAATGTGGTACTTCACAAGATCCTTCAACTGAAGGTAAAGAGGAATCTTGTTTTCCTTGTTGATGAACCACTTCATCGTATGAGTTCCTGTCGTTTGTGCCACCGTTTGCCGGCACTCGCCGGACGAGAAATGTACTTAAATTGCCTGTACCTTCCTATTCTAGTATTAATCGTAAAACCAGCCCACAAATCTCCCATATGTTTATGACTCTGCAATTAAGCAGTTCAAGGCTGAGTAAATCAGCAGCGAGAGCCCTGGCTTACTGCGAGGCTGAAACCTCTTCACTCTTCACCCCTATGGTTTTGATCGAAAGAGCCATGATGTTCTGTTTTCGCATCAGCTCGTTGAAGGACAAGAGATCGCTGCTCTTGAGATTACGCCAGCGCTCAAGACTGGCATTTAACTGTTGCGCGATTTCGGCGAAGACTTCGTAGGACGGCTGGTTGGGCAGGCCGTCAGCTTGATCGAGATAGTAGTTGAGCATCTGCAAATCATCGTCGAGAGCCTGCGGATAATTCAGTGCATACCTGTTTGGTTCTACCTTCCAGCCTGCCGCTGCCTCTTCTACAGATAATACTTTCTTATCGAGTTCCTCCGAGCTGCTGAGGACCTCACGAGCATTGGCATCGCCGGCGAGCCGCTTGCGAAGGGCCTGGATCTGCGAGTGCAGGTCGCGCATCTGCATCACCGCTTCACGGGCCGCAGTCAATTCATCGCGAACCTGCAGCGCCAGCTCCAGTTGTTTTTCGAGATCCGACTGGCTGGCTCTCACCCTGGGATCGAGCTTCACCTCGAGCGGGGTGCTCTGGCTGTGTCCATCGACAGTGAGCTTCACCTGATAAGTGCCCGGCACCACTAATGGACCATCGGCGCCGAAGACTTCAAAGTCGGCGTCACCGCCGGAGATACTCATCGCGCCGGGATAGCGCAGATCCCAGACAAACCGGTTGCTCCCGACCTCGACAGGCAAATGACTGCCGCGGTTGGGGCTTTCTTTTTCGGACTTCGCTGCGGCGCTCGTGAACTTGTGAACCAATTTCCCCTTGGCATCGAAAATCTCAATTACAAGCGGCTGTTTAGGAGCAGCCTTCAGGTAGTAGTCGAGGATAGCGCCGGAAGGGGGATTCTCTCCTACGAACGCGGAAGCCGAAGAACCGAATCTTCCACCAGCATGAGTTCGGTATGCAACCGCCGGCCGGTCGAGGTAGAAATCCGGAGTACTTTCGGCTTTATCGAGTTGCCGTAACGGCGTGATGTCGTCGAGCACCCAGAATGCGCGTCCGTGAGTAGCGATTGCCAGATCGTTGTTGTGAACGAGAAGGTCATAGACCGGAACCGTCGGAAGGTTTAGCTGCAAGGGCTGCCACAGCTTGCCATCGTTGAACGAGACGAATATTCCGGTTTCGCTTCCGGCAAACAGGAGACCTTTCTGGACCGGATCTTCGCGGACGGCATGGATGTATGCATTGCCCGGCAATCCCTCATTGATCTGTTCCCAACTCTTCCCATAATCGCTGGTTTTGAAGATGTAAGGTTTGAAGTCGTCGAGTCTATGTCGATCCACGGCGATATAAGCAGTGCCCGGCTCATGCGCTGAGGCATCGATCAAACTCACGAATCCCCATTGCGGCATCTGTTTGGGCGTGATGTTGCCCCAGGTTTTTCCGCCGTCACGCGTCAGTTGCACCAAACCATCGTCAGTCCCGACCCAGATCAGATCTTTTTGGACTGGCGATTCGGCCAGGGTCGAGATCTGATCAAAATACTCGGTACCGGTATTGTCCTGCGTAATTGGTCCGCCGGAAGACTGCTGCTTGCTTTTGTCATTGAGCGTCAGGTCAGGACTGATCGCGTTCCAACTCATGCCGCCATCAGTGGTTTTCAGGACCATCTGAGCGCCCACGTACATCACATTGGGATCGTGGGGCGAGATTTGTATGGGAGGCGTCCAGCCCAGGCGATACTTGGCCTTTGATGCCGGATCGTTCAGCAAGTTCTTTGGCCAAGGTGAGACCACCTGCGCCTGTCCCGAGTGTTTGTCAAAGCGGGTGATCACCGCGTAATTCGAACCGGCATAGACAATGTCGGGATCCGTGGGCGAGGGACAGATGTATCCGCTCTCTCCGCCGGCCACACTGTACCAATCCTCTCGCCCGATCGCGCCTTCGTCAGAGCGGCTGGCAATGGCAACTGTTCCCGAGTCCTGCTGCGCGCCATAGAGATGATAGTTGAAGCGATTGTCAGCGGCGATGTGATAGAACTGCGCGGTTGGCTGATTGTCTTCTGCACTCCAACTCTTTCCTCCGTCTGTGCTGATCGTCGCTCCGCCGTCGTTGGCAATTATGAGACGCTTGGAGTTGTTGGGATCGATCCACAGGTCGTGATAATCCCCATGCGGAGTTCGGATCATGTGAAAGCTTTTGCCGGCGTCGGTCGAACGATATGCGCCAAAGGTGAGCACGTACACAGTGTCGGCGCTCTTTGGGTCGGCAAAAACGTGGGTGTAATACCACGGGCGTCCGCGCAAGTCGTAATCACCGTCGGTGCGCGTCCAATGCTCGCCGGCATCGTCGGAGCGAAAGAGTCCTCCGTCTTTGGCTTCAATCAGTGCATACACGCGATTGGAATCGGCCGCTGAAACTGCAACCCCGATTCTCCCCATCGGCCCCTCGGGCAAACCCGAGCCCTGCAAACGTTTCCAACTGCTCCCGCCATCGGAAGATTTATAAAGGCCGCTTCCCGGGCCGCCGCTCACCAGGCTCCAGGGTGTGCGCCGGACCTGCCACAGAGCAGCGAAAAGAATATGTGAATTGTTGGGATCAAAGGCTACGTCGATTGCGCCGGTTTGATCGTCGACGTAGAGAACCTTCTCCCAGTTCTTGCCGCCGTCCTCGCTGCGGAAGACACCGCGTTCGGCATTCGCTCCATAGGTATGTCCCAGCGCGGCGACAAAAACCAGATCGGGACTGTGCGGATCCACAATGACCCGCCCGATGTGACGCGTGTCTTTAAGACCGATATTCGTCCATGTCTTTCCGCCATTGAGCGATTTATATACTCCGTCGCCATACGAGCTGTCCCCGCGGATGCAGGCCTCTCCCGTTCCCACGTAGATCACATTCGGATCCGAGGGGGCCACCGCGATGCTGCCGATCGAAGAAACACTCTGCTTTTCGAACAGGGGCGACCAAGTGATTCCGGCGTTTTCGGTCTTCCACACCCCTCCGGCGGCCGCCCCGAAGTAGTAAACGTCCGGAACGCCCTCGACTCCCGAAACCGCAAGCGCACGTCCGCCACGCAGGGGGCCGATGGATCTCCAATGCAGACCTCGTAGTGCTGGGGTCGTGACCTGGGCGGCAGTTACTGAAATTGTCGCGATCAGGAACATGAGAGATGCCACAATTGCCCGAGCGATGAACGTGGATACGAACATAAATGGGCCTCCAAGAGCTGAATCCAGACACGCCCTGCAAAATTCGCGACACAAATCAGGGTGAAAACTCAGGGCCTCTGGAAGAATTGACGGAATTATACATAACCATAACTATCAAACAATAAGAAAGAAATAGTCGGCGCCAAATGGCTTCGCTCTGGCTCTGGTTCCGGTTTCGTTTCGGAACGTGTTCTGTCGGCCCGCTTCTTCGAGCTTGGCTTGCAAACAAAAAACAACAGGCCAATGCAGTTAAGGTGGGCTACCTGCCGACTAACGGGGCTGGCTGTCAGTTCAGCGGGTTGCGCTGCCTGCCCCAGTTGTAGAAGTTTGCCTGGGAAAATAAAGATCGGCCACTTTGTCTGCGAGGCGCTTGGGGTTCACATCGGTCCGGTTTGCCAGTACCACGATCGTGAGTTCCTGCTCCGGAAAGCGCTCGATGACCGTCTGAAAGCCGATGGTGCCGCCGGTGTGCCACATACGCGGCTGGCCATTGTACGCGTCCAAAAACCAGCCAAAGCCATACCCTGGATGCGTGCCCGCAGAAATCCCAGTGTTCTCTGGCATCTGGACCGGCATCACGGCCGGTCGGAACTCCTCGGCGCTGAGCAGCGTGTGTGAGCGAAGCGCGTCATCCCACTTGATGAGGTCGTCCACCGAGGAATACACGGCGCCGTCGCCTAGTGTTGCCGAAGTGGGGCTCTGATCTGTCTCCAGCCAGACGCCGTTATCGTTTGTGTAGCCGTATGCGCGGTCGGCGATCTGGTTTTTTCCGTACTGATAAACGATGGTGCTGTTCATGCGCAGCGGGATGAAGATCCGGTCGCGGAGGAAATCGCGAAACGGTTGTCCCGATACCTTGCGCACAACATTCGCCAGCACTTCGTAGCCGCCATTGCAGTATTCCCATTTCGAACCAGGAGGAAACTTCGTATCGCTTTCTTGCTCGAGCAGATCCAACACGCCCTCATCGTCGATCTGCGGAATGGACTGCCATGGCTGACCGCTGTATTTTTTCATCATCAGATCTTCGTAATCGTGAAGGCCGGAGGTATGGTTCAGCAGTGTTCGCACGGTGATCTCTTTTCCATAAGCGGGGAACTCGGGGAAGATGTCGGTGATCCGCTCGTCATATCTGAGCTTGCCGTCATGGACCAGCAGCATGATCGCTGTCGCCGTGAATTGTTTGCTGAACGACGCCAGGCGAAAGTTTGTGTGAACATCGACCGGCAGGCTCGATCGCAGGTCGCGCATGCCGTAACCACGCTCAAAAGCCGTGCGGCCGTCCTTGCGGACGACCACGGCAAGGCCCGGTTCCGCGTTTGAAGTGACGGATGAAAAGATTGCATTGATTTGCTCGGCGCTCGGCTCGGCCGCCAAACAGATGTGAGCGGAACAAGTGGTCAAAAGAAGAAAACAAAGAATTCGATTCATGATTTCTTTTGCTCCGGGATCATGTAAGTACTCGGTCGCAGCGCGCGTCCGTCGCGCGCCTGTCGGCGCTCGCCGTCGAGAATCGCGGGCTTGCCATTCACCAATACCGTCCTGATTCCCACGGGATACTGAAACGGATTGGCAAAGCTCGCCCGGTCCGCCACCGTTGCCGGATCGAAGATAACGACATCAGCCGCAAACCTGGGAGCCAGGCGCCCTCGGTCGCTGAGTTTTACCCGGGAAGCGGGGAAGCCGGTCATCTTATAGATCGCCTGCGGAAGAGTGAGCACTCGTTTCTCGCGCGCATATACTCCGAGAACGCGTGGAAAAGTCCCCAGCGTTCGCGGGTGTGGATGCCCTTCACGGGTAGCGTCTTCGATGGCAACTGCGCCGCCGTCGCTGCAGATCATTGCCAAGGGGTGAGCGAGAAAGCGTTCCAGGTTGCGCTCACTCATGGCAAAGCAAACCATCCCCACGTCGGCGTGGCTGTTGATTAGAAGTGACACGGCGACGTCGTACGGCTCGCGCCCGAGCGCCCGGGCATAGCTGCCCAGACGCTGATTCTCAGCCCCGCGCTCGGCTTCGCTGCTGACAGACGAAATCAGCACGTTGTCCCAGCCTCCAATCAGGGCCACCTTCTCTTTCACAGCTGAACGAAGTTTCTCGCCCAGATCCGCGTTGCTAAGACGACCCAAAAACGGGCCGGTCCCCCCGTCCTCGCTCCATTTTGGGAAGAGGTTGGACAAGCCGGTCTGGAAGGCGATATACGGGTAGCGGTCGAAAGCTACAGAAATACCCGCATCCCGCGCCTGGGACAGACGTTCGAAAACCGCATCGAGTTTGTGCCAGTTACGCTCCCCTTCCGTCTTCAGGTGAGAAATCTGCAGGGGGCATCGGGCCGCGCGAGCGACCGATATGGCCTCATCGATGGATTCCAGCAGGCGGTCGTCTTCGTTGCGCATGTGCGTGGCATAAGGCAGACCGCGTGAGGCAAGCGGCCTGCAGAGCGTTGCCAGCTCCGCGGCGGAGGCGAATCCGCTGGGCACATATTCAAGACCTGAAGAAGCGCCGCACGCGCCAAAACGAATCTGTTCCTCAACCAGCGCGGTCATCCGCTGAAGTTCCGCCTCGGTGGCAGGACGATCGTCGTCCCCAATAACCGCGTGTCGCACAGTACCAAGCCCCACCATGCTGGCAACATTGATCGCGCTTGGCAGTGAATTGATGGTCTCGAACACCTGCGAAAGCGATTCGGCCCGCCCCAGCACAGGATTTGCAGATCGCACATCGTCCTGAAAAACAGGAGCGCGCGATGAGCCATCCTGCCCCGCAATAACGGTCGTGACTCCCTGGCGAATAACGGATTCGGCGCGCGGATCTTCGAACAGTGTGCCATCCGCATGCGAGTGAATGTCGATAAATCCCGGCGCAACGGCAAGACCGCGAGCGTCGATCTCAATTCGTCCGGCGCCGGGTATATGTGGATGTATCGTGGCGATGTCACCGCTAAGGATCGCGACATCCATCTCACGCGGTGGCGCGCCGTCTCCGTCGAACACATTCCCGTGGCGAATCACGACATCGTAGGCGGCGCGTTCCGGCATGGCCAACGCGGGCGCGGCGATCATTCCGAGCGTAGCCGAACACGCCCCGGCCAAGAACTCCCGGCGAGTGCGGATGCCCGGTAGCGGCGCAGCTAGCCTGCGGCTGGATCTCTTCAGTTGGGCTTCTCCTCGGACCAAGGGACAGCGCTCGGGGCGATATGCATAAGACCGTAAGACCGCACATGATGCAATTCGAGAGGAAAAAAAAGCAAGAACATTTTTGCAGGCACTCGGGTCCTCGGATTGGCCCAGCTTACTCGCAGTTTCTCCCTCTGTTTTCGGTCAATGCAAACAAAATATTGACAGCGCGCCTTCATTGGGTGTATTTGTGTTGTCCTTTTACGTAAGAGTATAAGTCCAACGAGGAAGCCATGACGAAATTTCAGCTTTTCCGCACAATCGCAGTTTGGGTGCTGACACTCACCACGTTCTGGCAGACCGGGGCATTTGCTCAGACCAGCGCCTCAACCGGAGCCATAGCCGGCGTGGTACACGATGACAACGGCGCCGTGTTGCCGAACGCCAGCATTACCGTGACAAATGCCGCTCTTGGGCTCACACGACAGGCGACGTCGAAAAGTGATGGAGGCTTTGTGGTCCCGTTGCTGCCTCCGAATTCCGGGTATTCCGTTTCGGTGGAGGCTCCAGGCTTTAAGAAAACTGTCAGCGAAAACATAAGCGTGCTGGTGACAGAGGTCAGCTCTGTGAATGTCAGCATGAAGGTTGGGGCGGTCAGCGAAGAGGTGAACGTCACTTCTCAGGCCACTCCGGTCGAAACGACCAACGCGACATTGGGCGGCACTTTGACGTCGCATGTGGTGGAGAACCTGCCGCTGGCTACGCGAAACGTAGTCGAACTGCTGTCGACGGATGCTGGTGTCTCCTCTACCATCAGCTCTCCGGCGGCAACCATCCTGCAGGGATCCACAGCTACTTTTGTTGGCGGACAGCGCGACAGCGATAACAACTTCATGGTGAACGGAATCGACGCCAACAATTTCGAATTTCACACGCTCGGAGTCGGCATCATCCCCGTGCCCAATCCCGATGCGGTGCAGGAGTTTCGCACCGAAACCAGCCTTTACGACGCAACCACAGGCTTCAACTCCGGCGGCAACATCGCGCTGATTACCCGATCTGGCACGTCAAAGTTTCACGGCACCGCCTACGACTATCTGCGCAACTCGATTTTCAATGCCAATGATTTCTTCTTCAACCGCAATCACACGCCCCGGCCTGAGTTGATCCAGAACCAATTCGGGGGCTCGCTGGGCGGACCGGTGCCAAAGCTGAAGAACACATTTTTCTTCTTCAACTATGAAGGCAATCGGCAAAAGAATGGCATCACGGGCTCCATTACGGGTCTGGAGCCGGTACTCCCCGCCACTCGCGACGCGGCATCGCTTGCCGCCGCTTATCAGGTTCCGGTGAGCGCGATTGACCCAGTCGCGATCAACCTTTTGAACGCTCCCGGTCCATACGGCGGATTCTTAATTCCCTCCGGCACAGGCGCACCTGTCGGAACCCTGGGAAACTTTGCGTTTTCCAGTCCGGTGATTCTGCATGGGAGTCAATACAACGGACGCGTGGATCACAACTTTAGCGTCGGGGGAGTTGCCAACAATCTTGCGATCTCCTACTTCACCGCTCCGGTGAACTTCATAAACCCAGGGGGCGCTAACGGTGCGCTCGGTCAGCCCTATCAATATCTGCTCGAAAACAACACCTTTTCCCTTCACGACACCATGAATCTCCGCTCGAACCTGCTGAATGAAGTGTCGGTCGGCTTCACCTTTAATCAGCGCGACATCAGCTCGATTAACCCCCTAACCCTCGCGTCTGTCGGCATGAGCAGGTACAACCAGTCTTTCGAGGACGAACTACCCAATATCACCTTCGAGGATGGACAACTCAACTGCTGCGGCGCCTCCGCAAGCGTTGGCGAAACCCAGCACAACGAATCTACCGACGCCCGCGATATTATCTCCTGGGTCTTAGGCAAGCACGCGCTGCGGATCGGATTTGAGGCGCGCACGCAGCAATTTAACTTTCATGCGCCGCCAGACCGTGGCACCATCGATTTTCTTGGCGGCCAATTCGGACCCGGTGCTGCCGACACGCTGTTCGGCCCCACGAGCGATCCCGCGATCGATGGTTCGTTTCGCGACTTTGTTATAGGCGCTCCCGACGGAGCATTTGACGGGACGGCTCAGCCGCGCAGTTATTTCCGCGCTCACGACTTTGGCACCTTCATCCAGGATGATGTTCGCGTGCTGCCCAGGCTCACGTTGAACCTTGGTCTGCGCTGGGATTACATCGGTAATATCACCGAGCGGTACGCGAACTTTTCTAATTTTGATCCTTCACGCTTGAGCGCTTCAACCCTCCAATTCGGCGGACCGGGGTTGTTGAATGCCTTCGTGGTGCCGGCGGAAAATTCCAAATTGGGGACGCCGGGAGTATCGAATTCACTGTTCAAAAACCAACCGCTTGATTTGTTCGCTCCGCGAGTCGGCTTCGCCTATGACGTGTTTGGAAACGGCAAGACCGCAGTTCGTGGCGGATATGGATTGTATTACCAGCGGATCGGCAGCTTCGGCAGCCTGCAGACGATTGGCAACATCCCGTTCGCCATCAATGGCGCCAACTCCTTCGGGCCTGGTGGGCTTCCGTTCCAAAGCAATTTATTGGCGAATCCGCTGCCGGTGTTGCCGCTGCAAGCATTCCCGTTCTTTCCCACGGCGCCAACTCTTCAAGGACTGAATCCCGATGGAAGTCCCAATTTTGATGCTGCTCAACTGCAAGCCATCGAGCTGAATCCTAACGACAAGGTTCCAAGCACGCAGCAGTACAACCTGACCATTGAAGACGAGTTCCTCAAAGGCTGGACGGTGGCGGTGGGCTATGAGGGTACTCACAGCATTCACCAGGTCATGTTCCAAAGCGACAATAACGCGCTGCTGCGCAACGCGAATAACCCCGGGCCGTTTGGGCTGGTCACGAACTCGGCGGCCAACCGCGAAGCTCGAGTTCCTATTCCCGGCTTCTTCAGTTTTGGTGTTACTGATCTCACCACCAATGCCAAGACTCTGTATGACGCACTGCTGCTGACGGTCAGTCACCAATTCAGCAAAAACCTTTACTTCAAAGCGGCCTACACGTGGTCGAAGACTCTCGACAATTACCCCAGCCTGATAGGGTTCGAACCTGGTATCGGCGCTTCCGGGAATCAGTTCATTCCTGATCTCAACTATGGCTTGTCGAACTATGATATTCCGCACCGCCTAGTCCTCAGCTATGTCTATGGTTTGCCGGGACCGAAGACGGGACCTCTCAGCTGGTTTATCGGAAATTGGGAAGTATCCGGAATTGACACTTTTCAATCCGGAGCAGCTGGCCAGATTACGCAGCTGGGTCCCAACAGTCTGTCCGGCAGCAGTGGATATGCAGTGCTCGTGCCTGGCTGCCACTTGACCGCGAGTGGCAGCGTCAGCGATCACACCAGCAACTATTTGAATAAAAGCTGCGTAGCCAGTCAGCCAACGTTGGACGCAGGAACAACTCTTACCGGTCTGAATCCCTTCGAAGGGCCAGGCAGCCAGAGCTATCTACTTGACGGATCAGGACAGCTTCTGGGCCGCGCGACTCGCGGCGCCTTCTTTGCGCCTTTCCAGACTCGAGAAGATTTGGCACTGAAAAAGACATTTCCATTCAGGTATTTCGGTGAACAGGGAAATATCCAGTTCACTGCCCAGGCATTCAAATTGCTGAACACGCCAATTTTTGCCGCTCCGGGCAGCATCGCGGGAACCGGCAGTTTTGGCAAGATCACCAAAACGATCGATACCAGCGGGCGCGAAATGCAGTTTGCTCTACGTCTGAACTTCTGAGACCCCAATGGATG
>DATNAF010000077.1:0-29756 GCA_035572845.1 Terriglobales bacterium
GCAGTGGATGAGTTCATGCTGAAGTTCTTTGTCGCGCTTGCAGTCGTCATGATCGTTAGCTTTATCAGCCTCGGTTGGCGCCAAGGAATCGTTGTGGCGGCGGCCGTACCGCTTACGTTGGCAGGCGTCTTCGTCATCATGCTTATGACTGGAAGAGTGTTCGATCGCATCACGCTCGGCGCGCTGATTCTGGGACTTGGGCTTCTGGTTGATGACGCGATCATCTCCATCGAGATCATGGTGGTCAAGATGGAGGAAGGGTGGAACCGTGTCCGAGCCGCCGGATATGCATGGAGTCATACGGCTGCTCCGATGCTTGCAGGCACGCTTGTCACTGTTATTGGTCTCATGCCAGTCGGGTTCGCGCGATCAAGCGCTGGCGAGTATGCGGGGAACATTTTCTGGGTAGTGGGTTTTGCGCTACTCGCTTCATGGATTGTAGCGGTGACATTTACCCCTTATCTTGGCGTGCAGATTCTGCCCGAGATCAAGGCCGTGCCAGGCGGTCATGAAGCCATTTATGCAACACCAGGCTACGAGAAGCTCCGGCGCGTAATCGCCTGGGCGGTACGCCGGAAGGCTCTCGTCGCGTGTGTTGTTCTCGGCATCTTTCTTGCTTCCGTTGCAGGCATGGGACTTCTCAAGCAGCAGTTCTTTCCTCAATCCGATAGACCTGAACTCCTGGTAGAGGTGACGGCCCCACAAGGCACGAGCATAGAAACCACCAATGCGAGTACGAAGAAAGTAGAGGACTGGCTGCGCCTACAGCCCGAGGCAAAGATTGTTACGGCTTACATTGGTGCGGGCGCTCCGCGCTTCTTCTTCTCGTATAATCCAGAACTCCCGAACCCCAATTTCGCCAAAATCGTTGTTCTGACGGCCAGTGAGAAGGATCGGGATCGTCTAAAGCTCAGGCTGCGTGAACGGGTTGAGCAAGGTCTTGCACCGGAAGCCCGCGTGCGCGCCTCGCAGCTTGTATTTGGGCCATATTCACCCTGGCCCGTAGCGTTTCGCATCATGGGCCCAAATCTGGAAACGGACCGCGCGATTGCGGTGAAGGTACAGGCTGTAATGCTGGCAAATCCTCATACCCGACAAGTGAACCAGGACTGGGGGGAACGCGCGCCAACTGTGCATTTTGTGCTCGACCAAGCTCGGCTCCAACTGATCGGCCTTTCCTCCCACGAAGCTGCCGAACAGATCCAATTTCTTCTGACGGGTGCGCCAGTGACGCAGGTCCGTGAGGATATTCGAACGGTGGAGGTAGTCGCTCGCAGTGCCGGAGGCGACCGCCTCGATCCCAGAAAGCTGAACGACATGACGCTGACGAATCGGGTAGGGAAAGCTATTCCACTGAGTCAGGTCGGCCACATCGAGATTCGTCCCGAAGAACCGATCCTCAAGCGCCGTGATCGCTTGCCGACTATCACAGTAGAGAGTGACATCGATGAATCGCTTCAACCGCCACAGGTCTCCGTAGAGATTCAGAAATCAATTCAGCCGATTATCGCAAGCCTGCCCGAGGGCTACAAGATTGAAATGGGCGCCAATATCGAAGAGGCTGCGAAAGCGAACAGGGCACTGGCGAAGGTATTTCCCGCGATGATCGTGCTGATGCTCACGGTGATCATCCTCCAGGTACGGTCATTCTCCGGCATGTTCATGGTGGCTCTTACAGCGCCTCTCGGTCTCGCTGGCGTCGTTCCAACATTGCTTCTCTTCCATCAGCCATTTGGGTTCAATGCGATTCTCGGACTCATCGCGTTAGCTGGCATCCTGATGCGCAATACGCTGATCCTCATCGGTCAAATCAAGACCAATCAGGAGGAAGGACTTGACAGTTATCACGCTGTAGTGGAGGCAACGGTACAGCGATCACGTCCTGTGATCCTTACAGCTCTTGCAGCCGTGTTGGCTTTCATTCCTCTGACATTCTCCGTCTTCTGGGGCTCGATGGCGTACACATTGATTGGGGGGACCGCCGTGGGTACTGTGCTGACTCTTCTGTTTCTGCCTGCACTCTATTCAATCTGGTTTGGAGCAAAACCTGCAATAATCCCGAGCGATGAGGCGCAGCCAGTGCTGGCCGGTTCATAGCCGGAAGCGGTAAGAACAACAACAGACAAATCGCAGGTTACGAACAATGAAAGTCGGAATCATTGGAACTGGCAATATCGGCGGCACTCTTGCACGCAACTTGAGCGCGGCCAGACACAATCTCCACGTCGCGAATTCAAGAGGTCTGGAAGGCGTCAGGGCTTTCCCCAACGAAATCGGCGCGACATCGGTTGACACCCGTGGAGGCGTCGGGGACGTCGACCTCATTGTCATATCGATCCCGTTCCCAGCGGTAGCCGAGCTTCCGAAGGACTTGTTCGACACAGTCGCGCAGCATGTTCCGGTCATCGACACCGGCAACTACTATCCCGGTCTGCGTGACCCACAGATTCCGGAGATTGACGCGGGGATGCGGCATAGCGTGTGGGTCTCGAAGCAGCTCGGCCGCCCAGTGATTAAGGCGTTCAACAACATCTTGGCCTACTCGCTCGCGAAACTCGGTCGTCCTGAAGGGTCGCCGAATCGTCTTGCGATTGCCGTAGCGGGCGATGATGTCAGCTCCAAGCAAATCGTTATGGATCTCGTGAATGAGACGGGTTTTGACCCGGTTGATCCCGGGTCTCTCGATGACTCCTGGCGGCAGGAGCCGGGAACGCCTGCCTATTGCTGCGATTATGATGCTGAAACTGCCCGGAGGGGGCTTGTAGCCGCCCTCAAGGGCGAAGCGCCGTAGAAACTTGAGCGTTTTAATCGATCTTTACCGGCAACGCGGTGCGAACATGACCCACGCCGATATCGTCGCCATGAATCGCTCGTTCAACCCGCTCGACTGATTTACTGCTTTCGATATTTTCGAACCGTTTGCACCGGACTTACATCCTCACTGGTCGCGAGTATTCACCGACGCTCCATCTTGTGGCCGAAACCGCGTTGTCGGGCAAGTGAAAGTCGTACGGCTCTCAGCTTGATTCCAGATTGGTTCTGAACGGGCTAAATGGAAACTGAACGGGCCATGGTCTGAATAGATCCGACTTGACGGCCTTCTCGTCGAGGGAGCTCTCGGCGCGTATAGATCGTGTGTGACGGTGCAGTGTAGAGAAATCCACCTGGACGAGAAGTCGCCGTTGCTGACGTTGAACGGCTAGCGCGTTTTCCGTCAACTCACGGCGCGGGCGAAGAGTTCCGTCGACCTCAAGGCACGCTTTTTGCCTTCGTTTTGAGCCGGGCTTGATGTTTCCGGCCCCACTCACAGATTTTCTCCAGCACCGGTGCGAGCGTCATGCCGTACGGTGAAATCGAATAGCAGACGTGCGGCGGAACGGTCTTTCTATCGTGCCGCAAAAGTATCCCGTCTTCCACCATTTCATGCAGATGTCGAATCAGCATCCGCTCCGTAATCTCTGGTATGCTTCGCTTCAATTCGCTGGTTCGCATCGGCCCGCTCAGCAGCCTCCATAGGATCGTGCCTTTCCAACGCCCGTCGATGACGGACAGCATCGAGTCGATCGGACAAGGCGAAACCTCTTTTTTGGAAACCGGCATATGCCTTCCATTGTCGCGGCTAAACTGACAAATTAGTCAATACAACGTCCTGCGTCGCTGCCCCAATCCCGTGCGTCCATTAGGCCAGGAGGAAGGATGCACCTTCTCGACATTATTACGGTGATTTCCGCAGGCTTGTTGGCGGGCACTGAACTCGCTGTTTCGGCCTTCGTGAATCCTGCTCTCCGATGCCTAGAAAGTGGCCCGCAAGCACAGGCAGTGTCTATTTTCGCCCGTTCGTTGAGTCGCGCCATGCCTGTTTGGTACGGTTTATGTTTCGCGCTTCTCGTGTTCGAGTCGTTCCTGCGTCGGCATCAGACTATGCTAGTCCCTTTTCTGACCGCGACAGCGATCTGGGCGGCAGTGATCTTGTTCAGCATCTCTGTGCTGGTGCCCATCAACAATCGCATTGCTTCTTTGAACGCAGCGGCGCCTGCAGCGGGCTGGGAGCTCGATCACCGAAAATGGGATGTTCTCCACCGCGTCCGCATTCTGTTGCTGATAGTAGTCCTTTTTGTCGTTATCAATGCCTTGGTCGCTTGAGTTCGTCATGTACTGTTCTCATGTACGTAGCCCTCATCGTTCCACTTGGACATAAGTCGGCCATGGTGAGATTGACCCCGATCTCGCGTGTTGTGGTTTTGAAAGGCCATGAAGTAAAGGCCGGGCAGCGATCATGAAATCACTGCCCGGCAAATCGCTCAGTCGACGGATTCGTCGGCGGGCTCTGATTCAGGAGTGGAAACGGGCTGTCTGTCCGAGCGATCCAACGCCAGGATGGAGTTGGCATAGATTTCAGCCACGCGAACGCTGCGATCGGATTCCGCCGGCGTGTACTCGCGATAGCGCAGTTCGCCTTCGATTTCGATACACGCACCTTTCTGCAATGTACTGGCCCATTGCGCCAGCTTGTTCCAGCTGATAATGCGATGCCATTCGGTGCGCGTCTTGTATTCGTCGCTATCTTTCTCTTTCCAGCTCGCGCTAGTGGCGAGCGAAAAGCGAGTATAAACGGTGCCGTTCCGTGCAGAGCGGGTTTCGGCGTCCTGGCCGAGAAAACCAATGAGGGTGATGCGATTCTTGCAAAGCATGTGTTTGTCTTCCTTTCGTGCCCCGATCGGTTGGGGCGACCCGGAGCGAAGGGGGCCGCTCTCAAGGCAAGCGAGGCTGTTTTTCGGAGGTTCAGGAGGGGATTGTTTGTGCGCTGCAAAAGGCGAAGCCGGCAATCCGGGAGGGAAACCGAAACCCGATAGGGCTGGAACTGTTGAGCGCCGCCGCCGAGCGCGGGAATTACCCTAAAGCCAAGCCCAACCGAGCCGGGCTGAACGGCAGACTTGCTTGCAATATACGTCAGAAATGGTGAATTGTGTTCTCGCCAATGCCATGCTGTTCCGATGGATCGCCAGTGCTCTATCAGTGGCCCGCAGATTGATTGCGTGGTTGCATCCTGATATCCGCCAGAACCTTGTTGATCGCTTCGATAACTGCAGCGGGATTCTCAAGCTGGATAAGGTGACCGGAATCCGGGACCAGTTGATTGCGTCCACGCGTGGATAGTGCAGCGTAGGCGTCATTCGCGGACGCGAGCGTCCGAAAGTACAGTGCCGCCTGCGCCCGCACATCGGCGGGCATAGTCGGCGGGATGGGGTGACGGCCGGCGGTCAGTACCAAAAGCGGCATGTCACCATAGTTGCGCTTCGGATTGACCACCTCGGTCCCGCTCCGAACGGCATTTGCCATCGCCGAGGACTGGGTCAGCAGCCTCGCTGGATCAGCATTGAATCGAACAAGGCGCGCCGACATGCTTGAAAAGGCGGCCGGCAGCGGCTGGGCCGTACACTGATCGAACGCTGGCGTGCCCTCTTTCAGCGCGCCGCTCTGAATCTCGGCGGCGCACTGCCGCAACCGCTTCAAACCCGTCCTCGACGCTATATCACCGAAAGCTGCGAACTTTGGAGCGACACGCTCCCTTACCGCAGCTTCGTCGGGGATGGCGGGATCCACCAAGACCATTCCGACCACAGCCTTTCGATGCTGGCCGGTGAAAGTTAGAGCGACGTAGGCCCCGGCGGAGTGCCCGACCATCACGTATGAGCCGCCGATGTAGGCTCCCTTCAATGCCTCTTCGAGATCGTTGGTTTTGTGAATGGCATTCCGTGGCTCAGGACTTGGGCTGCTAAAGCCGAGTCCGGCGGGGTCCCATGCACATACGCGAGTTTTTTGTGAAAGCGGGCGCTGAATCCAGTTCCACACCACCGACCAGCCTCCCATCCCGGCCGTCAAGACGACGGTCGGCGAGCCTTCCCCGAGGCAGACGAGATTGATCGTGCGCCCTCCCTGGATGCGGACCAGGCGCTGGGGCTTAAGATAAGGAGCGACTTGCTCGGGAACTTCGGCCTGAGGCGGCGCTGCGCTTTGCGCAGAGGCCGGTGCAGCCGAAACAACGGTCAAGAGAATCAAACTGACGGCCGCAAGAAGGCTATTCACGATGCGCCCAGTTTTCTGAATTGAAGCGAATAAGTTGCATCGTGGTCTTGGTCGCGATACTTCTGCTCCTCGCGCATGGCACTGTCCAAGATTCACGAGCTTTAGGCTTTCCTCCTCCCGCCAATACGTTCGCGATCAGCACGACGCCAAATACCGCGACCGCCAAAATCCGGGCTAAGTTCGGAGACCACGCAATCTCCGAATAAAGAGGAGCACTTTTCGGCGCAGGGATTGAGAGATAGTGAATCTGTTGTTTTGCCGCCGAAAGGAGTACGTCAGCAAGTACGTGCCAAGAGCCTTGTGCCGCCTTGCACTCCACAAACATGTTCAGCATCTCGTTTCCGAACTCATGCCGGAAAGGTTCCGGGTACAGCAGCAGAACCCGTCGATATAACTTACGTGAAATTGATCCAGTCACTCCGCCCTCCTCGGTTTCATTCCCTGTAGGCAGCGCTTTGTCTTGCGGACCAAATCATCGAGACGATTAATCTCGCATGAAAGAGCAGCTTTGCCTGCGGTGGTGAGGCGGTAGAGGCGTTTGTCGTTCTCAGATGCCGGCTTCAGATCGCGAACCCAGCCGTGCTCCATGAGGCGTTTTAGGTTGTCGTACAGAGTGCCGGGGCCAATTCGAATTCTGCCTTGCGATTGAGCAGATACCGCCTGGATGATTCCGTAACCGTGAAGATCCTCGGTTGCCAGTGCAGCCAGAATCTGAAGCGCTGCCGGTGATAACGGCGAAAGAATCTTCCTTTTTGCCTCCATAGTCGAAAACTGACTATATCGGTATCCGACTATCTTGTCAACTATGCGTTTTTCACCAGATCGATTTCCTTCCGAGGTGCTTTATTACCTCCTCATCAATGCGGGACGTACAGCAATGTTCAATTCACCTCGCAGGCAGTGAACGGACAAGAATAACCTCCGGCAGGTTTGAAACTGCAAGATGCACCGAGAATGCCAGCGTAGGGGGAATGGCATCCGCAGTACGAACCCTTTTTGAGTCAATAAGTTACGGGCGCTCTCAGGAATGCGATTACTGCTTTAGGAGGCGGACAAAAGCTGCCAGATTCCCTTAAATCGCTGAAAAGATTGGAGCGGGAGAGGGGAGTCGAACCCCCGTATCAAGCTTGGGAACAGGTCCGATTATTCAATCTAAAAGACTTGTGCGTTTCGGACGCGCTTTTGCGACTCAAACAAGCCTCGCCAAATCAGCGACATCCCCCAACAAGCCCTACTGATCAAGGTACAAACGCGGTACGTCGTTTGTCCTTGTCGATATCAATTTGCGAAGCACTCCTGGGTTAGAGACAACAACGGCTCGCGCTGGAACGCGAGCCGGAAACCCAGAGGGGTGTTGCGTGAATTTCTTCGATCACAGTTTACAACAAAACGACATATATAAGGAAGCAAAAAACGGGCGTCGGGCTCATTTCAATTCGGGATTCACCACCGAGTCGGCTGCGGCCGGATCGGGGCTTCTCGCTTCAGACTTCGTCGCGTTAGAGGCACGGTGGATCGACCGGGAGATAGCACTAGCCGCACGATTGCGACGCGTCGATTCATTGACCGGTGCCGCTTTGGTCGGCCGCAAGAGCGGCAACTACGCCGGCATCGCGATTCCCTATTTCTTTCCAGGCACGAGTTGAAGTCCGTGAGTACCGGCTTCGGCGCGATCACCCTGATATGGAGATCGATGGCAATGGCCGGGTTAAGCCGAAGCAGAAGTATCTCAGCCCGCCCGGTCGTGGCAACATGTTGTACTTCCCGCCGGGCATGACGGACACTCAGCTTCGCGAAGTGCCGCTGCCGCTCATCATCACGGAAGGCGAATTCAAAACACTCGCGCTTTGGCGGCTCGCGAATTGGAACTCTGAACGTCCGCGATTCCTTCCGGTTGGAATCTCCGGCGTTTACAACTGGCGCGGGACGATCGGAAAGACAAACGGGCCTGATGGCGAGCGGTTGGATGTGAAGGGTCCAATTCCGGATCTGGAGCGCATCGCCTGGGAAGGTCGAAAAGTCATCATTGCGTATGACGCGGACTCTAGCCAGAAGGACCTGGTTCGTTTCGCACGTGCCGAGCTCGCCCGGCATCTGCGCGGTCGAGGTGCTGTGGTCGGCTTCCTCGGATGGGATGCAAAGCAGGGCAAAGGCATCGACGATCACCTCGCGCTGGTTGGACCGGAGAAGGTGCTCGATGAACTGCTACAAGTCACATTCATCGGCTTGCGATGGCAAGACGAACTGTTGAGGTCTAAGGTGTCGAGCAACCAGAATGAAAGTTCCATTCTGCCCGTTTTGGCAAACGCGATTACCGCTCTACGGCTCGCCCCCGAATGGCAGGGCGTGCTGGCATATGACGAGTTCCGCTGCAATGTTGTGGCGGTGAAACCCGTTCCGTGGGGTGCGTTTCCGAAGGAGGGCTGGACGGATCAAGAGGACCGACTGACCGCCGAGTGGCTGCAGCGCAATCGCATTTTTGTTTCCGTTGAAGTTGCCGCGCAAGCGGTGCAAACGGTGGCGGCGCAGCGGCGTGTACATCCGGTTCGAGATTATCTGAGCGGTTTGAATTGGGATGGAGTACCACGCTTGGATCGATGGCTCTCGAAGTATCTCGGCGTGGAAGAGAGTAACTACTCTTATGCTGTCGGCGCGCGCTGGATGCTTTCCGCGGTGGCTCGACTCTATCGGCCAGGCGCAAAGGCGGACTGCTGTTTGATATTGGAAGGTCCGCAAGGAATCAAGAAATCGACTGCGCTGCGGACGCTTGCCGGCGAATACTTCACGGATGAGCTGGCGGATTTAGGAAGCAAAGATGCCGCGCTACAGATTCGCGGCGTGTGGATTGTCGAGATATCGGAGCTCGACAGCCTGGTGCGTTCGGAGATTGCCAGCATCAAGGCGTTTATGAGCCGGTCAGCGGACCGGTTCCGTCCTCCATTCGGAAAACGAGTCGTCGAATGCCCGCGGCAATGCGTGTTTGCCGGCACGGTGAACCATACCGAATATCTGCGCGATGAAACCGGCGCGCGGCGCTTTTGGCCTGTTCTCTGCGGCTCTATTGATATTGAAGCGCTCGCGCGGGATCGCAATCAGCTTTGGGCAGAAGCCAAGCATCGGTATTTATCTGGCGAGAAGTGGTGGCTTGATACTGCCGCCCTGGTTGAGATCGCCGCCGAAGAGCAGGCCGCCCGATACCAAGGCGATCCGTGGGAAGAGGTCATAGCGCCGTGGCTGGAAGCACGCACGAGCGTTTCAATTTCGGAAGTCCTGGACAAGTGCGTGTGCAAGCCGCAAGCCCAATGGACGCAAGCCGACAAGAACCGAGTGGGCCGCTGTCTGCGTGCGCTGGGCTGGGAGCGATATCGCGAACGCGATGGCGAGCGTCTCGACTGGCGCTGGAGGAGAGTCGCACGGTGATGTTCCGCGTCGTTCTATGTCTTGTTCCCAGGCTGTTCTACGTTAAGCGTTTGGAAACAAAGGATGTTCCACGGTTCCACGTCTTTCTCGCACGCACGCGTACACAGAAACCTGCTGGCGGTTTCACCTCTCTCATGCGTGAACCGGGAAGACATGGAACACGTAGAACACGTGGAACGGGCAGCGTTTTCAATTCGGTATCGCGTTCCACGTCCCTTCTAAGACATAGAACAGATGTGGAACGACAAGATTCCTTTAAGATGGTGTTGGTATGGCAAGGCTTGCAGCATTGACAACTTCGCGCAAAACCAGCGAAGAGCACCCAGTATCTGAGCTGGGCCGAAAGCTCCGTAAGATCGCCGAGAAAATCGCTGCTTCGGGAGAAAGACCGCTTTCCCGGCGCGAATTGGAACGCGAGCTAGCAGAGCGCCGTGGCGGGATTCGCTGACTGGATGCCGCGAACGTTTCTGGACAGCGGTGTTTTACTCACAGCGGTGCGCGGTTCCGGCAGAGATCAGGATCGGGTATTGCGAATTTTAGAAGATCCGAGTAGAACTTTCGTGACCAGCCCGTTCGTTCACCTGGAGTTGGTTCCGAAGGCAACGTATTACAAAAAGCGTCTGGAAAAGGCGTTCTATGACGAGTATTTCCGCGCGGCCGAGTGGGTTCGGGATTTGGAAAAGATTGAGGAACTTGCTCACATCGAGGCCGCGAAGTCGGGATTGGCTGCGATGGATGCTCTGCACGTTGCGGCGGCACACTTGGGCGAAGCCGACGAATTCATCACCACGGAACGCGCCGGCAAACCGATTTACCGGTCCTCCCTCATCACACCTATCTACGCATTTGATTGATTCAAAGGGTACGCGGGGGAGAAACCTCTGCCAGCCCGATTTCGTTGGTCGCCTGGACCCCGGCACTCCGCTTTAGGGATTCGGCAATTTTCAGCACTCCTGCCTGCTTCTCCGGCGGTAGTGCCCGCTGTCTGGCGTCTCCACGCCGCTTCGCGCGACGCAATGCCGGAAGACTTCGACCTGTCTATGACAATTGTGGAAACTGACGACCCTGATGAACCGGTGGTGAACCAACAGCAGGGTTCCCACGGGACCGCTGTTAACTAAGTTGCTGAGAACGTGGCGTTGCCGCTTTCGGCAAGCCTAGTTTGTCTCAGGAAGGTCAGGACCGGTACCGACTAACCACCGCCTTTCGTCAGAAGATCCGAGCTCAAAAGCAGAGTGAGAATCGATATGCCGAAACGTTGAGCATGACGACGCTGAGCGCTCTTCGGACGCGGGCAGCCGGAATGCACATCTCAAGCGGCAGTTCCTTGCTGTAAGATGCTGAATCGATTGAGAGCTGGATTGTCGTGAACAACTTGCTCGCAGTCACTCTGATAATTCACCACCGTCACTCTGATGGGAGGGTGCGTTTCTGGGCCTCCGGGCCGCTACCACATGATTGGAACGCTCGGTAATGGAAGCGTGGGCCTGGTTCATGAAGCGAAAGACACGCGCCTGGCCCGACCGGTGGCGCTGAGGATTCTCACAAGCACATTCCAAGGATGACAGCAGGTTCTGCGACCGCCCTTAATAACGATCTAACTACTTCAATGACAACGTTTTCATCAGCCGATAGAGATTGTTTGGATGTAGCCCGAGCGCCTTCGCGGCTTCAACACAACTCCCATTTGCCTGTTGCAGTGCATTCGTAACGAGCCGCTTCTTCATCTGTTTTATCGTTTCATGGAACTTCGTACCCAATGAGCTTACGGCCGTTGGTGGGGCGGCCTCAACAATTGAATCCGGAAGATCATCCGGCAGGATTTGGTCAGTTGAGCCTAGCACGACGGCCCGCTCGATTGCATTCTCCAGTTCCCGCACGTTACCAGGCCAGTCGTAGTTGATCAGACACGATATAGCTTCGCGCGACATTCCGAGCACTCGCCTGGCTTTGCCGTGCTTTTTGATGAAGTGGGTCGCTAAAAGGGGAATATCCTCCCGCCGCTCGCGCAAGTCCGGCAGGTGAACGGAAACGATGTTAAGACGGTAGAAAAGGTCTTGCCGGAAGGTACCTCGGCGGACTTCTTGTTCCAAATCGCGATTTGTAGCGGCAAGAATCCGGAGGTTGATTTTAATCGGTCGCGTGCTGCCTACCCGCTCGAATTCACGCTCCTGCAGAACCCGCAACAGCTTCGCTTGCAACGGGAGTGCCAGTTCGCCTATTTCGTCAAGAAACACCGTTCCGCCGTCCGCCTCTTCGAACTTGCCTTTTTTCTGGGCAACCGCTCCTGTAAACGAGCCCTTCTCGTGACCAAAACATTCGCTCTCGAGTGGCGTTTCCGTAATAGCTGCGCAGTTGATGGCTACAAATGGCTTCCCGTATCGAGAACTGTTGCGATGAATGGCCCGAGCGACCAATTCCTTCCCCGTTCCGCTGGAACCGGTAATCAGCACTGTTGAATCAGTGGGTGCCACCTTCACGATCGCTCGATGGACTGCTCGCATGCGATCAGCCGTACCAAGTAGCGCTTCATTACCGGCCAGCTCGCTTAATAGGCGCTCGTTTTCGAATTTCAATCGCTCACGATCGTGAGCATTCCTTAACGGCGTTGCTGCCAGCTCCGCAATACCTGCAAGCAGCTGCAAATGGTTCTCAGTAAAGCGCACCCCCGGATCGCTCGTGTCCAGGTAAATCAGTGTGAGCAAATCGCCGGATGAAAGCATCGGCACGGCGAGAATGGAGCTAACGCCGGCCTGTGCAATGCTTTCGGATGGAATCGTCTCCTGGCTCCGGTGAATGTCATTCACACAAACCGCCGCGCGTTCCTCAAAAATCCGCTGAATCATGCTACGTGGGATACTAAAGGGCTGACTCTGCCCGGCATGACGAAGCCAGTGGAAGGTCGAAGCGAAGTCATCAGGACTGTTGCCCACAAGTAGAATCGCGCCTCGCTGCGCTGGAATCGAGTCAAACACGGCCTCGATCAGCAGTCGCTGTAAATCGAGCAGCTCGCCAGCCGACGAAATTTCGCGCGAGACCCGAAGAATGGCCTTCAATCTGCGGGCCACGCAGTCTGATTGAGCGGCGGCGTCCAGCATTGCCTCCGGTCGTGCGTACGCAGCGTCTTCTCGCCTGAGCACAATCGTGCTGCCGGGCACCGCTCCGCCTTCATCGAGGTCCACCGCCGCGACGGGCCGCTGCGGAATCGGGTTTTCTTCCATTACGAAAAGAAACACAGAGCGTCCGATCCGGATCTCATTACCGTGCTCGAGGGCACTCTCATTGACGACCACGTCGTTTATGTAGGTCCCGTTGGCATGTCCAAATCGCGGAGCGTGAATTCCTCGCCGTTTTGGGTAATTAGACAATGCTGCCGCGAGACCGCCCGGTCCGCCGCGAGGCAGATTGCGTTGGAATCCTCCCGGCCTAAGGTAAACTCGCCTTCTGCAAGCGGGAACACGGCTCCCTTGAGTGGGCCGCCTAGAGCAATCAATCGCGCGTGCATATGATCACGGCAGCGGAACACGATAGAGGTCGCGGTGCACGCTGATTCGCTGATACGCATAGCTGGACCAAGGTCCTGGCGTCACCTCTCCAGAATTTCCCGTTGCTCCCTCTATCATGCGTATGACGTCGCCTCCTTCGATCACTTTTGCGCCGGGAAGGTGTTCTAAATCGGCAATGGATTGACTCCCGCCCGGGGGGAGATCCGGGAAAACCTGACCTGAGCGGATGGGGAGTATCACAACTTTTCCTGCGTTAACGTAACTGAAACGCTTCTTGTCCCATCCGCCGACCACATGGCATAACAGTGATTTCCGCAGATTGGGAGCGCAGCGCTCCCGTCTCGCGGAAATGCAACTTCGTGAGGTGCAACGCCACCGGTCGTAACCGTTACAACAATCCAGCTCCCATCGGGAGACACGCTATTAATGTCCTTGATGAGCGCGCTAGTAATTGGACGCCGTTCAGACCCGTCCTCTTTTTCTCGGTACGCATAAGCGCTAGATCCCTGATGAGGCGGAAAATCAATTCGCCAGGCGGACCAAAATGGAACGTGTCTTCGTCCTCCGATGTTGAAATAAGTTTCGAGGCATATCTTCCATCCAGCCAGGCGAGCCAGTTGCCGTGTTGGCCGTGATCATCGGTTCCGCTGAACACGACTCGGTTTCCGTCAGCCGAAATGTCGTATTGGAAGATCGAAAAGCCTGGCAGCACCCGCTCCACTTTAAGGGTTTGGACGTCAGCCGTCCACAGCTCAGATACTGTGTTCAGAGACGGCGTTTCGCGTTGGCCAAGATAATATAATTTGCCCCCGCCATGCGAGAACTCTGCCGCGGTAGAGAACCTTTCTGAACTGACCTGCCGTTCTCCTCGGCTGTCATGAAGCCAGATCGTGCTCTGCCGGTTGCCAACGGACGTAATGAAGGAACGCCCGTCGGGAGCAAGAGCGATGCCTTCTTCCTCGTTAGGATCAACCGTTATCTGCTCCGGTGAACCGTTCGGAAATCGCTGCCGCCAGATGTGATACGCCCCGCTAGCGTTTGAACTGAAGTACATCCATTTGCCGTCCGGAGACCATGCGGCATAGGTGCATTCCCCCGGTGGGCCGACTTTCCGGCCCGGCGAGCTGCCATCAAAGGGTAAGAGACGGCATGGTTTCCAGCCGCTTGCCATCTCCGCTACAAGTATCCATTTGTGATCGGGCGAAACATAGGAGCGGTGTGCCATGCCGTCCTCGCGAACCGGAAGATACAAGGTGCGCTGGTTCGACCTGCTTTCCGTGGCTGTGACGATCCCCATATGAAGACCGCTCCAGATCTGCGAAAACACAACGTGCTGTGTATCGATCCAAGTGAGCCCAGACGCATTCGGGAGCATCAGCCGCGGTTCCCCACCGAGTACTGGGGTTATCCAGGTGTCCCACGCGTACGTGCTGCTGTTAACTGTCGTGTAAGCGATTCGTGCGCCGTCGGGTAAAAAAACGGGGCTCATTTTCACCCGCCCGTCGTGCGTAAGCTCCACTGGATCGCCATCGGGAAGCAGCTTCACATAAATCTCACCCTTGGTGAAGAACGTTCCGGGACCGCGAATAAACGCAAGCATCCGCCCGTCAGGAGAGAGCGCGGGCGAAACGGCCGAGTCAGCGAAATTTGTAATCGCTTGCCATTCGCGAATGTCTAGCACCACTCTATGCTGTTCGGCGGACCACCATGCAACGCCTCCGAGGACCATCGCCAAAACAGCGACAAGGCCGACCAACAACACCTTGCGTCGCCGAGATCTTGGCGTAGGTACTCGCCGATTCGAGCTTCGTCCGGATTCGATATCGCGCCTTAGCTGCTTCAGATCCGTCAGCAGCTCGGTCGCAGTTTGATATCGGACGTCACGATTCTTTTCTAGTGTCCTTAATATGATGCGCTCCAACTCCGGGGGCGCGCCGGGGTTGACGCGCGAAGGAGCTTCCGGCTGCTTGTTCAGGATCGCATCGAATATCGTGGCCGAAGTCCGTCCGGCAAATGGCAATGCGCCGGTGACCATTTTGTGCAGCACCACTCCCAGCGAGAAGATATCCGTCCGGGCATCAACTTCTTCGCCGCGTGCCTGCTCCGGCGACATGTAGGCGATTGTCCCAACCGCACTGCCTGGACTTGTCAACAGCTCCTCCAGAATCTCGGTTCGTGTTTCCGTCTGGCTGCCCGCGACGGCCGTCGCGCGCAGGGCACGACTCGCGGTCATCTTCGCGAGTCCAAAATCGAGAATTTTGGCTTGCTCTCGGTCGGTCACGAAGATGTTCGCCGGCTTGATATCGCGATGCACAATGCCCTTCGCGTGCGCCGCGGCTAATCAGAGTGACTGTGACCGAGCCGTTGGCAGCCATCCAGCCCTCAATCGAATCAGTATTTTACGGTAAGGGAGCAGCGCTTGCGATCTGGCATTGCGCCTGCAGATATAGACGGCGTCCAGCGATCAAGTTGCTGGGCAACCAAATTCAAAAGGAGAAACATTCATGGTGTTCGCACGAACCGCAACAGTATCCGCTGTTTCACTTTCGTTTTCGATTTGCCTTGTCCGGGCGCAGTCCGGGCTTAGCCCAGAGCGCCTCCAGGTTATCCAACAAACGATGACTAATGTGCAACAAGAAGCAATCGGTAAGCTCCCCCCTCCTATACAACTGACCCTTTCAGGTGGCGCGCTGAATTTCTTGCACCTGGCGACAGCTTGGCCAAAAATACAACAGAGTTTAGGCCGAGGGGACAACGCGGCCAAACTTGCAGAGCTTCAAGCCGCTCTTCAAGCCCAGGGCTCCGCAAAGCCGGTTTCCTCCTCAGGCCCGATTTCCGTATCTAATCCCGCCAGCGACTTCGTGCTGTCGATCATGGGTGGATTCACACAGAGCGAAACCTCAACGGCCTGGTGCAGCAGCAACGTCGTTGTAGGCTTCAATGATCAGGGGCAGTTTTTTCGAGAGCTTGCTCTTTGGTCCGGGCGGCATTAGCATCACTGGAGCCGGGGCTTCGACGGACGGAGGACGGTCACTTAAGGATATCGGCTACATCAATCCCGGCCCGAATGTCTTTACCACCTTCATAGCTGACCCCGCTGTGACCTGCACCGGAGCAAATGCGTTCTACTACTCTCAAATCGGCGTCAGCGGCACAGGTGATGCGCAAGCTGCCGCACACCGCCGCCGAGGATCTATTGGAGATCGTGATGCGCCGTTATGAACGGTTCAGTACGCTGTTGACTTCGAATCACCCGGTGGATGACTGGGGCAAGCTGCTCGGCGATGTCGCCGCCGTAAGCGCCATGCTCGACCGGCTGCTGCATCACGGCCATGTGCTCAAGTGCGGCCCACGCAGTTGGCGCACCAAAACTCCGCCCGAATGATGAGGAAGGAAACTTTTTACTGCGAGGGCGCTGCCCTCGCGCTTCCGGGATTTATCGCTTTGGGCCAGAATACTTCAGCTAGCCTAGAATCTATACGCGGCTCATCAGCCCCTGAGCATCACGAAAAGCAATGCCGCCGATACCAGTCCGATTGCCAACGGGAAGCCCTCCCGTAGCACAATCCTGTCGCCGATTGCAGCCAGGCGTACGGTCCAAAGCCGCGCAATCAAACTGATACCGATGATCTGAACGACCACCGCCAGCGCTAGGCAGACCTCTGCGCGGAATCGAAGCGTTTTCAGATCACTTTCTCTTCCAGGCAGCCCAAGAATGTCGCCGTATGCAATGCCGTTGGCCATATACATCACCCATAGGACGCCCGAGCACATAAGTAAAACAACTCCGATTGTGAACGTAATCCACTTGCGTCTCGTCGCCATACGCTCCGAAGGGGGCGACTCGGTCGCCCTCTATTCCGACCTCCGCGTCAGCGCTCCGGTCGCATCCCTGCGTTGCCCTATCCTCTGCACGGGTGCGTTCAGTATACAAGCGTATTCACTGGACTGCAAATTACCGTTGCAGAACGCACCATAACGAGCTATAACTGCTCTTGTTCTGGATCACTTCTGTTGGCCGGTTTTGAAGTGATAACGTATGGCCGGTTTTGAGGTGATTACCGAGGTGATTTTGCGCCACATGCGGTGTGGCATTCAGATTCCGGCACTCGGCGACGAAGTCTTTGGTGTCATATCCCTTATCGCCGGCCACCGTGATTCGCTTGCTGCCGGGAATCTGCTCCAGCATCACCAACGCCGCATCCCGCTCTGCCGTTCCATTGGCTTCGAACAGTTCCGTGTTGATAATCAAACCATTGCGGTTCTCTACCAGCAGGTTTCCCTGAAAACTCAGCTTGGCTTCTTTGCCCTGCCCCTTGCGGGCCAGCTTCGCATCGGCATCCGTGGTGGACGCATGCGTCCGATTGGAGCGCTTCTCCCCGTGAAAGTTTACCGTCGGGTTGCCGGGATCATCCGGCGGAGTGGTTTTGCTCCGCTCCTTGGACTGAAAACTCTTCAGACTGGCCCAGGCTTCGATGAGCGTTCCATCCACCGTGAAGTGTTCATCGGAAGCCCATCCCTTCTCGTACACCTGCTTGACCGTTTGCGAGAGAAATTCCCTCGCTATGTTCCCATCCAACAGGCGTTCCCGATTCTTGGTAAAGGTGGTTGCGTCCCAAACCGGTTCATCCAGATTCATGCCGACGAACCAGCGAAATAACACGTTATAGTCGATCTCCTCCATCAATAGTCGTTCGCTGCGGATCGAGTACAACATCTGAATCGGCAGCGCCCGCAACAACTTCTCGGGTGGGATTGAAGGCCGCCCCGTCAGCGAATACATCTCACCAAATAGCGGAGACAACTCCCTGAGAATCTCGTCCACCGTTCTCCGAATGCCTCGCAGCGGGTGATCTGGCCGTACGCGCTCTTCCGGCGACAGATAGCTGAACATTCCGTCTTGCTGATGATCCACGCCTCGCATCTTAAGATACAGAACGTCTGAAACATTCGCTGCGTAACTTGTTTTAAACGTTTTTCAGCATCCTGTTAGGGGAACAACACTCCTTTCAAGATGACCGCGCGACAATTCTACAGAGGGATTGGCGTTGCGAGGTCGGTCGTCGGTCCGCCAGTTGGACGGACAGGTGCACTCAGCTTAATGAACGCGTCAAACGCAGAACTATGCAAGGCGACCTGTTATAAGTGGGCAGAAGTTTCGTCACAATAAATGGTAGTGTCGCAATACGCAGGAGGTGCCAAACAGGTCTTCTAAAGATGACTTAGGCAGGGCAGCCGAACAATGAGAACTTCAGACTGCACATCGCACAACGAAGCAGGACGAACAATGAAGCCCGCATTCAAACACTTTGCTTACCGCCAAATGAGAATTCCCGCATTCAGCCATCATTTTGGGCATCATTTGCCTTTTTGTTTAATTCAATATTGCTTATCGGACGTACGCCGCCTCAAACTATGGTGCCGGTCGCTAGTGATGCCGTGGACGTCCGAATTTTCGGGGCTGTGGGGTCATCAAAATGGGCCGGATTCATGCGGCTTCCAACCAACGATAACGATGATGGAGACCGCCTAGACGGGATTTGGAAACGACTCGGGATTGTGGCGAAGAACGGCCTTCGACCACTCGTTCGTCGGGAGTGTTCTTGTCGAGGCCAACATGAGTGCGGTCTTAGTGGTAGTAAGCAAGATACTCACGTCCAAGCCGTTTCAGATGAACTTCATTCAGCGGAATGACTTGATCGAGTAGTTCACGACGTACACTCCCCACCCAACGTTCCGCGACTCCGTTTTGCCAAGGGCTCCTGACACTGGTTCGCAAAGACATGAGAGCACTGGATTTCAAGAACCTGAGGACGTCATTGCCGAACTTCGCATCATGGTCGAACAACACGTATCGATATGGGCACGGAAGCGGGAATGCTTCTCGTAGCTGTTGCACGATCCAGTCGCTGGTGGGATGGAACGTCACGTTGAAGTGCAGAATGCGCCGGCGACCGTGTTCAATCGCGAAGAAGCAATATAAGGTGCGGAACCAAAGGGTCGGCACAGTGAAGAAGTCGAAGGCGGCAATCACCTCGCGATGGTTGTTTAGAAAGGCGAGCCACTGGCTGGCTTTGCTTTCCTCCGGAACGCGCTTCAGGCCTCGCAGATAGCGTGACACGGTAGGTTCGGAGATCTCGAAGCCCAGTGCTAGTAACTCGCCGTGGATGCGCGGCGCCTCTATGCTGGCGGAAACGCCTACTCGACAAATGCGCCGAACCAAGTGATTCGTGAAGTCAAGGGAACAGCAAGATGCCGACAGTTACCCAAGTCCCCTCCGGGCCGGGTACTGGGCCATATGTTTCGCCGTTGATGTGATATACGAGGTGCAGTTCAAACGGGGCATCTAGAAGGCATGTTCCGACCTGCCCGAAAACCGAAAGCATCTCTTCAGGCGTAGTTACGGAAAGCTGCCCTTCGCCCGCTTCACTCGCGGTGAAGAAATTCTCAATAGGTGAGGTCGTTCCGAGTGCGCCGATCGCCGTAAACCCTCCGGCCGGCAATGCTCCCCAAAACAGCCAGACAGTATAGGTGCCCTTCGCGACAAGCCCGCTAAAGTGGAGGACGCTATGTGTGCCCGCGCCGGTGCACTTCATCGCCGCTCTCACGTGCGCCGCTTGAAATTCAGCCAGAGTTAGCTGATGACCGTCTGGCGCGACTACTGGGTTGCAACCAGCGGTGGTATAGAGCAGGCTGTTAGGCGGAGTTGAGGCAGTGACCATACCTACAGTTGGATCATTCGGGTTGCATTGTCCTGCACGAATATCCTTATAGGAAATCATGAGATTATCGTTTCGGACCGGTGCCTTTGCTTTCGCGACCGGGCTTAGCATTACGGCTTCTGCGATGAGTAGTGCACTCAGCACAGCAGGGCATTTCATACATCTGTTCATGGGAATCTCCTTGGAATCAGAATTTGTCAATATCAGACGGTCACCTTGGTGCCGTCAAATTTCGTGAACGTAAAACCACTGAAGTTCTCCCGGTAAGTCAATCGCTGATCCCTGAGGACGCTGATCGCCACCGCTTCGCCTAAGTTGAGCGACTCGGTATAGTCTGAACGCCAATGAATTCCCCCGAAATTCCGTCCCATGGGGATATTGGCGGCAAGTTTGTTCAGTTCGCCACCAACTGTCAGTTCGGGTCCGTTATACGGCACCAGGGAAAGACCGTCAGTGGTAGAAATTAAGGGATCGGGGATGACAGTAGATTCGTCAAAAAGCGCTTTTAGGGCCGTGGCACACGCGCCCGCAACGGTTGCGTGTCCAGCCCCGTAGGCCGGATGCAAAGGCGAGCCTTCCGGGTAACCTTGCGGCAGCAGATAGGTACCGTAGCGACTGAAGACCTGATGCAGCGCGGCAGAATTCAGAACGTCGTGATGAATCGGGTAATTCAGTCCTGGGTGGATCAACAGATTATGTACTCGGCCGGCAAAAGTCTCAGGTCGAAGGCGGCGATGCACGAACCACTTTTGGTACCAGACGGCCTTGAGCGCGCGCGTGGCGACTTCGGCGACAATTACACTGATGTGCGGACCGCCGAAGGTGCCGAAGCCCGTTTGTGTTCGGGAATGGTTGTACGGGTTACCCGGATTGAGCGGCGCTCCCATTCCACCGCCTGTTTCCTCATTAGCGATTTCGGGCGGGGTGATCAGAATCTGGGCGGCGTTGAAAAAGGCTTGGTAAATCATGTCGATGTTCACCCAGCGATCCAGGTCGCGACCATTGCGGATGTAGCGATGTACTGGATCGAACTGAAGGGACTGTGAAGGTGAGCAGCCATTCTGGATATTTAGCCAGTCGACGTAGTCAGTCATGTTGTCGAAGCCCGCCATCACGGTACGCATATGCTGATCGATGAATTGGACCCCAACGGGTATTGGCTTCACAAGGAACTGAGAAACGTACGGCCCCGACAAATCGCCCGGGGTGAAGCCGCGGAACAGAGTCTGGGGCGTCACGCTTGCGCCTTGTTTAGGACCGCGAAAATCGCTGAGCCGCGACAAATCGGCCGCCGCCATTTGCGCCAGGGGGTGCGTTTCATATTCGGAGAACGGCACATCGCGCAGCAACGCCTGCCAGTAGAGTTCAGTAATTTCTCCCGCCTGCTGTGCGCTGCTGAAAGAGGGTGCGGGCGGGATGGCGAGGCTGTGGGAATCGGCTCCTTCCAAATCAAATGCCAAACCTGATAGCGGATCGACAAGCTTGCGCTGGGAGGCGGGATCGGGGCAGCCGAGAGGAATCGCCTCAAAATCGGCGAAGCGCCCGCTGGACAACGCGCTTGTCAGAGCTGCATAGGCCGACAAATCAACTTCACCCAGGTCATTGTGCGGAAGCCCTTTGGAATAGCTGGCGATCTTATTGGGATACAAGTCCTCGTCGCCATTGGTTGGATGGTCCGGAATAGGGCGCTGCTTTTCGTCGAGAGCTGCCCGCAAACGAACCTGAAATGCCTCTTCGCGGCGCTGTTGGTCATCACCGCGGCTGTCTGCGCGAAGATCCGTGGTCGAGGCTACAGCGAGACCCGCTGCAGCTTTCAAAAGAGTACGCCTACTTGCGCGAGGTCTTTCAACTCCCATCGACTCCCTCCTCTTCACGACATCGAGTGAAAAGTATTCCTGGGAGGGGCTTGAAATCTTTAGCGCGAGTTAAAAAAGTCTTGAATATTTTTTAGGATTGTTTTAGTCTGTCTTGAAGCCGCGGAACCCGGCTTGGAATGCCGCTCGAGTTGTATGAGTTCGGACCATTCCGCGTTGATACGCAGGAGCGGGTTCTGCGTTCCAACGGTCAAGTCATATCTCTGCCAGCGAAGACCTTTGACACTTTACTGCTGCTGGTCCAGAACCCCGGCCGGGCACTCGAAAAGGAAGAGATGATGCGTTGGCTCTGGCCCGACAGGTTTGTTGAGGAGGCCAACCTCGCCCAACACATTTCCCTATTGAGAAAGGTCCTGGGCGAGAGTCGCGGCGAACGCCTATATATAGAAACGGTTCCGAAAAGGGGATATCGCTTCATCGGCGAAGTTCACGTTGTCGAAGCCGCATCGAAAGCAGCAGAAGAGCAGATCCGCTCCAAGCGATGGCTTCCAGACCAGCGAAAACCCATTGTGGTGGCTGCCACCTCAATATTCGCGGTGATTCTTGTCGTACTGGGTTTCTTATTGCTGCGCTCAAGGCCGGCGCCCTTCCAGAACTTCGAAATGATCAAGGTGGCGGCAACGGAGAAGGCTTCGCAAGCCGCTATTTCACCCGACGGAAAATACGTCGCTTACGGACTCATCGAGGGTGGTCCGGAATTGTATCCTGCACCAGAGGCGGAAGGCCCCAAGGAAGGCCTCTGGTTGAGCAATCTAGCGACAGTGAGTGCAATACCAATTTCCCCTGCCACTCCAGGCACTTACGTCGGAGTCAGTTTCTCGCCCGATGGTGACTATGTTTATTCCGTAAGGGCCAACGCTGATCGAGGAGCGCTGTATCGAACCCCCGTTTTGGGAGGAAGCACGCGGCGGCTATTGGCAGGGGTCGACAGTAATGCAGTCGCGCCGTCGCCCGATGGCAAGCGGCTGGCGTTCTTGCGCATGTCCCCCCGGCATGGCCAAGCCATGCTAATGACTGCAAACGCGGATGGCACAAATTTGCTGCAAATGGCCGTTTTAAAAACACTGCGTGTGCTTGGGGGTGCCGGGCCCGCCTGGTCGCCGGATGGACGCACGATTGTCTGCCCTGTTGTAAGCCTCGAGGGCTCTAGCTTGGTAGCAATTCCCGTGAATGGCGGACCGCAGCGGCCACTCACTTCTGCAAAATGGAAATGGATCGAGTCTATGGCCTGGCTTTTCGACGGCAGAGGGCTGGTGGTTAATGGCGGGGGTCTCGAGAAGGCAGAGCAGCATGTCCAAATCTGGTATGTAAAAGGCCAGACCGGAGAGAGCCGGAGGATCACGAATGATCCAAACGATTACTTCGGCGTTAGCCTTACGTCTGACTCGCGCTTTTTGGTGACCGTAGTGTATGAAACGTTGTCTGACGTCTGGCTCACGGAGTACGACAAACCTGAGCGACCAAAACAGATTACCTCCGCCACGAATCAGGCTGGACTGCACGGTCTCGCGTGGACGTCCGACGGGCATCTCGTGTTTTCAAAGGAGAGCGGAGCTGCTGCGACTATCTCAATCATGCAAGCCGACGGACAGGGTGCCAAGCTCCTGCTGGCGCGCGACGGCCGGTACTACCGAGTTTCGCCGGATGGTCGGCACGTCGTTTTTTCCTCGTTCCAAGGCAGCGAGGGTGGACTGGGCACACTCTGGACGATGGATATTGATGGCGGCAATCTGAAGAAGCTAACCAATGATGGAGGTTCGATGGATTTCTCACCAGATGGCAGATGGATTGTGTATGTGTCGAATCGCTACGATACTCTGACCCTCTGGAAGGTGGCGGTAGACGGAGGTCGAGGTGTTCAACTGACCGACTACTGGGCCACTGATCCGTCGGTGTCGCCGGACGGCAGCACGATCGCGTGTATAACTCGTGACGAGACCACGGCCAAGCCGGCCATTTCACTCATCCCTTTTAAAGGCGGGCGGCCCAGGAACTTTCTCAATCCGCGAGGTACTCCTGGTTTCTTGCGCTGGACACCAGACGGTAACGCCCTGTTGTATGTTCTTGGCCAAAACGGGGTTTCCAATATCTGGCGCCAGCCGCTGTCTGGAGGTCCGGCCGAACGGATTACCAACTTCCAATCTCAACAAATTTTCGCGTTCGATTTGTCGCGCAACGGTAAACGATTGGCCTTGGCGCGTGGCACAATTAATAGCCAAGTGGTGCTGCTTCGCGACAAAAGATAGGTTGAAGCGCTTTGTGGCGGTCGTGCCATCATAGGATCTTATTCAAGTGCTGCCCCCCTGCCACTCTGCTAACCCTGGCTGTTGCCGCACACGCGCAATCGACTATATCGGCGGGTAGCATTCAAGGGATTGTCACGGATCCGGCCAGTCGCGCCGTTGTGAGAGCCCAAGTTACTATTCAAAGCAAGGATACGGGCCGTGCTTTCAAACGAATCACGTCGTCCGGCGGTGCCTACAACTCCGGTGCGCTCACGTCGGGCGATTATCTGATTCGAATTGAGGCGAAAGGTTTTCAAACTGCGGAGCTGGACATCAATGTTCACGTAGGCAATACCGCGAATGGTGACGTGCAGCTTTCAATCGGCAGACGCTCTGAAGTTATTAAGGTGGAGGCTTCTGCCCCGACGGTGAATACTCAGCAGACTATTGTGCAGGGCGTGCTCATGCCTGAGCAGATCGACAATTTGCCTGTAGACGGCCGCAACTTCCTCGATCTGGCGCAGCTCGAGCCCGGCGTACAAATCCAGGACGGAAGTAATTTAGACCCCACTAAAGTAGGTTACTCTTCGATTTCGTTTGGAGGCCGCTTCGGCCGGGCCCCCCGAATCTCCGTGGACGGCGTAGATATTTCCGACGAGACTGTTGGCACAACCACCACAAATGTGCCAGCGAACGCCATTCAGGAATTCCAGCTCAGCCAGTCGAATCTGGACTTGTCGACTGACCTCACCTCTTCCGGGGCCGTAAACGTTGTGACGCGTGCCGGCAGCAACACATATCATGGCGAAGGTTTCTACTCTATTCGCGATGGGCGATGGGGAGCCGATCTGCCGCATCCGCCAGGACTGAGTGCCCCCTACCAACAACAGCAGTTCGGGTTTCGGCTCGGTGGATATCTCATCAAGGATGACCTATTCTTCTTCGCTGCGATCCAGCGGACCAAGAAAGATTCCTTTATTCCGGTCGAATACGCGGCGCCATTCCAAAACTTTTCTGGAGGTTTTCAATCTCCGTTCCGGGAGAACGCGCCTTTAGTACGCGTGGACTGGCAAGCGGTTAATAGTATGCATGTCTTTTATCGCTTCAGCTACTTCAACGCACTTGCGGAATCGGCTCTGTTTCAACAGAGTCTTCAGCCGTACAAAAACAGGAGCTATTCTCGGGCACATGTGCTAGGAGCGGACCTTACCACCGGCATCTTCACGCACACGCTTCGTTTTTCATACCTGAAGTTTAGTAATGACATCTCAGACGCCGTGTTTGGGAGCGGTCTTCCCTTAGCTGATCTCGGACTTTCATTATTTGTGACGAATGGGCCAGCTACCGGTCCAAACCCGCTTGCGCCGCAAGCTACGTTACAAGACAATAAACAAATCAAATACGACGCCGGGTTATCACTTGGCAAGCACTTGCTCCGCTACGGTATAAATTACAACGAAATCACCGTAGGCGGTTACGCCAGCTTCTTGAAACTGGCACCACTTGTATTCACCAATCTTACCCAGGCGGATTCAAATATTGCCGCCCGAGGACCTTTCTCTGGCGGCGCCTCCAACCCATTGAATTATCCCGTGGATTCGGTGTTGTTCAGCAATGGCCAAGGTTTCGCGACGGAAAAACCTGGCCTCGGTTATCCTGCCGGTCGCGTAGGTCCAGACGATCGTTTCGCTGCTTATGTCGGGGACACGTGGAAGATTCGGCGCAACATCAGTGTGAATTTCGGTCTACGGTACGTCCGCGACACGGCTCGTACGGATAGCGACTTGCCCGCCATTCCCGAGCTCAACGCCGCAATTCCTGGCGCGGGTAGCCGAATCAGACAGCCTAATCTAAACCTAGGACCTCAGGCTGGTATCGCCTGGGACCCCTCCGGAAACGGGAAAACCGTTTTACGAATGGGCGCAGGAATTTTTTTCGAAAACGTCCTCTACAGCTTCGCCTTGTTTGATCGTTCTCTGCGCCTGCAAACCGGCGCATTTTCCCAAACCGCCGGTGGTTGCTCTTTTGGCCAACCGCTGCCGATATCGGTGGTTGGGAAGATCATTTCTCCAAGTGCAGCGGACTGTAGCGGAATCGTCGGTCAAGCGGCGGCCGGCCTCGCCAGGTTTCAACAGCAGTTTCAAGCTGCGTCGCCTTTCGATTTATCTGCTCCAAACCCGAATTATGTAGGAACGGAATTGAATCGCGGGTTAGACGTACCGCTTGGAATGTTTTCGCCAGACTATAAAACGCCCCGCTCTTTACAGATGAATGCCGGCTTTCAGCAAGAAATTCATCCGGGCATGGTTCTTGGCATTGATTATGTGCGCAACATTGCCACGCACACGCTCCTGGGTATTGAGCAAAATCATGTCGGAGATGTCGCGTATTACAACGGTGTAGCGGCTCGGGCTGCTATTGATGCCACACTCAGGCAATTTGGCACCACCACGATCGATCAGGCGATTGCAAAGGGTGCAAGCATGGCAGATTTTGCCGGTAACGGGCTCACGTCCCCTGGTATCGATTTCGGCGGGGTTTGCCCCTTCAGCTATGGTTGTGCTTTTGCCGGAATCAACCGTTTAGTACCGCAAGTCTTTCTCCTCGAACCAGTCGGCCGTTCCGCTTACAACGCGCTGGACATTAAGCTCACGTCAAACATCAATACGCGGCTGACCTTTCTTGAGTATGTGAATTTGCAGGCTTCATACAGTCTATCCCGGTTCGTGAATCAAGGTGGAAGTAATCCTGCAAAGCCCCAAGCAAACGACCAGGATGGCATCATCAGCGCAATCGACAACAACAGACCGCTTGCATATACTGGTCCCTCTTTGCTCGACCGCACGCATCAGTTCTCTGCGGGAGGGTTCCTCGTTCTACCGCACGGCGTCAATATGTCAATGATGGCTCACTTTTATTCGGGTTTGGCGGCGAGCCTTGTCGTGCCGAATACGGGCCTAGGGCCGGGCGAGATCTTCCGGACAGATTTCACTGGGGACGGGACGGTGGCGGACATCCTTCCTGGAACAAGGATTGGTTCGTTCAACCGCGATCTATCCGCTGCCGGCCTTTCTTCAGCGATCAGTCATTACAACAGTAGTGTTGCTAATCAGCCTACGCCAGCCGGTGAAGTCCTGATTAAGAAGGGCCTCTTCACCTTGGCGCAATTGCAGGCTCTAGGTGCAGTGGCACCCAGCATTCAGGCTCCGCCTGAGGGTCAGGTTGGACTCGGTGGATTGCGTATCTTCGATTTGAAACTAAGCTGGCTCCGCAAGCTAGGCGAGAGGTTCGAATTGGAGCCTGATATTTCCTTCTACAATCTCTTCAACTTTTCTAATTTCGATCTCCCGCCGAATCTTTTAAGCGGGCTTCTTACCGGCACCCCTGGTTCACTGAACGGAACTACGCGCGCCAACCGCATTACTAACCGGGTTGGATTGGGCAGCGGAGTATTCGCGCTTGGTGCGCCGCGCTCGATAGAGTTTGGGATGCGCTTTCGATTTTAGAACTGATTCGCCGTGTTCTGCAGCTTTTATGTTCGGGAATTGCATAGTGGGCAGCCCACACCCGCGCTCCGGTAGACTCTGACGCGTATAACATCGATTGCCATTTGTGCGGGTCCCCTGAGAAAGCGGCTAGTGTGCAACTCACGCAAGTGGTGTCGTCCTCAGTGGAAAATTTCATTCACAGTACCCGTGTGCAGTTTGGATAATCTTCGAGCAATCGGCTTCCAAGGGGCTGAGTTGGATCATTGCGCTTCCGTTGGTCATGGTGCTTCCGTTCGGTGAAGAAATTGGTTGAAGTACAAGAATCGATAGGCGCGTGTCGCTCACGGACGAACGCGGATGATTGTCTTGCCCTTGACCCGCTCGGTCGGGTTGAAGGCGGCGAAGGCGTCATCGAGGGTCGATAATTTGCCGATGTTCGTCCTCAGCCGTCCGTCACGCACCCGCCGGACGATCTCACTCAGTTGGCCAGGATCGGACTCGACAACGAAGTCGACCGCCAGACCGTTGGCGGGCCGCGCCTCGGTCGGGCCGGTGATGGTCACCAGTGTTCCTCCGGTTCGAATCAGGCCTGCAGACCGCTTCGCGATGTCGCCGCCGGTGGCATCGAAAACCAGATCGACTCCGCCGACATCTTCCAGGGCGTCGTTATCGAGATCAACGAACTCCTGCGCGCCGAAGTCGAGCACCGTCTGACGGCCGGCAGCCCGCCCGGTGCCGATGACGTACGCGCCGGCCTCACGTGCTAGCTGGGTTGCCATCGAACCGACTACGCCGGCCGCGCCGTGCACCAGGACGCTCTGCCCCGCCCGAAGACGACCGTGCTCGAACAGCCCCTGCCACGCGGTCAGACCCGGCATCACAAGGGCCGCGCCCTCCGTAAAGTCAACATCACCCGGCAGCGGCGCAAGGTTGCGTGCCTCGACGCCTACATACTCCGCCAGCGTGCCGTCACGATACCAATCCGTGAGGCCGAATACTCGCTGTCCCATCGACAGTCCCGTCGTTCCATAGCCGAGAGCGGTGACCACTCCGGCCAGCTCGTGGCCGGGGATCGAAGGTGTCCGGTCACGGCCGACGCGATCGGTCCAGGTCGAGGGCCACAACAGCTCATCCCCCGTGAATCCCGATGCATGAATTTGAACAACGACGTCATTTATCGCTGCCTGCGGCTCGGGCCGCTCCACCAGCTTTACCCCGGCCGTTCCCGCAGCCTGATCCGTCACCACGATCGCCTTCATCGTCCGCCTCCCTGTGCTATTTGGACATTTCTGTTCCCTCCGTGTTTTCTTTTTGAATTCATCTGCATTCGTCCCTCCTTTTTTGATCGCTGGTAGCGTAAAAGCCACTCCTAAGACGACCTGCTAGGCCAACTTAAAATCATCGAAAGTAGATGGGTAGCTGAACATGACCAGGACGGAGCAACCAGTCTTCGTCGTATGGGGACCATGAGCACCGTTCGGTTTGATATTGAATTCCGTACCCTTCGGATACGAGGTGCCCTCGTTTATGAAATCACCATCAAGGACGTACGACGTCTCAGTTGTTTGTTCGTGCAGGTGCCTTGGAATCTCGCTTCCCGGCTCCATTCTCAATATGGCCACTGCTGGACCAAAGGACTGATCACTATTTAAGACCTTGATCGTGACCGTCCCTTTGGTGTTTGGAAATGGTGCTGGTATGGCCTCGGTCTTCGAGGTTTCGACCAATTGTATAAGACTCATTGAGTTATCCTTCTTTTCTGTGCTGTTGTGTGCCATATATTGTTTTGGGCTCCTAAATTTATTGAACGTCGGTTACTACAAAAGTCTTCTGCTGAAATTCGAAGGTTTCCCCTGCCCGTAATCCCGCCATCACTTTATAAAGCGGCGACTCGACTGAAATGCCAATGATGTCGATTCCATCGATCGAAATCACTTGCGTCGGTACTGCGATGACGAAATAGCGATTATTCACGTTCACCACTGCGCCCGGTTCTACAATGGCGGTACGGCCAAAAGGAAGCGCTTCGATCAGGTTCGATGCTTTTGATGGAGATGAGATTGTTCCTCGAATCCTTGTGCTTCGACCGCGCTCTGTTCCTGCTGAGAACGCTGTCCTTGGTCATTTGGCTCGCTGAGATCGAGACGCGCGGTGTCAAGATGATTCGGCAATAGAGAGCGCCTCAAGCTGCAGGAGCATCGCCCGCAGTTTCGCCTTGTTGATCATTTTATGGACGCCGTCATTTTTCATTTGCCAAGGCCTCGAAGTGTGTCTACGACAATGTCTGGGTCCAACTGCGGTTGTCCCCTGGCGTGGCACAAAAAGTTAAGACACAGTTAGCCGTTGGCTGAAAACTTCTTTGCCGGCGGCGGGCCTGTGTTGCAGAATGAATGCCGGTTGGCGAAGCGGAAGCGAGCAATGCAGGAGTGCAACT
>DATNAF010000078.1:0-2877 GCA_035572845.1 Terriglobales bacterium
AGAGCTCAGCAGCATGAATTTGGCATCTATACTCCTTCAGGAGGGAAACAATGGCGGCTAATCCGAATCCTTTGCCCGATCCAAATGAAAAGCTGGTGCGCGTGTTCGATGCGGAACAAGAATCTGAAGCCATGGTTGTGAGTGGGCTGCTGGAGTCACAAGGCATCGATTGCGAAGTCACCGCCCTCGATGCGCCGCAAGACGTATTGCCGATCGGCGGTACCGTGATCCTGGTACGCGAAGAAGATGCCCAGCGGGCGCGGGATCTCATTAAGTCATACCGGCGTACTCCGGCCGAGCAGGTGGAGGAAGAAGCTAACTCGTCGGCCGCGGGAACCGACGGCGAACTCAGCGACTAGTTGCAACCTGCGAGGTCACGTTCAACCCATCGAGGAAAAAACTGGTCGCGCCGTCGGTGTCAGTGCGATAAGTGATTACATGCGCATTCTGTAAACGCTGCAACACCTCGGGGCGGGGATGATGGTAAACATTTCGCGCACCCACCGAGATCACGGCGAAACGCGGGTGAACAGCGGTCAACAACGCCCAGGCACTTGAACTTGCGCTGCCGTGGTGCGCCACTTTCAGTACATCGGCTGACGGGTCTTCCGTGCTGATAAATTTCTCTATGGGCCTTTCAGCGTCGGCTTCGAGCAGAGCTGACGTATTGCCATAAGCCACTTTCATTACCAGCGACTCGTCGTTCCGATGGGAGTCGCTGCCGGAATTACGCGTTGAAGATTCAGCAGCCGGCGCGAGTATCCGAAAGCTTGTTCCGCCATAAGAAAAAATGTCGCCTGCTTTGCGGTAACGAATTGTGACTCCGTAGTCGTGCGCTTCGGCCAAGAGCCTGCCGATCTCAACCGGCGGAATGCCTTCAGGCAGCCACAACTCGCGCGGGCGAAAATTTTGCACAACGGCAAACATTCCACCCATATGATCGGCATGCGCGTGAGTGAGGGCCACAGTGTCAAGGCGCGAAATTCCCCGCGACCACAAATAAGGCGAGACCACGTCTTCACCGATATCCATCTGTGAATGCGTCCAGAACGGCAGGCCTCCGGCATCGACCAGCACTTTGCGACCTTCAGGTGTGATCAGCAATATCGAGTCACCCTGGCCGACATCGATCGCAGTCATCTCCAAGACGTTGCTGCGAATCTCTTGATGCGGCGGGATCAGCCAAATCCATAATGCGCTGGCACCGAGCACTGCCATCCCACATAAAGCGAGCGTAATCTTCCGGCGCACCAAAATTGCGCAAATCAATATTGCTACTCCGGAAAAAACAATGGCAGTCACGCTTGGTGTTGGTATTCGAATATCTGCAAGCCGCATTCCGCCAAGCCATTTCACGGTCCCTGCGATGCCTTGCAGCGCGAAACCGGCAATCACCGCCGGAACCTTCGCAATCATCAATGAAACATAGCTCATGCAGATTGCGCAGACTGCCGCCGGCATCAGCAACTGCAAAAATGGGATGACGAACAAATTCGCGGGCATTGCCACTGACGTCGCGCGATGAAAGTAATATGCCATCGGCAACGCCAGGCCGAGTTGCAGAATCGCCGACATCACTGTTAATTCGAGGAAGCCGAAGGTGAATCGAAATCCACCCAGAACGGCGATCCGTGGAAAGCGACCCCGCACGATCATCCCAATCCGGCTTAACAACAATCGGACGTCGAGCCGAAACTGCGCGATCTCAGGCGGCAGCGAGCGGTCCCAGGCAAGCGCATTCAGGTTTCGTAATCCGTGGGAGTAAGGCTGAATCGTGCGCTCCAGCACCGGAACTCCGATACCGGCGACCAGCGCCACACACAGGAACGTCATTTGAAAGCTGGCGCCGAGCAGCACACGCGGATCAGCGATCAACAATATGAGTGCGGCGGCACCCAGCGCATTCAGCATGGCGCGATCGCGGTAAACCAGCCGTGTGCACAAGTAAGCCGCGAACATCAATGCCGCCCGCCACACCGGTGGGCCTTCCTTGGTCAACACCGCATAAGCGACGATCAAGGCGATTGCGCACAAACTCGCCGCGACCTGTCCCAGGCCAACCCTTCGCAAGCTCCACAAAGCGAACATCGCCAGAATGCTCACGTTCATCCCCGATACAACCAGGACGTGGTAGGTCCCAGAACGCTGAAAGTCCACTCGGGTGGGCCGTTCGACGAATGTTTCTTCGCCGAGCACAATCGCATCCATTAAACCTGCACTCCGCTCAGGCCAAAGCGCGTGAATTTTCCCGATGATGCTGCGGTGCATGCGCGCACGCCAGCGCTCCACGCGGTTACCCACGAATCTGGGAACGATTTCAATGGCAGAATATTTAACCGAAGCGCCAGCTACGATCCCGTTGTCGCGAAGATATCCGGCATAATCGAAAGCGCCAGGATTACGGTAGTTGCGCGGCGGCACGAGCGTTGCTCTAAATCGAACGCGCTGGCCATAAGAAAGCAAACGCATGGGATCGCGCGAATTGCCACGGCCATTCTGATAAACGCTGAGCCTGATCCTTTCCGCAATTCGTTTGGTTTGGGAGGCGGAGTCGATCGTCTCAGTTTCAATATCAACGCGCTGCCGAAAAGAACTATTACCCTCAGGTTGAATTTCACCTTCGGCAATAATCCGCGCCGTGACCTGCACCTCGCCGCTTCCGAGCCATAACGATTGCTCCGAGGCAGAGCTTCTGCGCATTTGAATGGATAGTGCCCCTACCGCAACCAGCGCCGCAAAGGCCAGAACCTTGGGCGCCAGAGTTCTTTCTTTGAGAATGCAAATCGCCGAAGTAACAAAAACAATTCCCGCAAGCACCCACCAGATCGGCGGTCGCCAAGCGTAGTCGCCGAGAATGATTCCTACAGAAAAAAACAG
>DATNAF010000079.1:0-8619 GCA_035572845.1 Terriglobales bacterium
GGGCATCCTCGCCCGTGCTCATCTGGTTCTCATTAGCCGCGCTGGCAAAAGAAACCGCGATTCTGATTCCGGTAGCGCTCATCCTGTGGGAATTCGGCTGGCCCTTCATATCAAAACGCCGGACCTCGGTGGCTGAAGCCACGAAACAAGAAGTGCCCCTTATCGGCACGACTGAAATTCATGCCCTTCCCAGCGCTCACAATGGAACCCACCTCCCAGTGCGCGCCGCGAGCGTTGCGTGGCTATCAGCTTCTGCAATTCCTCTGGCCCTCTGGTATGCCTACCACTATGCTCGCACTGGATTTGTCTTCGGCAATCCCGAATTCTTTCGCTACAACGTGCAATCCACATTGCATCCCTTGCGAATTTTGCTGGCGCTGCTGCTTCGGATCTGGCAAACCTTCGGATATCTCGATCTCTACGTCCTGACTCTGGCTTGCGTGGCCGGCATGATGTTCGCCCCCATCAAAGAAGCAGATGGCGAGCGCCCCCGAATCTCGATCCCCGTTCAATTCGCGTTTCTCACAATCGCGATTGTTTACATAGTGACCTTATCGATTGTCGGAGGAGCAGTGCTGGCGCGGTACATGCTTCCCGTGGTTCCGCTGGTGATACTGGTTTGCGTCTCTACCATTTGGCGACGACTGCGCGCGTGGAAGGCGGTGATCGCTGTAGTTGCGCTGGCGTTTGTTTCCGCATTGTTCATAAATCCGCCCTACGGTTTTTCCCCTGAAGACAACCTTGCGTATCGTGACTACATTCGCCTGCACCAGCGGGCCGAAAGATTTCTCGAGCAGCGATATCCTCACGCCCATGTGCTCACCGCCTGGCCGGCGAGTGACGAATTGACCCGGCCATATCTCGGCTATGTTTCCAAACCGATGCAGGTGGTTAAGATCGAAGACTTCTCCGCCGAAGAAATGCTCTCCGCCGCAGATGCCCGCTCGCGATTCGACGTGGCGCTGGTGTTTTCCACCAAGTACCAGCCCGAGCACACCATCTTCGACCGATGGCGGCGCTGGCAGGAATGGAAGTCCCGCTACTTCGGGTATCACGTAGACCTGACGCCGGAAGTGGCCGCTTCAGTATTAGGTGGAAAGGTAGTTTACGTGGAGCCCCGCCGGGGGCAGTGGGTGGGGATTATTGAGATGCAGAAGTATGAAGAGGCAAAGCTGACCATCACTCGTTGAGATCTCAAACTCAAGTTCTTCAAAAAGTGTCATCCTGAGCGGAGGAAGCTGGTTCGCTTGCGAATCAGTTTCCGGAGTCGAAGCACCCCGTGTACCTGATAACGCTATAACACCGGTCGAGGCGTTCGCCCACGAACTTGTGTAAGAACACCTCTCGATGATCGAGGATTTAAGAGTAAAGCGGGATCCTTCGACTACAAGAAGCGATTCGCAAGCGAATTGCTTCTTTCCGCTCAGGATGACAGCGATGGAGTTCAGGCCAACAAATGGCACGAATGCGTTTTCACGATTAGCCACACCGGAATTCCGGGCGACAGTTGGAGCGAATCGCGCGCCGCGAGAGTTAAATGCGCCGACATCTCGACGCCACAATCCACGCGGGCCACGACGATCATGTCTCGCTGCGATAGGGAAAGCAGTTTGCCGGACAGAATATTCCGGGCGCTCAATCCGACCGGAGCAGAAGTCGCCAGCAGAACGTCGCCCGCGCTGATCCCGACTCGCAGCTTTGACCCGACCTCGGCCCGGACCAATGGGGTTTCCAGTTCTATCTGCGCCGAGGGAGTGACGGGCTCACCACGGGAGGGCACGACTTCAGTCGTGCCGTTAATTTCCCGGGGGATGGTCGGCACGGGTGGAAGCCGTGCGTTTCCGGAACCGGGCGCCGTCACCTTGCACGTCATCGTTCCGCGCTCTTCATGGATTGAGGTCACTTCGGCGTCGAACACATTCTCAAATCCCGCCAGCTGGGCCACAGTTTCACTGCGTGGCGCGGACATTACCTGGTGCGGCGTGCCCTCCGCAATAATCTTCCCTCGCTCCAGCATCAGCAGTCTTTCGCCGAGCATAAAAACTTCATCGCGACTGTGCGTCACATAAAGCACCGGAATCGGCAGCGCCTGAACCGAGCGGCGCAGATCCTCCGCGATCTTCATCCTGACCGGCATGTCGAGAGCGGCCAGCGGTTCGTCGAGAAGCAAAACTGACGGCTGGGTCACGAGCGCCCGCACCAAGGCCACGCGCTGGCGTTCTCCACCGGAAAGCTCCGCCGGATGGCGTGTGCGCAGCTCTGAAATGCCCATTGACTCGAGCGCTTCAGCGACTCGAAGCTTTCGATCTTCTGCGCTCAGGCCGCCCAGTCCATACGCAACATTCGCTTGCACCGTCATATGAGGGAACAACGCCAAATCCTGGAATACGTATCCGATGTTTCTTTCCGTGGCGCTGAGATTGATGCCCGCCTGGGAATCAACCAGCACTGTTGCTCCAATGACGATCTGGCCCTCATCCGGATCGTTCAACCCGGCAATGCAATCCAGCAGAGTGGTTTTACCCGCGCCCGACGGCCCAAACAGAATGGTGATTCCCTTCTCCAATGCAAATTCGACATCCAGTTGGAACCCTCCGTCGTCGCTGGTCAGCGTTCGGCGAATGCGCACCTGGAGTCCACCCCTTTGGGTGCCATCGGAAACGGTAATGGGCTCCGCGCGATTTAAGGTCGTGGCCATAAGCTCCAGAAACGGTAGTTGAAGGAATACACGAACGACAGCAAGATAAAGGCAATCACCAGCAGAACTAGCGAAGTGGTGTTCGCGGCTGCGTAGTTTAAATCTTGTACCTGATCAAAAATGTTGATCGATAACGTGCGAGTAACGCCTGGGATGTTGCCGCCCACCATGAGTACCACCCCAAACTCGCCAATGGTGTGGGCGAAGGTCAAAGCAATTCCCGTCAACAGGCCCGACAAGGACAAGGGCATGATCACACGCCAGAAGGTCCGAAATTTTGACACGCCCAGGACCGCCGAAGCATTCAGTAGTCGGCGATCCACTGCGGAGAAAGAAGCGGCAAATGGCTGCACCGCGAACGGCAGACTGTAAATTACCGACCCGATTACCAGGCCTTCAAAGGTGAAGGCCAAAGTGTGCCCGGTCATCGATTGCCACCAACGACCGAGGGGACTGCGGGCACCGAGCGCGATCAGCACATAAAACCCAAGCACAGTCGGCGGAAGCACGATCGGCAAGGCCACAATCGCCTCGCATAGAAATTTCCACCGCCAACGTGAGAACGCGATCCAGTAAGCAAGGGGCAACCCCAGCAGCAGTAGGAGCGCGGTCACAATCAGTGCAAGGCGAAATGTCAGCCAAAATGCCTGCCAATCCATAGAAGACAACAGTGTAATCGCTCGCGAGCGTTTCCTTTTTCATTTCGGGACTGTCACCGCAGCAATGTTCACATGTCACAGATGTTTTACGCAGAACGCCGTAATATTCGCGAGAACACAGGCCGGAGTTACTCAAGGACGCACTATGGAGATACCGGAAGCATTAGCAGTCATACGCAAACTCGCCGACGGGGTCCACCCTGAGACCGGCGTAACCTTACCGGCGGACAGCCTTTATCAGCACCCGCAAGCCGTGCGAGCAATGCACCGTGCCATGGGCGCCCTCGAATTTCAGGCAGAATGCGAGAGGGCCAAGAAATTTCTCCCTAAGAACGCCGGCAAAGCATGGTCTCACCAGGAAGATGCGGAAATCTGCGATGAGATACGCCGGGGCATTTCCTTCGAGCGAATTGCGCAAATCCATAACCGGACCAACGGATCGATTATTGCGCGGTTGGTGCGGCTGGGGAAAATTTCTGCTGGGCCCCAAGTACGTAAGACGGCATAGCGAATGGCACATCGATTTACCTGCGCGTTGTTGGCGACGGTTGCGATTTTCGGAGCGAGCGGGATTTTGCCTGCTCAAGAAACGACGCTGACGGACGGACGCTCGCCTGATCTTATTTCGAAGAGAATTGCTCGACAGCGCCTAGCCCGGCAACAATGGCAATCAGCCGGGCGCCGAGTTCCGGCAGCAAATTCTGCCGCCTTGCGCGCCCGCGCCGTGCAGCAGAAATTGCAAATGCGTTCGGAGCGTGCCCTGAGCTCTGCCGTGATTCCGGGTACATGGAGTTCGCTAGGACCTAAACCGCTTCCGTCTGACGCCAGCGGCACTGGGTTGCAGGATTATGGGTTCGTTTCCGGCCGAGCCACCGCGGTCGCCATCGATCCCAACGACCTCAGCGGCAACACCGTTTTCGCTGGAGGCGCCTACGGTGGTGTATGGAAATCAACCAACGCTGGCACGCTCAGTACGAACTCGTCTTCGGTATCTTGGATCCCGTTGACCGATGCTCAGGCTACGCTCGCGATCGGCAGTATTGCGGTGCAGCCGCAGGTATCGAACCCGAATTCAGTCAGCAGCATAGTTCTGGTGGGAACCGGGGAGACCGACAGTTCGGCAGATTCGTACTATGGCCTGGGAATTTTGCGTTCAGCCAATGGCGGCCAGACGTGGACTCTGATTTCGCAGGACAGTACCGGGACACGCTCATTCGCCGGCCTCGGCTTCAACCAAATCGCATTCAGCTCAGCAAACCCAAGTCTTGCGGTTGCAGCTGCTGGATCGGCTTCTGAAGGAATCGTCGAAGGACTGGAAAATCCCGTTGCGGTCAATCGTGGATTGTATTACTCCACCAATGCCGGCATATCGTGGCAGGCGGCTAATGTAAATGATTCTGGCGTGAGCGTTACTTCTGCATCCGTTACCGCTGTTGTGTTCAACAAGGCCACAGCGAAGTTTTACGCAGCTATTCGCTTTCACGGATTTTATTTGTCCAGCGATGGGACCACTTGGACACGTCTTGCAACTCAGCCTGGCCTCGGACTGACCGCCACGGCCTGTCCGGCGCAGGCAGTTTCCCCGAGCGGTTGTCCCATTTATCGTGGCGTAATTGCAGTCGTCCCTGGCCGGGCGGGACCGAACGATCTCGGAGAAATGTACGCCTGGTATGTCGACGCGAACTCTATCAACCAAAAGATCTGGGAAAGCCTCGATGGCGGAGTGACCTGGGCCGCGATCAACGATGACGGCATGACCAATTGCGGCGATCTTTTCGGCGGATGCGGAACTTCTCAGGGTATCTTCAACCTGGCGTTGGCGGCCGTTCCCAATGGCACCGGCACGGTGACCGACCTCTATGCCGGCGCTGGCAACATATATAAGTGCACGATCACGGATGCGTTTCCCACTTGCAACGGCACGGGCAATAACACTTTCATGAATCTGACTCACGCCTATGGATGCAGCGATATCGCCAAGGTACATCCCGGCCAGCACGCCATGGATTTTCTGGCGGCGAACGGGACGTCGCTTATTTATTTTGCCAACGACGGCGGCATCTATCGCGCATTGGACGGTTACACCGGGCTGACCACCGGAAATTGCGGTCTGACCAACGAGTTCGACAGCTTGAACCAAACACTTGGCCCACTGACGCAATTGGTGTCGATTTCCCAATCTTCCACTGACGCCAATCTCATTTTTGGCGGTACGCAGGACAATGGTGCGCCAGCGACGGCTTTCTCTCAAAGCGGAGGAGCTTGGGTGAATGTGAATGCAGGCGATAACGGTTTCACGGCTATCAATCCAGCAAATGGAGACGAGTGGTTCGTGGCCGCGCCACCTGACGCCGTGTCTGGGATAAACGTCTTCCGCTGCGCTAATGGCATCGACTGCCACTCATTGGATTTCCAGAATGATCAGGTTGCGGACAGCAATGCCATGGGCGGGGATACCGGCGCTTTTTATCTGCCATTTCTCCTCGATCCACAAAATTCCGCTGAATTGATTTTGGGAAGCTGCCGCATCTGGCGTGGCGCAACCATCGGGGGAAGTTTTTCTTTGCTCAGTCCGGATTTTGAGACTGGCGGATCTGGCGCATGTACGGGCAGCGAAATAAATCTGGTCCGTTCTATTGCGGCCGGCGGGTTGAAAGATTCCAATGGCTTCTCACAAGTCATATATGCAGGGACCAACGGCGAAGGCCCGCTGATTTCAACCGTTCCCACCGGCGGACGCGTCTGGGTTACGACCAATGCCGATGCCGGCCCGCTGACCTGGACAGATGAAACCCAGGCCATCAACCCGCAAGGCGTTCCAATTTCCAGCATTGCGATCGATCAAACCGATCCGCTGGGCAATACAGCTTACGTCACCATCATGGGGTTCCACACTTCGCATGTTTGGAAAACCACTGACGCTGGAGCGTCGTGGACGGACTTCACCGCTAATCTGCCCGACGCTCCCGCGAACGTAATCATGGTCGATTCGGGAGCTTCTCTGTCGAATGGCGTCGTATATGTCGGAACTGATGTCGGAGTGTTCGCTAGCAGCACTGGGATTGCCAATTGGACCGAAGTGGGGACGCCCTCAATCGCAAACGGGTTTCTTCCCAACGTTGCGGTTACCTCACTGCAGGTTTTCAACTCAGGAGGTCTGAAGCGCTTGCGGGCCGGCACTTATGGGCGCGGCATCTGGGAATGGAACCTGATCACCACGCCTGATTTTCAGATCAATGTCACGAACAATCCTTTGACCATCTTTGCCGCGCAAACTGCGACGTTCACCGGCACGATCTTGGCGCTCAACGGATACAACAGCAACGTCAGTCTGGCTTGTGCAGCCGCAGCGACGAGTCCGCCCGCAAGCTGCGCTGCCAGTCCCAGTTCAGTTCTTCCCACGGTGGCCGGCGCGAGCTTTACCGTGAACTCCGGCGGAAGCGTTGGCGACTACGCATTCAATGTGCACGCGGTCGGGACAGATCCCGCAACCATCAGTCACGACTTTTTACTGGCTTTGCACATCGTGGATTTCTCCCTCAGTGCGCCTTCTCCTGCCAGCGTTGGTGTGACGCCCGGCAGCACAAGCGCATCGGTGTCGCTTTCGGTTTCTGCTTCTGGGAATTTCAGCGGCTCAGTCGCGCTTTCGTGCTCGAACTTGCCCTCAGGCGCGGCTTGTAATTTTCAGCCATCGAGGTCGGTCACCCCGACGAAAAGCAATCCAGTATCGGTTAGCTTGAGCATCTCGACATTATCGAGTACTCCGCTGGGTACATTTCCGATTACGATTAGCGCAACAACTGCCGGCGCAACCGCGAAAACCCAGACGCTCAGTCTGAAGGTTGGCACATCCCCCGACTATGCCCTGAGCATCAGCAACGCGTCGATTACCGCAAGCGTCAACTCGTCGGCTCAATTCAGTGGCACTCTCACGGCGCTGAACGGATACGCCAGCGCCGTGGCGCTGAGTTGTGCAGCCACAGTTCCGCCGACGTGCACGGTCAATCCTGCTAACGCGACTCCCTCGAACGCCGGAACGCCTTTTACAGTGACGGTCTCCAGCAACGTTTCGCAAAGCTACAGCTTCAATATCATCGGGGTGGGCTCTGATGCAGCTAAAATCAGTCATTCCGCCCCGGTCACGTTCACTGCAACGCCGAGCCAGACTTTCGATTTCACCATGGGGATTACTCCGGGAATTGCGTCAGAACCTGCCGGACAGCCAGCAATTTTCAGCCTGGACGTAAGCCCAACAAATGGATCATTTCCCAATAACGTAACCCTCGCCTGCTCCAAGCTTCCGGCGCTGACGACCTGCAGCTTTAATCCTGCACAAGTTGGCGCGGGAAGCGAGAATTCTGCGGTTACTTTCACGCTTGCGACAACTGCGGCGATTCCCGCGTCGAGAACTTCGATGATCGCAATTACCTTTTTCCTCTTGCCAGTGCCCGGAGTAATTCTGCTTCAGCGGCGAACGGCGCGGCGCAAATTACGGCATCACAGTCGTGTGGTCTTAATTCTGATTTTGGTTGTGATCACAATTTCTTGCGGCGGAGGACTGCAGGGAAATGGCGGCGGCAGCGGCAGTCCCGGGACTCCTGCCGGGACTTACGTTGTTACTGTCACGGCCACCTGCGGGCCAATCGCGCACACCGCCCAGATTTCACTCACCGTCACACCGTAAGGCGTGTGATATCTTCGAGCTTCATTCACAATTAAAATTGCGCCAGCAGCGCCGCGCCCGCAGCAGCATTTACTTCGACGCGACAATCTAAAGGGGGAATTACATGGAAAGGGATTTTTCGAAGAGCCGCATTGCCGTACTGGGCGCCGGAAAAATGGGCAGCATCCTGGTGAAGGCGCTTGTCGATAAGCACCGGGTCCCGCCTGACCGCGTACGAGCCACCGTCGCTCACGAAGGGCGCGCTCACGAACTCTCCCACAAGCTGGGGATAAAGGTCACCACTGACAATCTCACCGCGGTCGAGGGCGCCGATGTCATCTTTGTTTGCGTGAAGCCTCAGGTAGTACAGGAATTGATGGAGCAGATCAGCGACAAAGTTTCCGCCGAGCAGCTGATAATTTCGGTCGCAGCTTCGGTGCACACTTCGCAGATCGAAGCCGCGCTGGGGGCTGGGGCCGCAGTGATTCGTGCCATGCCGAATACGCCTTGTGTTTTGGGACAGGGAATGACTGCGCTTTGCAAAGGCCAATACGCGAAACCGGAGCACGTCGAAGCCGCCACCTCACTTTTCAATGCAG
>DATNAF010000080.1:0-3751 GCA_035572845.1 Terriglobales bacterium
CGCTCGCTCTATATCTTCAAGGTCATTTGAAGACAGCAAACCTGGAAGTGGGGCTGCGGGTGTTTGGGTCGCAGGGGCGGCGGAGAGAACGGCAGGCGGCAGATCGCCGATGTCGATGATCGTGCCTTCGCCGAGCGCAACTGCTCTTTCAATGCAGTTCTCGAGTTCGCGCACATTGCCCGGCCAGTCGTACTGCAGCAGGCATTTCATGGCGGAAGCGGTGATGGGCACGTCGGCGCCATTTGCGTGTCGCTCCAGAAACCAGTGCGCCAGCATTGGGACATCGGAGCGGCGTTCACGCAACGCGGGCATATTCACGGTTACAACGTTTAATCGGAAGTAAAGATCTTTGCGAAATTCGCCAGCTTTATATGCAGATTCCAAATCGCGGTTGGTGGCGGCGATGACTCGCACGTCAACTTTGAAGCGGTTGTTGCTGCCTACCGGGCGCACTTCTTTCTCCTGCAAAAAACGCAGAAGCTTGGCTTGCATTTCCTGCGGTAACTCGCCAATCTCGTCGAGAAAAACCGTACCGCCGTTAGCTGATTGAAAAAGTCCCGGCTTGGAGCGGGTGGCGCCAGTAAAAGCTCCCTTTTCATGGCCGAACAATTCGCTTTCAATCAACGTGGGCACCAGCGAACCGCAATCTACTGCGACAAAAGGTCGACTGGCAAATGTTCCTCGGAAGTGAATCGCGCGGGCGACCAGTTCTTTACCGGTTCCACTCTCCCCCGCAATCAGCACCGGAGTGCGGGTGTCCTTCAGCCGCGCGATCATGCGCAACACTTCCTGAATCTTCGGGGATGCGCCTACAATGCCGTGGAGTTCAGTTTCGGCGTGAGTACACTCGCGGAGAAATTCGTTCTCCTCAACCAACTGGATCTTCTCTGCCATACGCCGCAGAAACAACCGCAGCTCGTCAATCGCCGAGAACGGTTTCGCAATGTAGTCGTAGGCTCCCAGCTTCATGGCTTGCACCGCGGTCTCAACCGAGCCGTGACCAGTCATTACCGCAACTTCGGCGCGTGGCAGCAATTTTCTTACTCGGTCGAGAAATTCAATGCCGGACATTTGCGGCATCACCAGATCGGTCAAGATAATATGCGCTGGCTGCTCTTCGAGTAGCGACAACGCAGCTTCGCCATTGGCGGCTTCCATGCACGTAAAACCGAGACCGTCGGCGACGGTCACGCACAAACGCCGAATACTCTCCTCATCATCTACTACTAAAAAACGAATCATTCCCAGATTCTCACTCACAGAGGCTTCCCCACAGTTTTTTCTACTACCGAAAGAAATTGTTGAACGCGGAAAGGTTTTTCCACGCAAGGTATGCCGGTGCGGAACAAGGTTGCTGCGGTTTCATCGCTGGCTACATCCCCGGTGATGAATACCAGGCGCGCGACCAGGGCGGGACGGTTGGCTAAAATCCATGCATAGACGTCGGCTCCATCGACACCACCGGGGGTGCGCATGTCGGAGACTACGCCCATGAATTCTCCTGACTCCAGCTGTTTAAGTCCATCGACCCCGGATTCGCTGCACACCACTTCGTAGCCATTACGTTCGAGCACCGCGCGTACATAGCTCATTACCGCGGGCTCATCTTCAATGAGCAGAACAGGCAATGATTTCGGTTGAATGGAAGGCGCGCTCATGTCTGCGTGACTCCTGCCACTGCGGAAATTGATGCCAGCTCCCGCACCGCCGGAAACCGCACCGTAAAGGTCGCACCCTCTGCATCAGAATTGTTCCAGCAAAGAATTTCGCCACCGTGTTCTTTCACGATTCCATAGCAAATGCTCAAGCCGAGGCCGGTGCCTTCGCCAACACGCTTGGTGGTGAAGAATGGATCGAAAATTCGCTCGGGATGGCTGATTCCCTGACCATTGTCCCGGAAGGTCACTTCTACAGAGTCCAGATTGCAAGCGGTGGCAATCTCTATCCGCGGCCCCTGGGTGTTTTCCCGCACAGCGTCATAGGCATTATTCAAAATGTTTAAAAATACCTGCTGCAGTTGGTGGGAATCACCAATGATGAAAGGCAAGTGATCGCAAAGATTTTCCGTCACCGAGACGCCGCGGCTCTGCAAATCGTAAGAGCGTAATTGGATGGTGCGCTTCAGAATCGGATTCAACTGCACCGGCTTGCGTTGCGGCGGCATCTGGCGCGCGAAGCTCAGAAGATTTTGTACGATCTGCTTGGTGCGCTGCGCCTCCTGCAGAATCACGCGGAGATCCTTGCGTGCGCTTTCCGGGACCTCGCTATTTTCCATGAGCAGGTCGGCAAATCCCAAAATTGCTGTGAGCGGATTATTTACCTCGTGCGCAACGCCGGAAACCAATTGCCCGACAGCGGCCATTTTTTCCGCATGCATCAGCTTGGATTGCAGAGACGCCGCGTCGGTAACGTCGCTCATGACAACCACTATGCTGCTTACGTTACCTTGATCATCACGCATGGGGCTGAGGTTGACCGAGAATTGCCCGACTCTGCGATCGGCACGCAAGACCTGAACCTCAAGGTTATCGACCTGACCACCGGAGAGCACTGTCGAATACGCGTCGCGAAATGCTTCCGTGCTGGAGGATGCGACCAGAGCCTCAAGCGGCTTGCCAAGAATGGCCGCCTGTTCGTAACCCATCACCTGCCAGCGGCGGTTGGCATAACTTACCAGACCCGCAGTATCGGCCACCAGAATAAGGCTCTGAGTGTTGCTCAAGATTTTGCCTGAAAAATCGCGCTCCCTCTGCAGTTCCGCCTGATAGGTTTTCAGCCCACTGATATCAAGCATTAAACCGCGGTATTGAGAGGTTCTTCCGTGCGCGCCGGGAACGGCAAAAGCGTTGATCAACACATGAACCGCGCTGCCGTCCTTGCGCTTGAGGACAGCTTCACGATTCCGGAGCGATCCCTGGCGCTCCATCTCCGCGAATAGCTCGACGTGATGCTCGGCTGAAGCAAAAACTTCCTCTCGAGGATCGCAATGCAGCAACTCATCCCGGCTGCTCCGCCCGAGCATACGAACCAGGGCGTCATTAACTTCGATGAAGCGTCCGTCGGGGCTGCAGAAAAAGAGGCCTTCCTGAATATTGTCGAATAGTTCGCGGTAACGGCGCTCAGCTTCGCGCCGGTCGGTGATGTCTTTTAATACGTGGATGGTCTGCAGTCCTTCGCTGCTCGCCGCATGCACCTTCGATGTGGAAACTAAGAACGTTCGGTCCAGCACCGGATGAACATATTCATCCACTGAGTCGCCGGTGGCGCGACAGAAGGGACACGATCTCGGCAGCGGACTGGTTCCCATGGCCAGCAGGGCAGAGATGTTCAACCCGATCAGTTGCTGCGGCTGTACGCCCACAAAGTCCGCCAACGACCGGTTAACCCTCAGCACATTCCCGGCCTCATCATGCGCAACAATGAAATCGGAAATGGAGTCGAAGATTTCGATCCAATGACGCTTAGCCTGCTCGATGCGGGTGAAAAAACGGGTATTCTCGAGAGAAACCGAAGCTTGCGCGGCAATGCCTTTGAGCAACTGCTGGTCATCCGAACTAAGCGGTTGTTTGCGATTAGCCAGGCAGAGCGCACCGAATAGCTCTCCATTCCCGCCGCTTAATCTGGCCATTACGATTTCCGTCCAGTGAGTTTTGCTCGCGAATTCTTCGCCGAGAAGGTCCATCGTGCTCACTGTTGATATAAGCTCGCGAGACCCGGACAGCTCGGCGACGACCAAAGCTGCAAACTTCGA
>DATNAF010000081.1:0-3012 GCA_035572845.1 Terriglobales bacterium
CGCTCCACGCGCCCGGTCCATTCGGCATTAAGCTTTTTTAAGTCGATTTTCAGCCAGGTTTCAAGCGCAGTCAGGCAACCGATAATTTCTTCCTTGCCAACTTTCATCGGTCGGCAGACCGCGCCCTCTCGCGGGTTGCAATTCATCAGCGCCGCCTCGATCAGGTCTTTGCGTCCGAGCAGTAAACCGCTGCACTGCGGCCCGCTCAGCCCCTTGCCGCCTGAGAAGCAGTAGAGATCAATTCCCATTTTCGCGTAAAGCTTGGCATTTTCTGCAGGCGGTATGCCGGCTGCATCGTCGAGCAACATGGGGACCTTGTGATCTTTCGCGACCGCCAATTCTTTTTGCAGCTTCTCACCAAGGTCGGTGGTGTAGATCATCGCCGTGTTTTCGTTTATTGCATTGGCCAGTTCTTCCGGCGAGTAAACCAGAACCAACTTGCCGCCCACCAGGCGAATGGCGCTGTCGAAAGCGCTGCGTCCTCCCACCATAATCACTTCGTGCTTCAGGCCGGTGGTGTCAGGAAGTTGCCAAATGTATTTGTCATTGGTTCCCGCAATACACGCAGCAGTAGAGGCAGCCATGGCGCCGGCCGCTCCGGATGTCACGATTCCCGATTCTGCCCCCGTCAACTCTGCGAGCCGTCGCCCAACCCCCCGCTGCAGATCAAACATGTTCACAAAATGGCCAGACGCCTCCATCTGTGCCTGACGCACTTCCGGGAATTCGAGAGATCCACTCAAATAAGTCCACGTACCCCGGCAATTGATGACCGTTTTCACTCCCAGCCGGGTGTATATGTTCTTGCGGGGATCCTTGCCGATTGCCGTAGCGGCTTGCGCGTACACATCGCGTGCCGCAATCTGGGTCAACAGTGGCGCTGCCGCAACTAGTTTCATGAATGATCGACGGCTGGAATTCTCGATTTGCATTACTTGATCTCCTTAACAGCGTGTCTCAACTGCGGCACAAAATTACAGTTCCCGAACGAAGCAATGCTTAGTCCTGCTCCTTGGGGAGCGGAACCAGTGATCGCACAGCCAGAATGTGCGCTTTTGCTCCGGGCTTGTTCTGGTTGTAAAAGCCCACTGTGCTGTTGGCGCGAAAATAATACGCGTCTCCAGCTTTCGACGGATGGCGGCCTTCCACTCCGTCCATTCCGCCTCCCGCTACCATTACGCCTTGCCCATCTATGACCAGGTAAATTTCTTCCGCGGTCTCGTGGTGGTGAGGAAAATTCGTTCCTCCGGGCGCAAAATCCATCCAGAAGAGGCTGACCATCACGTATGCCTGGTCGATGGCATCGCGGGTTCCGGTTCGCGGACCGGCTAGAAGCTTGTACAAAACCGATGTCGGATGACCTTCGACCGTCTGTTGCTTAAGCTCATCCATGTTCACGATCTTAGGTTCGGAGGGTGGAGCGCTGATCGAGATCGAAGAGGGAATTTTGAAACCCATGATGACCACTCGCAAGGGTTGATCCGAACCGCTCTCGATGGAGTGCTTCACGCCCGGCGCAAGATAGGTGAAATCATTCGCGCGCATCGGATACGTTCGGTCGGCATAGTGCAGCACTCCCTTGCCCTCAATTACAAAATAGAGTTCTTCCTGCCGGTCGTAGCTGACCGTCTGACAAGTTCCGCGCGCGTCGACCGTGGCTTCGCCGAAACGTGCAACGCTCTGCATGATCCGGTTTTCCTTGTCACCCTCACCGAACATTGCTTTGTAATGGCAACTCGCAGACGTCAGATCAACGTGCGTCTCGCTCAGGCGCGGAACATACCTATACAACCAGGTTGGATCGACCTGCCGCTCCTGAGCAGTCAGCTCACAGGGGATCAGCAGCAGTAGCAATAGGATTTTCAGCATCGTTCCAGTGAAGTTTAAACCTCGATTTGATCGCGAATCCGGTATACACCAGTCAATGCTCATCTTGCAATCGAATTGTTTCGTTTTATTGTGTTTTCTTTCGTATGCTAGGAGATCCCGACGGGCGCGATTCTGCGGAAATGTTTGCCGAACGTTCTACGCTAGACGGCTCTCACGGAAAGGCGTGCTTAAATGAAATTGTGCTCTCGATGCTTCGGTGTCTTCCGATTTGTAGCGCTGATTTTTCTGATTTGCGGGATCGGCGTGTCGACCGTGCACGCTCAATTGCAAAATGGAACTCAGCAGCTGAACAAAGAGTGTCGCGTCGAACCAGTGGATTACAAGGGCTGGCATGCGCAACAACTATCGAACCACTGGGTTCAGTTGGTCATCGTGCCGCAAAATGGCGGCCGCGTGATACAGGTGACCTTCGCCGGACATCCATACCTTTTCGTGAATCCCCAGCTCGCCGGAAAATATTTTCCGCCTACCAATGGCAAATGGTTCAACTACGGCGGCGACAAGATCTGGCTTCTGCCGGAAGGGAACGACGACGAACAGCATTGGGTAGGGAATTCCGATCTCTTGGACGATGGCCCGTTCACCTTTCGAAAGCTTTCGGAAGGAAAACAATGCGAAATCGAACTCACCGGCCTGGCCGATCCGCAAACTGGCATCCAGATTTCGCGCACTATTCGGCTGGACAACGATTCGCCGCGCATCCGCTTTCACGCGTTGATGAAAAACATTTCCGGCCACACTGTGAATTGGTCCATGCAATCGGTCTCGCAGTACAACACCTCCGACCCATCCTCGCCCACCACTCTCAATCATAATTTCTGGAGCTTCACGCCCGCGAATCCATCTAGCAGTTACCTCAACCGCTATCACGTTCGCTTCGGTCCGGCTCAGAATTCGGCGGCATCGGTGCGCGACGATGGCCTATTCACCGTGCACTACATACACCTGGCGGCTGAATTGTGGCTGGATTCTACGGATGGGTGGCTGGCGGTCGTCGATGGCAGCAGCCACTACGCCATGGTCGAGCGCTTTGAATATGAAGCGACAAAATCCTATCCAGGTAAGGCATCCGTTATTTTTTGGACCAACGGTCCGGAAATGAGGCTGAGCAGCGATGGGGTG
>DATNAF010000082.1:0-11494 GCA_035572845.1 Terriglobales bacterium
TGACACCAATGGTGGCACTTGAGAGTCTGGTATTGTCCGCGACACTCGTTGCCGTCACTGTATATACGCCCGCAACGTTCGGTGCGGTATATGTAACCGAAAACGCGCTAGCGGACGTCAGCGTTCCGCATGCCGAGCCCGAACAGGAGGTCCCAGAAACCGCCCAAGTCACGCCCTTGCCAGTGGAATCATTCGTAACGGTCGCAGTCAGCGTAACGGACCGCGAAAGCGTCAAACCTACGGCTGGCGGCGTAATCGCAACGCTGATCCCGGCCCCTTGAGGCGCAGGCGCCGGGGAGGCGTTTCCGGTGAGCACCGCAGGGCCAAGCCACACCGCGGCGAGCAACATTACACCGAGAATGCCGTAAAGAATGCGATTCGAACTCACATCAATCTTCATCAAAGGGCCTCCCAGGCCGCGCCTTGCGGAGAGGGATATCCCGCGCAGCCAGTCGCGAACGCACAATTTCCTGTGGATCGTTACTCTTTCGGACGTCTTTCGGGAAAAGTAAGGCAATTTGGCACCCTAAAGAGTGCCGACAATCCGATCATCTGTCTCCATCTAAGGGTAATGGTATCAGTAGATTAGAGGGGCATGCCAAGACAGGCCGGTTAGACTGCTGAGGAATTCAAGAAAGAGCCTGCAAGAAGTGGGAAAAGTTTTGCTTATGCCGGGAGGGCGTCCCAAATCCAACGGTTTACGGACAGAGGAATACCAGGACAGGGTAGATCGGAAGGAAAGAAGACGACAGCCGTGGCTGTGGAGTTTTAGGGAGATTAGTGCGCGGGCCGGGCGTTTTGGCGGGATCTGGAGGGCAGTTTGGAGGCCTGATTCGCATCGGATCGGACTGCAATCTCAATCAAGGAGAGAATAAGCCTGCCAGTAAGAGCACGGTCGGGACGCGGCGACCCGCTTTGTGCGAACGGGCGAGCACGCCCGGCATTTCGATTACAGCTCGTAAACTAGCTGGCCGGCCGTGAGAACGGCATATGCAACGCGCGCTCTTTCGCTTTCGGGCCCCTCAACCGTCCAGCCGCTTTTGCAGGACACCAGCTTCATCTCGTTACGAGCGCGCCACCAAGTATCGACCTCGCCTGGCAGTGGCGCCCAGATACCCTCGCGAGCAACCATCTCACGAAGGTAAGCAAGGAGCGACCTATAAACGCTCTGCTCGCGAGCATCCGCCAGATAGTCCGCATGCGTGATGAAACTCATCAATCCGTTTCTTTGGCGGATAAGGGCGAGCTGCGTTTTCCAGAGATCGATCGAATAATCGTTCAGAATGTGCAGCAGCGAATAGTCTTGAGTCGTAGTGAGAGGAAGCTCCAGCACCGAACCGATGAAAAAAGGCATTACCGTGCAGCAACCACCACGCTTCGGCTCCAGGTGCGCCACGTTCGGCACCGACATGTCATAGGAAAACTCAAATGCCTCATACCAATCCGCGTTCCTGTACATCGAGCCTGCGCGAAATCCGTGCGAACCGAAACGGCGCGCGTATTCATTTATTAGCTTCGCACGGCGCAAGAATTCCTGCCGTTCATGATAGAGGTGTCCATCGTGATTGAGATCGTGCACGTTAAACTCGAAGCCCCGATTCCGAATCTCATGAACGTAAGTTTCGGTGACTTCATAGCGTTTCTCGGGAATCACCTGAAAGGAAGCGCGAAATCCATAGGCCTCGTCGAGGTCCATTAGTTCGTTTGTCAAATCGCGGCCGCCCGAATCTTCGACATCATGAGTCATGATTAGGCAGCTCGGGGCACTATTTGGCCAAAACCAAATAAACGGAACCCTCTGCACGCCGCGGGCCTTCATCGCGAGCTTCAACAACTCCTCATGTAGCGTGTCGACAGTGAAATCGACTGGCCAGGCGGGGAAACGGATATTCTCCCATCCGCTGAAGTACGCTCGCTGCAGAGTACGGCGCAACGGAAAAGGAAGAAGGTCCCTCATGAAATAGTAGAATTTCTGTGGCATCTTCCGGCCGATAAGTTGCTCCCATCGCGGAAGCAGGTCGTTTTCGTAGCGTTCACGACGGAGGTTTTCGACCAAATCGGCAGGATCAAAAGGCAGATGAGCGTTGCGGCCAGCTAAACTCACATCGTTCAATGCATCATGCAGATCGGCATCGATCGTGCTCGACACATTTCCTGTCTTGCAGCGCCCGTAGCAGATTACATCAGGCCCGAATTGGAAAAAGCCTTGCTTGCCGCCAACTGGCTCCGGCGACAGGCAATCGGACCATTCACTGGGCAGCCTGTAATAGTCCCCGAGACAATTTGTCATCGGTCGGTTCGGTACTCGGCCCGTAGATTCGACAAGTAGGGTGGGACTTGGTGTTGCCATGTGCATTCTCGCAGCGATTCGCTCAACCAAGTTCAGGCGTTGCGCTTCCCGTCGAAAGTTTGGGCGGGCAACATAACATCTCTCACGCAAAATGGCGATAGATCACGGTGCCAGTCGCCGCAAGCAGACGATCCGGCATCCACGAAAAGGCCCGTCTTGCCACGGTCATTTTCCAGCCCTTTGTCGAGGGTGGCTCCGGGTAAGCCCAATAAATCAGATCTAGCGGTCGCCGCGCCCAGTGGTTCTTAAACGCAACGAGGCCGGTGTTATCGCGGTCTGAGCGCCCCAAATCAAATTCTAATGCACCTGCACTTTTCGACTGCTCTATCGCATGCCAGAAGAGGTAAGGCATTGCACCCAGATGCTTGAATTCAAGATTCGAACACCCATATTTATAGTAGACCGTCTCTCGAAAACGCAGAGTCAGAATGGCGGCGACCGGGACGCACTCTTTATAGGCCACGCGTATTTCCAATGCATCCTTCATGGAAGAAATCAGATTCCGGAACCACAGAAGAGGCTGAGGCGGCAAGCGGTGACGCGCTCGTGTAGAAACGAGTAGACCGTAGAAATCCTTAAGAAGTCTTGACGACCTGCCGCATTCGCAACTCACGCCGGACGTTACGGCGTGGCGAATTCTGCGCTGCGCGGAATCCTTGTGCAGGCCCTGAAAAATCTCATTGAGGTTGGGACGTAGATCCATGCGATGGAGGTAATACTGCTCACAGGGTTGGAACCCGAATCGGGGGGCATCTGGTCCGACGCTTCCGTTTGCCGGTCGAAGTTCGATGTATTTCCATTTTCGGTGCTGTAGGTCGGCTTGCAAACACTGCATCACAAAGCGCAGCTCTTCTTTGGAGTCGAATAGAGGTTCGCAATGATCGGAGAACGGGAGCGATACCATTCGCCCTCCGGTCAACCAGCTGCGCACGTGACAAAACAGGAGACCATTTTCCAATTCTTCGTTGGGTTGCGAGGTTGTAAACGCGACCGGCCTGTAGCCGTAACTCCGGTGGAGCGCTTCGAGCCATGCACCCGTGTGGAAGACCGAAGCCTTGGGATGCTGCTCTACGAGCCTAGTCCAGCGAGGGTCTTGTAAAGGGTCGACTTGATGGAATCTCATGTGAAGGCAAAATCTAGCGGGAAACGCATTCCAACTGGTGGCGATGCTTTTGCGCAGCGATTCTGAAAACGCTGGCATAGCGCGCCTTCCAGTCTGGCCGGCTCGAATCAAACGGTTCGAGGCCCCAGTACCTCCAGGGCCAGTCTTTTCTGACCGAAGCGTCACCGTCGTGGATCTCTCTAATCAGTTCCTCAACGGGCGTCCACTCCATGTCGATGGCGACTTTGGTACGAACATCGAGATCGACTCCGGATACAAATAAGTATCCGTCCGGCTTCACAAAATTTGCCAGGTTGCGAAGGCATGCTTCCGCTTGAGCCGGCTTCATGTGGCACAGAAACTTGTTCGCGATTACGATGTCCGCAGGTCCAAGCTTTTCAGCCAGCTTAGGATCCGCCGCGTCGCCGACTTGCCATTCGACACCTTGCGAAATCCACGATTTGACTCGGAAGCGCCCGTTCTCCTCGTCGAACATTTTCGCAATCTCTTGCCGAGTTAGGCGCTCAAATATATTTTCGCCAACCAGAGCGGTCTTTTCGGGCGAATAGAGCGCTTCTCTTGCGATGCTCAGAATATCCTGCGAAATATCTATGGCGTGAACTTCCGTCCTTAAGTCGGGACGCGCGGATCGAATCGCGTACAGGATCGAGTAAACCTCTGCTCCATTACTGCACGCAAGCACGGTAAGTTTCAGCGCAGAGCCGATAGATTGCTGCTCCGCTACTGAGCAAATCATCTCGATTTCCGGTCGATTACGCATGAAGAAGGTGCCGTGGAATTGCGTGCGGTTCGAACGCATCCTGACGAGAGAGTTCAAAAACTCACCATAACGTGAGATCGCGCGCGACGCTTTCCAGGATGCAGGCAATCGATTCCAAACCGCCTCGTTCACGCGTATAAATGGCTTTCCCAGAAAGCGCCGACAGAACTTGACCGCAGCAAGGCGCTTTAGAATAGAGTCAGACATGTGTTCGACAGATTCCAGTTAGGCGAGGGCTGGATTTCCAAAGGTGAACTTTTATATGACGACCTTGCGGCAATAGAAGGCTTCAGCGTAACCGCTGGGCGCGACGCACTCCATACCCCGCAGCCGCATCAGCCCCAGAAAGGTTTCCTTGGAGAACCACGCCTTCGATCGTTGCGTTTCAAAAGCTTCCATCAGACAGCGGATTTTTTTGTCGCAGATTTCTGCATCCAGCGGCACGAAAAAGTTCGGCTGTCCCATGTCGCCGTCATACTTTGGAATTTCGTATTCGAGAATCAAATGATTCCTGAACGTATTCCAAGTAAGCTCAGCCACTAATCGGTGGTCCTGGTGTGCATCTTTCCGGTTATGAGTGAACACCAAATCGGGCGAGGCCGGCTTGATTTGTTGCTCAAAGCAGTCCTTAACCTGTGCGCCCTCAAAAGGGAAAAAGCCATCGCGAAAGCTCTTGACGATGATGTTTTTCCTGTGGGCGCGTGCCAAGAATTGCTCGGCACTATGGCGAGCCTCGCGCTCCCGATCCGCGTTCGAAGCGAATACAACCCACGTGACGTCTACACTCTGACGTTCGGCGATCAGGTGCAAGATTGTGCCGCCACAACCGATTTCAATATCGTCGGAATGCGAGCCTAGACAGAGGATTTTGAGAGGCCTCGTGCTGTTTTGCGGAAGGCTTAGAGGGAGCATCGGAATTCGTCAACCGCCACGGTCAAATTAATGTTTCGCTCCATTCCCATTGGCCTTCCAGAGTTCCCAGGGCGCGGCACCCTTCGCGCAGAGACTTTCAAGTTGCTGTTTATCTTTGAACGTATCCATGCTCGCCCAGAACCCATCGTATGGATATCCGATTAGTTGCTTTTCGGCCACCAATCTCTGGAATGGCTCGATTACGAGCTCTTCTTTTTCGTGGATGTAGTTGAAGATAGCTTTTTTGAATATGAAGAATCCACCGTTGATTCTCAGATTCCCATCATTGATCGGGTTAATCTGAGAGACTAGCCTTCCATCACTGTCCTGCACCGAAACTAAGTGATAGCTGAGGTTTGGTTTGACGCAAAGGAAGCTCGCGATCTTCCCCTCTTGCCGAAAATGTTGGAGTTGCTGTGTTAATGGCATGTCCGTCAGGCCGTCACTGTAATTAGCCAGAAACTCCTCATCTCCATCCAAATATTTCTCGACAGCCTTTAGCCGTTGCCCGATGTTCGAATTAATACCGGTATCGACAAACGTGATCCGCCAGTCGTGAATGTCGCTGTTCAGTAGATCGACTTTCTTGCCGCCACTTGAAAGAACGAAATCGTTAGATGCGCACTCATTGTACGAGAGGAAATAACTCTTTACGGCCTCTGCGCGATATCCCAGGCAAAGGATGAAGTCTTTATGTCCAAAATGAGCGTAATACTTCATCACATGCCAGAGAATCGGCCGATAGCCGATGTGGACCATCGGTTTAGGAATGTCCTCCGAATCCCGAATGCGTAATCCTAGACCGCCACAGAATAGGACGACTTTCATGTTAGCCCCTCAAATCTTGCGTATCAGTGGGCACATCAAGCACGCACCGCGATGAGTTCCTCGAGCCAATTCTCACCGCGAAAATGACGGTACTGCTCGGCGCGCAATTGGTCGGCAAGGCGGTTAGGGGGCAAGGCGACATCGTCGTACGTAATCACGGCATCCTTAGGCACATCGCGTTTGAACACGCAGCCTTCAACGAGCCCCTCGGGAAGATATCGTCCTGCGCACATCTCGTCCGCATTGACCGCTTCTCCATAAGTCATGTACATGCCGTAATCATCGAGAATCTCGCCGGCTTTCAAATCACGCTTCGCCACCGCACAGACCTCGACAACAGGGCCGCCGAGCGGTTTTGCCACTGAGTCTCCAAACAATGCGACCCGCGCAATCGCATTCGGCACCTCGAAATGAACGAGATGGTAAGGCAGAAAAAACGAATAAAGCGGACCATCGCCCATTTTATACAGGCTGAGATAATGCTGTTGCTTGGGATCAGAATGCTCGGCAAGCACGTATATTTTGGTCAATGGCGTGCCGACCACATAATCAACGATTCCGCCGAGCCGTCGAGCCTCTTCGACATCGTAAATTTTCCCGATTTTCATGACGTCGTCTTTGTACTCCAGACCACGCGACATCCCGCGCGAGCGGACGACAAAGCCCGTTGCGTTGGCGACAATCGCCTGCTCGAAACTGATCTTCGAGCCATCCGCAAAGCTCGTAACCATAGCAGGATTCTGCCCCCATTTTTCAGCGAAGCCCTTTTGAGTCGTGGGATTTCGATAAGGATCTTGAAGACCCTTAATATTTCCGATGACTCTGGGTGTTAGCCCAAGTCCCTTCACCCAGCGATACAGATTCACTTGCAGACCCGGTTCATCTCCCTCACATGCCGAGAGGATCACACCTTCCTTTTCAGCATAGGTTTGAAGAATCGGCCCTATAGTGGCATCAATCTCCGCGTTCAGTAGGACTACATGCTTCTTGTGCCGGAATGCTTCAAGGGCTACGCGTGCTCCGAATTCGACGGAGCCAGTCACGTCAACGATAACGTCTACTTCTGTTGAGCGCGCAAGCAGGAAGGCGTCTTCCGTGACAACGACCTTGCCTTCAGCGATCGCCAGATCCGCTTCTTTCTGAGTAGCGGGGCAGATAGCGTCAGTTACGCCGACATATTGGCAGAGATCAAACGCTCGCTGCACACGACGATTGAATACACCAACGAGCCGCATGCCCGGCTTGGTGTGGACAAGGTGATTAGCCAATCCCTGTGAAATGAAACCCGCACCCAGCAAAGCCACTCGAACGGGCCTATTGCTAAGCTCACGATCTTGCAGAGCTTTATCGACTATAATCATCTCTATTCCCCGTTGCGACGAAGCTTAGCGAGACGTTTGTACCGCTTCCGTGCGCATTTTTTCGTTAATGAGCGACTCCTGTTCATCAAAACGCTTCCACATCTGATCTTTGTCGGAGATTACCGTCACGGGAAGCGGCCATTCCAGATGCAAGCGAGGATCGTTGTACAGCAAACCGCCTTCGGCTCCTGGCGTATAAAACTCGCCCACCTGGTAGCTGGTGTCCGTGTTGTCACGCAGAACCTGATAACCGTGTGCGAATCGCTCAGGCACGTAAATTCCGCGATAATTGTCCTCTGTCAATTCGACTGCTACGTGCTCAAAAAACGTGGGGCTTTCAGGCCGCAGATCAACGATGATATCCACGATAGCTCCCCGCGTGCAGCGCACGAACTTTGTTTCGGCGGCTGGCGGAAACTGAAAATGCATACCGCGAATTGTGCCCTTTCGGCGGTTTGAAGCAATGTTCGCCTGAGCGATTACCGGCTTCAAACCGTGAGCGGCAAACTCTTGCTGACAAAATGCTCGAGCGAAAAATCCGCGCGGATCTTCTCGCCGCTCAATATCGATAATGAATGCGCCTTTCAGCCTTGTTTCAGTAAAGATCATTAAAGACACCTTTCGTTATTTGAAGTCTGAGACAGCTCACTTTATCGGGAAATAGCAACCTGGGCGGCGTCTGTTCGCGCAGTCCAATGGAGTGAGCTATCGATTCGTTTGTCGCTCATCAAGCGTTGAATCTGATGGATTCGGAAATAGCGGCCCGACTTGAAATCTTCAGCCGTGAAGCCGGCGGCGCGGTATGCATCGTAGAGTTCCTGAGCGCCCTTGCGGGCAGTCCATTGGAAGTGGAAATCCGGTAACACGCTGCGAATTTTGTCGCAATTGACGCGATAGCAGCGCTTATCGGGGCTGCCTCCTGGAGCATATTCAATTGTGCAGCCGGGAACGGTCTCCGCGACGATTTCGGCAAGCTCGCTGACGCGATAGTTCTCCGAAGTCTGGCCCACATTGAAAGTGGCGTTATGGATCGCGCTCTTGGGCGCGTCGAGAACGGCAATCATTGCGCCGATAATGTCGCGAATATGGACAATCGGGCGCCACGGCGTGCCGTCGCTCTTGATCAGAATGCGTCCAGATGTGACCGCAGCAGCAACGAAGTCATTGAACACCAAGTCGAGACGAAGACGTGGAGAAACACCGTAGGCAGTAGCGTTCCTCATATACGTGGGGCTGAAATTCTCGTCCGCCAACGACGCAACGTCGCGTTCGACGTAGACTTTCGATTCTCCATAAGGAGTGACAGGATTGAGTGATGCGGTTTCATCAAGGAAGCCGTCGCCTGCCGCGCCATACGTGCTGCAAGAAGACGAAAAGACAAAGCGCCTCACACCTGCCTGCTTAGCAAGTTGCGCGAGGCGAACGGAAGCCTTGTGATTGATGTCGTAGGTGAGGTTCGCATCGAGATTGCCGAGTGGATCGTTGGACAGGGCGGCCAGATGCACGACGGCATCGAAGCCCTCTAAATCGGCTTTCGTGACCTCACGAATATCTTTGCGGATCGCCGGGATTTCGGGCGCAGGTTTGCCGAAATCGCAACCAGCGAAAAGGAATGTATCCAAACCGACCACATCATGACCGGCGGACCGAAGCATCTCTCCCGCAACCGCACCAATATAGCCCTCGTGACCTGTTAGCAACACTTTCATGCTTTGAAGCTCCTTGATGAGAACCTACGCAAATCAACGGAAGATACAGATAAAAGGCGGCTTAGATAAGCTACCGCCGTTGGCAGTTTGACAGACTATATTAACTTCGCAATCGGTCTGCCAGACGCTGCGAAACGGCGGGGTGGAGAAATTCGCGTGACAAACGCCAATCGATTGAAAAGACAGGACTTCTAGCCAAGCCAGACGTTCCAATTTGACCGCGGCGCCGTGTCAGCAGCCGGAACTGGGAAAAAGATTGCCACAAAATGTCGAATGGCCTTCCCCGCGCTATTGAGCGGAAACCAAGACCTCTTCTTCGGCTGGAGTACGCTCTGTGAGCTTACGAAACAGGTCCAAGTAATACGACTTTTGACCAAAAATGTAGAGAATCATCACCAAATAAGCGCTTAAAAGCGCGCCAGTTCCCACAATCAGCCTCACTAAATGCTCTTCCGGATGACCATATGCGGCACAGGCAAAATAGGCGACGGCGCCAGCGGCTACGCTGGCAATCAAGGGATGCGAAGCCGTCGTGACGACATCGCGAAAAGAAACCGCGGTGCCGCGTACCGCCCACATCGATACTGGCACCAGCCACAGAACCATGATCGTGGAGTACGCGAACGCAACGCCTTTCGGACCATACGGAAGCCCGGCGAAATAGCTGGCGATCATAAGAGGCGCGATCGTCGTCGTCATTTTCGCGAGCCGACCGACCATGCCCAGACCCATTACGAGCCATGACAGCGGATTCGCGATTGCAAAGACCAGAATGGTCGGGGTCAGCAAGCGAAAGATGGGCGCTGCTTCCTTCCATTTCGGGCCGAGCACAAATCCGATCAGGTCCGGCGCAAGAACTGCACAGGCCACCGTTGCGGGTAGCGTGAGCGCAATGACAAGCGAATAGCCCTTCAAGAAATAACTTCTGAGCCGCTTTGCGTCATCCTGCAAACGCGATAGGGCCGAAAAAGCCACCTCGCCGACGGCACCGGTGAGTGTGTCCGTGGGAATTCGAATCAATTGGAAGGCGCGACCATAGATACCGATGGCGTCCGCACCCCAATACCGGCCGAGCAGCACTTTTTCTGCATTGGAAGCTACATACAAGACAACGCCGTTCACTGTGAGAGTGCCACCGAAGCGCATCATCGAGCGCAGTCCGACTCCTCGGCGTGGCCTGCTCGGAATCCATCCTGTGCTAACCCAGAAAGCCACAGTGCTTATGAGTGGAGCGGCAATTGCCATGGCGACAAGCGCCCAATATCCCCAGCCGATTTCCGCCAAGACGATGCCGACGATGGTGCTAATCAGCGTCGACCCGGTGTCGATTATGGATACTGCGGTGAATCGCATCTCCCGCTGCAGATGCGCCGAATGCTGAATGCCGATTGAATTGACAAGGAAGGTGCTGCCCATGGCCACGGTGACCCAATACAGCGGAGGCTCGTGATAAAGGCGGACAACAAGGGGAGCGCAAAGAGCGGTTATCACGGCAAGCAGAAGCCCGGTAGCGGCGTTTATCCAAAACAGCGTGCTGGATTGCTCGTCTGTGATATGCGCGCGCTGGATGCTTGCAGCCGAAAGCCCGAAGTCACGAAACAGGCTCAGTATCCCCGTAAGCGCGGCAACCATTCCGACCAAGCCAAAGTCGTCGGGATTCAGCAGCCGCGCAAGAATCGCGAGCGACACAATGCGAAGCGCCATGTTCGCGCCCTGCGCAGCGACCCTCGCAAAGGTGCCCCGAACCGCTCTTTCCCTTAAGTCCTTCATGGCCGTTCACGCCCTGGCATAGTCGATGCAAGTTCGCGCCCGGCTGACCGTGATGGTTCGGCGGATGTAGGGCACGGGACATTGAGAAATAGGCTGTATTGTTCGTCGAGAGCCGTGCGGAACTCCGCCGCTTTAGCCGCGATTGTCTGTTTCAAAATGGCAGCATTCTTCTCAAGTTGGCAAAACTGCTCGACCAACTTCTCGCCGTTCAACTTCTGAATGTCCTGGCAATAATCGGAGAGCCCCATCTGACTCATGAGCGAAGAGCACTTGTGGTGGAAAGACATGGAGATCGTTGGCTTGTTGAGAAGCAGAGAAAGAAGAACATTGTGAAAGCGAGTCGCGACGACAAAGTCCGTAGCTGCAATCTGCGATAATAGATTGTCCGTAGAGGTGACAGGCTCAGCAATCACTCGCTCCGCAGCGATGGGCTGCTTCTTAAGCAGCGACTTGAAAGCGGTTATGGTCGGTTCATCTGAGAGGTCGCCAATCAGGAGGCGGATGTCGTAACCGTGGCCCAGCAGCCATTTCACGAAATCGACGAGGGTTTCGAGGTACGCATTGTAGTGGCCTCTGGTTGTCTTTTCTACGCCATACATACCATCGAATGTCATTAAACCGAGCCCTACGATGGGATGGCCGTTGCGTGGCGGACGGGCTTGAGGCAGGACGTCAGATGGG
>DATNAF010000083.1:0-6756 GCA_035572845.1 Terriglobales bacterium
GACCGTGGATCAGTGCTGTGCCTTCAGCATGAAGGCCTTCACCACCACATTATTTGGCTGCGCTCCGGCAGGAATCATGGTGAGCAGGCCATACTCACCCGGTTCCAGTTTTCGTGGTTTGCGTTTTTGAATGACGGTCGCATCTCCTGATTGCGTATCCAGCACCAGCAGATAATTCTGGCTCTGCGAGAGCGCAAGCCCATCTGGGGCGCTCCCTACCGGTAAAGATGCGATCACTTTACCCATATCGATGTCATAAACCGCCACTGCGTCCGATCCAAAATTACTTACATATAGTCGCGAATTGTCCGCCGACACCACGCCGCGAGTCGGATGTCGGCCGATCAGATAGCTGCCGCTGACTTCGTCGGTGGTGGTTTCGATAATCGATATGCTATCGGAATCGAAGTTGCAGACCACAAGTTCCCCACCGTCTGGCTTGAGCGCCAAACTTACTGGCGTCTTGCCTACATCGAGCAGGTCCAGTACTACGTCTTCTTTTAAGTCAATTGAAGCCACTTGCGCCGAACCCGAGCACGCCACGAAGGCTTTGCTGTTATCGGGAAGAATCGCGACGTCGGTCGGTTGGTGGCAAACAGGAATGGTCCCGCGCAGAGAGAGTTTGTGGGCATCAATGAACGAAACCGAGTCGCCGCCGCGATTGCTTACCACGACGGTTGCGCCATCTGGCGAAACCCGCGCCAGTCCAGGAGCGACGCCGACTCGAATATTTCCCATCACCCGGCGCTGCTCGAGATCAATCACAGAAATGTTGTTCGATCCTGAGTTCGCAACGTATGCACGATTGCCATCAGGCGAGACGTCAATAAAATAAGGAGTGCTCTGCACGCCGATCGTGGCCGCCACCGCGTTGCGTTCGGCATCGATCACGGTCACATTGGACGACCCGCTGTTGACCACGTAAACTTCATTTCTTTTCGGATTGGCTGCGATGCCGGTCGGCCCGCTGCCCACATGCAGAGTCCGTTCTAAACGAAACGTCCGCAGGTCAATGATCGAGACGGTATTGCTCTTGCCATTGCTGATATAAGCGTATTCGCGATAACCAGGGTCGAGACTCGCAAGCTCGCGCTGATGGAAATACCACCAGCCCAGCCCGACGAGCAGAGGTACGGTAAAGATTATGAGAAGGAGTTTTCGCAAGCTGAGGGATCCGGCAATGCTGGAACACAACAGGGTAACAAAACTCTCAGCGTAAGCCGCTATCGCAGCTCTTCCATCACTTGCTCCAGCACTTGCGGCCCAGGCCGTACCGTCGATGCGGGCAGTGTGGCCAGCGGCTGTTCCGTGATGTTCAGCAGGTCAAGAAACGTGGGGACTTTTGTATTCACGTAGAGCACGCCGGTCAGCATCTCGCCCTTTTCCTTGGCCTCATTCAGACGGCTGATGGCATGAATTCTATCCGTGGGATTGTAATCCTCTTCGAGCTTCCGCAGCCGCAGCTTCGATCCATCGTGCATTTCGACTTCAAGCGTTGTTCCGGGATCGTACTCGACGGAGATATTTTCGAACACAGGAATGAAGTTGATTTCCTGCAGAGGCTCTTCGTGGTCAAGCATGTATTTGTAAGATTTCGTCGAGCCCTCGTGGTCATTGAATGTTACGCATGGCGAGATGACATCCAGCAGTACCGTGCCGCTGTGGGCGATTGCGGCCTTTAGCATGGCGTGCAACTGGCGCTTATCACCGGAGAATGATCGGCCAACGAAAGTCGCGCCCAGCGAAATTGCCAGCTCGCAAGTATCGATTGGCGGCAGTTCGTTTACGACGCCAGTCTTGAGCTTGGAACCCAAATCTGCAGTGGCTGAAAATTGTCCCTTGGTCAGGCCATAAACGCCGTTGTCTTCAATGATGTAGATAACTGGCAGATTGCGGCGCATGAGGTGGACAAATTGCCCGATGCCGATCGAAGCCGTATCTCCATCGCCGCTGACTCCAAGTGCCAGCATTCCACGATTCGCCAGGATCGCTCCGGTTGCAATAGATGGCATGCGACCGTGGACCGAGTTAAAGCTGTGGGCACGGGAAAGAAAATATGCCGGGGTCTTCGACGAGCAACCGATTCCGCTGAGTTTTGCCACGCGCTCGGGCTGCACACCCATTTCATACAGCGCATCGATAATGCGTTCGGAAATCGCATTGTGCCCGCATCCCGCGCACAACGTGGTTTTGCCGCCACGGTAGTCGAGCACCGAGAGGCCCAGGCGATTAATTTTCGGAGCGGGTGTGGTTGCCATTTACTTCTCCTCCATTGCAGCAATTTCGTCAGTGACTGAACGCGCGTCGATGGGCAATCCATCGAGTCGCGCAACGCTGCGCAGTTTCAGCACCAGTTCGGCATCCAGATCCATGCGCAGCAGGCTGAACATCTGCGCGTCCCGGTTTTGTTCCACCACGTAGACGCGTTTGTGCGAACGAATAAAATCCGCGATCTCATGACTGAACGGAAATGCACGCAAACGCAGATAATCAGTCGCGAGTTTGTGCTCATCGCGCAACTGGTCGCGTGATTCAGTCAATGCCCAATGCGTGGTCCCAAAAGCGATGATCCCAATCTCCGCATTCGGCATCTTATCGATCACCGGCGTCGGCGCGACCGCGCGAACATTTTCGAACTTACGCCGCAGCCGCTCCATGTTGTTCTCGTAGTCTTCCGGGCGCTCGCTGTAGTTCCCCTGCGAGTTATGACCGCTGCCACGAGTGAAGTACGCCGCCGCAGGATGCTGTGTGCCGGGCAAAGTCCGGTAGCCAATGGCATCGCCGTCAACGTCTTTGTAACGCCCGAACCCCCCGAGTTTGTCGAGATCTTCTTTACTCAGAACCTTGCCACGGTCGATCGGCTTATCGGGATACGGGAACGGATCGGACATCCAGTTATTCATGCCCAGATCAAGGTCGGACATCACGAACACCGGCGTCTGAAAGTTTTCCGCCAGATTAAATGCATCCATCGCCATTTCAAAACACTCGTGCGGCGAAGAAGGGAAGAGCAAAATATGTTTGGTATCACCGTGTGAAAGCAGCGCCGTCGAAAGAATGTCGCCTTGCGAAGTGCGCGTAGGCAGGCCGGTAGACGGGCCGACGCGCTGAATGTCCCACACCACAGCGGGAATCTCTGCGTAATAGGCAAGCCCTGCAAATTCTGACATCAGCGAAATACCGGGACCTGAGGTCGTCGTCATGGCGCGCGCTCCCGCCCAGCTTGCGCCGATCACCATTCCGATGGCCGCGAGTTCGTCTTCGGCTTGAATGACGGCGAAAGTTGCTTTGCCATCCGGGCCGATGCGAAAGCGCTTCAGGTACTCGATCATGTTTTCGGCGAGAGATGACGAAGGCGTGATCGGATACCAGCTCAGTACCGTGCAACCAGCGAACACACAACCCAGCGCCGACGCGGCATTCCCGTCGATGATGATCTTCCCGTGATTCTTGTCCATTCGCTCAATGCGGAAGGGATCGCCTTTGGTCAAACTGGCGGCGGCATAGTCGAATCCAGCTTTCACGGCCGCAAGGTTCAAATTCGCAGCCTTCACTTTTTTCGCAAATTGTTTACGCAGCGCTTTATCTACTTCCGCCATGTCGAGATCGAGCAACTTGGCTACGACGCCGACGTAAATCATGTTCTTGACCAACTTGCGCAGCTTGGCCTCTGGGCAGACCGGCGCAACAATCTTGTCGAAGGGCACGGAATAAAAAATCAGGTCATCGCGCATGGAGCTGAGCTTCAGCGGCTCGTCATAAAGCACGGCCGCACCCGCCGCCAGCGACATCACGTCGTCTCGCGCGGTCTCCGGGTTCATTGCGATCAGAAAATCAATTTCTTTCTTTCGAGCAACGTACCCATGCTTGTTGGCGCGAATCGTGTACCAGGTAGGCAGGCCGGCAATGTTCGAAGGAAAAAGGTTCTTCCCAGACACCGGAACCCCCATCTGAAAGATGGTCCGGAGAAGTACGGTGTTGGAGCTTTGCGAACCGCTACCGTTCACGGTTGCGACCTGAATACTCATGTTGTTGACAATCGGTACCGCCGCGGGCCGGCCAGCGGACGCGTGCAGCCCGACATCAGTTGTAGCCATTAACTAAGGGGTCCTTCCTGCCATGAAGATTACTATCCGCCCGCACTGACCATGAAATGTGGGGGATTCTTAAATTATACGGCACTGATTTGATGTGAGTAACTGGCTTGGGGGTGCGGGATTACTGAGTGGGAACTAGGGATGGTTCGCGGCTGGCGTCACCCTTCCCTGTAAAACTGAGCCATTTTGCGAAATTTGTTATACCGCGAATCGACGAGTTCTTTTGCAGGTATTTTCTGAACGTCAGAAAAATGATGCTGCAGGGCGTCATCCAAAAGTTTTGCCGCCAGATCAGGATCGGTGTGTGCACCGCCGGGTGGCTCGTCAACGATTGCATCCACGCAGCCTAGCTCGATTAAATCAGGAGCCGTGATTCGCAGGGCCTCAGCAGCGAGTTCTTTCTTGGTAGCATCGCGCCACATAATCGAAGCGCATCCCTCGGGTGAAATGACCGAATAGACCGCGTTTTCCATCATCAGCACGCGGTCAGAAACTGCAATGGCCAGCGCGCCGCCGCTGCCGCCCTCGCCAGTAATCGCGGTGATGATTGGGACTTGCAGCCGCGCCATCTCGCGCAGATTCAGCGCAATCGCCTCTGCTTGACCCCGCTCTTCCGCGCCGAGCCCAGGGTTTGCCCCGGTCACGTCCACAAAGGTAAAGATCGGGCGGGAAAATTTTTCCGCGATCTGCATCGCGCGCAGTGCCTTACGATAACCTTCGGGATTCGGCAGCCCGAAGTTACGGTGCACCTTCTGCTTCATGTCCCGGCCTTTTTGGGTTCCGAGAACTAGGACCTCCACACCGTGAAAACGCGCCATGCCACAAACCATAGCGGGATCGTCGGCGTAGCGGCGATCTCCATGAATCTCGCTGAAATCGGTGAATATTTTTTCTACGTAATCGAGGAAATATGGCCGCTGGGGATGACGGGCAAGTTCGGTTTTGATCCAGGCTTCGCGATGCGATATCTCCTGGCGCAGCATAGACACGCGTTCGCGAAGGTCGTCGATCTCTTTACGTATCTCGTCGCTCTGGCCATCGAGCGACTCAAGCTTACCTAGCTGCCGTTCAATCTGTTCCAGTTCCTGAGGAGCGTTGGCGTCCAGCCCGTCGCCATTGCGGGCAGCACGCCGGGTTTCCACCATGGAAACCATCAGTTGTGCACCCGTAAGGACAGCGGTGATATCGATCGTCTTCATTGAATGTGATTTCGCTGTAGCGATGCGTGCTCCTAACGAGCCCTGATTAAATGGGCTCCAGGTCGCGAGCTAATTGATCACTCTGACCGCGCCTCGTCCGCAGAGCTCTTCCACCCGGCTGACGAACATACGATCCGGCAGGACATTATAGCCTTCCGCCTCCATCACCACCATGAAATCGCTCGCCCGCTCCACATCGAAAAGCACCCGTGCCTCACCTTTGCGTTGAGAGCAAAGGAGATGAAGCTCATCCACGGTTGATTCAGAAGCTTTCTCTAAGGGAATACGGATCCGCAAGGAACGGGGCAGCGGCACTTTGGCATCTTCAAGCGAAAGTATGTCGCTAACGGTGAGCTTCGGGTTGGCGCCTTCCTCAATGCGCACCCCGCCGCGTATCAGGACGGGGACTTCCATTTTCACTTTGTCCTGCAACTTGCGATAGGCGTCAGGAAAGACCAACATTTCAATCGATCCAGATAAATCTTCAAGCGCCGCCTGCGCATAAAAATCGCCCTTCTTGGATTTCAGCACGCGCAGGTTGGTGATGATTCCGGCCGTGCTTAATGTCTCATCTTTTCCGGTCGACGATTTCATCGCTGCCAACTCTGCGGTCGAGAGCGCGTGCAGATTTTCGAGTTTGTCGCGGAATTTATCGAGAGGATGTCCAGTGATGAAAAAGCCCAAAATTTCTTTTTCGTTGGCGAGGCGGACGTGCTCATCCCAATCGGGAATTTCGGGCAGGCGATCTTCCTGTGAATTTGTGTCCTGCTGCTCAAAAACGCCGAACAAGCCGTGCTGGCCGGATTCGGCGTCGCGCTGGGCTTTCTGCGCGTGTTCCATGGCCTTGTCGAGCACCGCCATCAGTTGTGCCCGCCGACCGAGCGAATCCATAGCGCCACTCTTGATGAGTGATTCCAGCACGCGCTTGTTCAGCAGCCGCAGGTCGACCTTTTCGCAAAACTCGTAAATCGATTTGAAGCGGCCAGGCTGTGTGGTGCGGGGGCCATCCCCCGCGAGCTCTTTCCTGGCGTTCACGATCGATTCAATTGCATTGTGTCCGACGTTTTTCACCGCCGCCAAACCAAATCGGATCGCTTCTCCATGTGGCGTGAAATTCGCATCGCTCACATGAATGTCCGGCGGCTCGACCGCGATCTGCATCTCCCGGCATTCGTTGATGTACTTGACCACATCGTCGGTGTTTCCGGTGACCGAGGTCAGCAGCGCTGCCATGAACTCCACCGGATAATGTGTCTTCAGATATGCCGTGTGATAAGCCAGCAACGCGTACGCGGCAGAATGTGATTTATTGAAACCGTATCCCGCAAACTGCGCCATGAGATCGAAAATCTTTTCGATCTTCTTCGTCGGATAGTTCCGCTGCACCGCGCCTTCAAGGAACCGCTCGCGCTGCTGGGCCATTTCCTCAGCCTTCTTTTTACCCATGGCGCGCCGTAGCA
>DATNAF010000084.1:0-4268 GCA_035572845.1 Terriglobales bacterium
CGTGAAAGCAATTGCGCTTTGGCGAGATTGTAGAGAGCTGGAATCAACTTGCGGCGAGTGAGATCGCCGGCGGCGCCAAAAATGACCATGATGCAAGGGTCAGCCGGGCGGCCCGGCGTGCGCTGCTGAGTTTGCGGAGGCGTTTCCACTTGTGCCATTGGACAATTTTTCCTTGAATCGCCATCACGGCGCGAGTTTCGCCGGATGGATTGCTTTGAGACTCAGGCGGACTTTTTCTTGATCACAGGTTCAATGTGCCCGCCGAATTTTTGCCGCATGGCGGAAAGCATTTTCTCTGCAAACGTGTGCTCCTGGCGCGAACGGAAGCGCACGAACAGTGCCGCCGATAAAACGTCCACCGGAACAGCTTCGTCGATTGCCGCCTCGATTGTCCAGCGGCCCTCGCCGGAATCCTGCACGAAGCCGCTGTATTCGGCAAGCGTTGGATTCTCGGTCAAAGCCATCGCCGTTAGATCGAGCAGCCAGGAACTGATAACGCTTCCGCGACGCCACACTTCGGCGATATCAGGAAGGTTGAGGTCGTATTGCTGCTCTTTCGGCAATTCGGCTTTATTCGCATTGCGGAAAATATCAAACCCTTCCGCGTATGCCTGCATAATTCCGTATTCGATTCCGTTGTGCACCATCTTTACGAAGTGGCCTGCGCCTGATGGCCCACAGTAGATATAGCCTTCTTCAGCCGTGCCACCCAGCTTTTCGCGCCCAGGAGTACGCGAGATTTCGCCGCGACCGGGAGCGAGCGTCTTGAAGATGGGATCAAGCTTCGCAACCACTTCCTTGGGGCCGCCAATCATCATGCAATAGCCGCGATCGAGCCCCCAAACACCGCCGCTGGTGCCGACGTCCACGTAATGGATACCTTTTTCGGTGAGCATCTTGGCGCGGCGAATATCGTCTTTGAAATAGGAGTTGCCGCCGTCAATCAGCACATCGCTGGTCTTCATGTTTTGCGCGAGCGCCTGGACGGTAGATTCGGTGGGACCGCCGGCGGGAACCATCATCCACACCACTCGAGGGGAACCAAGCTTCGAGCAAAAATCTTCGAGCGAAGATGACGCGATTGCGCCCTCTGAAGCCATGCCTTTTATTGCATCTGCACTGAGATCGGTCACAACCACCTCATGACCGCCGCGCATGAGGCGCCGCGCCATATTGGCGCCCATTCTTCCTAGTCCTACCATTCCCAGACGCATGCTTCCTCCGTCCTGTGCTGCGCGTTGGCTGCTCTACTTCAGCGCTTCACGAACCGCTTTCGCCAAATTATCAAGTCCGGCGTTGACATCCTTACCCAAATGCACTCGCAACGCGCGCCGTCCACGATCGGCTAAGACCTGGAAATCACCACGAGCTTGAGCCGCTTTCACAATGCCGAATGTATATTTCGCGCCCGGCACCGGCACGTCCACCGCGTCATCGCAGGTGATCTGCAGGAACACGCCGGAATTAGGGCCGCCTTTATAGTCTTGTCCGGTCGAGTGCAAAAACCGTGGGCCGAAGCCGAGGCAGGTCGCAACGTGTTTCGAATCGCGCACTGCATGCCGAATCTGCTGCAGCGATGCTTCGTGCTCGTCATTCATTTCGACATACCCGAGTACGGCGAAATAATCGCCAGTTTTGATTCGCCCCAGATGTGCACGCAAGTATTCGGTGAGCGAACTCTTGTTTCCAAGAGCGCTGGCGTTCTTGGGATCGGTGAAAAGCTTGACGCCGTTCTGTTCGAAAATCGGCTTCTCGGATGGCAGGGAACCGCTCTTCTCGTATTCGCTGGTCAGCTTGCGGGTCTCGACTTTACTCGCTTCAACATCCGGCTGATTGAACGCGTTGATGCCGATGACGGAGCCCGCTACCGCCGTGGCGATCTCCCAGCGGAAAAATTCCTGGCCCAGGTCGTAGGTATCTGCAAGAGAAATCCGAATTACAGGATGGCCAGCTTTTTCGATGGCTGCGAGCTTGGCATCTTGGTCCGCGTCTGGCGATTTCTCGGAGCGCACGTAAGCAAAGATGCGGTCGTTGCCGTAAGTTTCTGGAGCAGCAAGCTTTTCGCGGTCGACGGGGATGATGCCTTTGCCGAGTTTGCCTGTCGATTCCGCAATCAGTTGCTCGAGCCACGCGCCGAGATCGGAAATGGCAGGAGAAGTGACCAGCGTGATTTTGTCATGTCCAGCTTTTGCGGCCGTGCCCATAACGATTCCCATCATCACGCCGGGATTTTTTTCAACCGGAACTGATGCGGCGCAGGCCTCCACCATCTCTTCGGTCCGATCAAGCAACTTTGCGGCGTCAAGTCCCATAACCGTGCCCGGAACGATCCCGAAATTAGACAATGCCGAATAGCGCCCGCCGATGGTTGGGTCACCATTAAAGATGTGACGGAACTTGTCGGATTCAGCCTCTTTCTGAAGTTTCGAGCCTGGGTCGGTGATCGCGATGAACCGGCTACCGGCTTTTTCAGCGCCAATGGCCTGCTTCACGAGTTCAAAGAAATACTGTTTGAAAATGTTGGGTTCTAACGTTGTGCCGGACTTGCTCGACACGATGAAGAGCGTCTTCTCCAGATTAATTTTCTTTTCGAACGTCTTCACCTGCGCGGGATCCGTCGAATCCAGAACGTGAAGCTGGGGAAAGCCCTTGATGTGGCCGTAAGTTTTCTCCAGTACCTCGGGACAGAGACTGGATCCTCCCATGCCGAGCAGCAGGATATCGCTGAAATTCTCCTTGCGAATTTCGTCGGCGAGTTTCTGAAATTCGGCTTTCTTCTCCAGTTGCTTTTCGGCAATGTCCAACCAACCCAGCCATTGCGACTCGTCAGAGTTGGTCCATAAAGATGTATCACGCTGCCACAATCGCCGGACTTTGCCGGTGGCACGCCAATCATTCACATTCTGGGCAACTTCTTTCGCCAGGGCATCCGGCAGCTTATAACTCTGTTGGCTGATTTTGGGAGTGGTTTCACCCTGCGTGCTCTTTTCGACGGCAGTGAGCAACTTGTCAAAGGCCTCTTCAAATAGCCTCACACCGTCGTCAGTAAGCTTGTCGGTGACCTCGTCGATTGAGATCCCAACTGAAGCCAGGTTCTGCATTACTTCTTTAGCTTCATCAACGCCTTCGGTCAGAGTTTCGCGCGGCTGGCCATGATCGCGGAAGGCGTCGAGAGTGGCAGGGGGAATAGTGTTCACCGTGTCAGGGCCGATCATCTCCTGCACATAAAGAATGTCAGGGTAGGCAGGATTTTTCGTGCTGGTGCTGGCCCAGAGCACGCGCTGAGTCTGGCCACCTTTGGCACGCAACTTGTCCCATTGCGCACCTGAAAAAATATTCAGATAACGCTGATATGCCAGTTTTCCATTGGCGATTGCAACCTTGCCCAGCAACCCCTTCAGCTTTTGCTCTTCCTGCGGATTCTTGGCAGATTTCAGGCGCGCCGCAATGCCAGCATCGATTAGGTTGTCAATGCGGCTGATGAAGAAGCTGGCAACACTGGCAACGCGTTTCACGTCTCCGCCAGCGGCGGCAAATTTGTCCAGACCGCGAACGTAAGCCTCCGCAACTTTCTGGTACACCTCTTGGGAAAACAGCAGAGTCACGTTGACGTTTATGCCTTCGCTGATCAACTGCTCGAATGCGGGAATCCCCTCGGCCGTGCCCGGGACCTTAATCATGATGTTGGGGCGGGCAACGGCTTTCCATAGGCGACGCGCCTCTTCTATGGTGCCCTGCGTGTCGCGCGCGAGATATGGAGAAACTTCCAGGCTGATGTAGCCGTCGCGCATTTTGGATTCGTCATACACCGGACGAAGCAAATCGGCGGCGTCCTGAATGTCACGAATGGCGATGAGTTCGTAACGCGCCTTGGCGTCAAGATCGGAGCGGTCCTTCAACGATGCGAGAATGTCGGCATAGTCGGTGCTGCCGGCGATTGCCTTTTCAAAAATCGCGGGATTCGAGGTCATGCCGCGCAGGCCGTCCTCCTGAATCAGGCGCTTGAGTTCGCCCTTGGTGATGAGATCGCGACGGATGTAGTCAAGCCAGACGGACTGGCCAAACTTCAAAAGATCTTTCAGGGGATTGGTGGCTTTTGCGGTGTCGAGAACGCCGGTCGGCTGCATACGGTACCTCGCTTCGGTTGTTGGCTGGATCGTTATTTTTTGTTTTTTGCCAAAGCTTGCTTGGCGGCCTGAATCACATGATCGACGGTAAACCCAAACTTCTTAAATAGATCTTTCGCTGGAGCCGAGGCGCCGAACGTG
>DATNAF010000085.1:0-16230 GCA_035572845.1 Terriglobales bacterium
CCACGCTCGAATCCGGTGACGTATATCAAGGCGTTTGACGGGATTCGTGATTTGTTTGCGGGAACTCCCGAGGCGCACAAGCGCGGATATTCCGCTGGACATTTTTCTTTCAACGTTCCTGGAGGGCGCTGCGAAACCTGCCAGGGCGATGGGACGGTAGTTGTCGAAATGCAGTTTCTCGCGGATGTCGAGTTGATCTGTGAAGAGTGCAAGGGCAAACGGTTTAAGCCGGAGGTGCTTGAGGTCCGGTATCGCGGGAAGAATATTCACGAAGTGCTTGATATGACGGTGCGCGAGGCCATGCACCACTTCGCGAATGCTCCCAAGGTGGCGGACAAGTTGCGAATGCTGGATGAAGTGGGGCTGGGGTACTTGCGGTTGGGGCAGTCGGCGACCACGCTCTCAGGCGGCGAGGCGCAGCGGGTCAAGTTGGCGGCGCATTTGCAGCCTGCCACAGCAGCTAGACGCAGGCCAGAATTGCGGCGGCGCACGCTTTATATTTTCGATGAGCCCACGACCGGATTGCATTTTGACGATATCAGTAAACTACTTTCGGCCTTCCGGCGTCTGATTGAAGCAGGGGGGTCGATTCTGCTTATCGAGCACAATCTTGAAGTCATCAAGACCGCCGACTGGGTGATTGACCTGGGGCCGGAGGGCGGCGACCGCGGTGGACGCGTAATTGGAGAAGGAACGCCGGAAGAAATCGCCGCGCTCAAGAATTCCTATACCGGTCAGTTTCTGGCGCAAGTGCTGAACGGGAACGAGGCTTCGCGTTCAAATGGACACCGATAGATCGGCTGCACTGCCTCGAGTCTTATTTTTTTCTCTCACCTTCGCGGTGGTCATTTCATGCCATGCCGCCGCGCAAACAACCGGCAAAACCGTCCGCCATCACAAAGTCCAAGAGCAGGACCCGGCTGCCGCTATGCTTTCCCAGGCCGAGAGCGATCTCGACAAGCAGGATTATGCGGGCGCAGAGGCGTTGCTCAAGAAATATGTCGAAGCGCATTGGGACAACTATGTCGCATGGTATGACCTGGGTTTCGTTTATCACCAATTGGGCAAGCGGGACGATTCGATTGCAGCCTACAGGAAATCGGTCATTGCAAAGCCGGATGTGTTCGAGTCGAACCTGAACCTTGGACTGGCGCTGGCGGAGACAGGGAACGCCGAAGCAGAACAGTTCTTGCGAGCCGCGACCAATCTGAAACCTGCTTCGAATGGCACACAGGGGCACGTGCGCGCATGGCTGGCGCTGGGACGCCTGCTCGAAACCTCCAAGCCGGAAGAAGCTATCACCGCGTTTCAGCAGGCGGCGGTCCTGGACCCTAAGAACCCTGAACCGCATCTTGACGCGGGATCGCTACTTGAAAAACAACACAAAGCTGCGGAAGCCGAAAGAGAGTATCAGCAGGCGCTTAGTATTGCTCCCGATTCTTCCGACGCGTTGATCGCGCTCAGTAATCTATACATGCGGGAGAAGCGGTTCGATGATGCGCAGGCGACTCTCAAAAAGCTGGTTGCGCTTCATCCTAATGATCCAGGCGCGCACTTTCAGTTGGGGAGAATGCTGGCAATCGCGGACAAGAACGAAGACGCAGCCACCGAAATGGAAGCGGGATTAAAACTCGATCCCTCTGACCGCGAAGCTCAGCGCGACTTGGCCGACCTGGACGCCGACTTGAAAAGATATGACCAGGCAAACCAACTGTATTCGACACTGATTACCGAAAATCCTAACGATGCCGACCTGCACGCCGGGTTCGGCCGGGTGCTCATGAAACAGAAGAAATTTCCCGAAGCCGAGAAAGAGCTGATCAAAGCGGCCGAACTCAAGCCCGGTTCAGGGGAGATCTATGGAGAACTCGCGGTAGCGGCAAATGAGAATAAAAACTATCCGCTTGCCATCAAGGCGGCCGATTTGCGCGGGAAATATCTTCCCGAAAACCCTATGAGTTATTTTTTGCGGGCCACGGCCTACGACCACTTGCGTGACGCGCAAGATGCGGCGAAGTATTATCATCAATTTTTGGAAGTGGCTGGAGGCAAGTATCCCGATCAGGAGTGGCAGGCCAAGCACCGCCTGATTGCGATTGAGCCCAAGAAGTAATTCAGATGAAAACAAAAGTTCTGACCATTCTGATTTTCGCGCTGGCCGCGGGGTTGCTCGGTTTTGCCCGGCAAGAGGAAACCCTGCCACAATTAATGGCGAGGGCGGACGCTGCGTCTTCCGGACAACAGGCTGATTTGTGCATGGAGGTCGCGGAACGCGAAGTGAAGTTGGCGCTTGCGGCTTATAAGGCAAACAACATTGATGAAGGCAGGGTCTCGCTGCAGCAAATCATGAAATACGCTGACAAAGGGCATTCGGCGGCAATCCAATCGGGAAAGCGACTCAAACATACCGAGATCAAGTTGCGCCAGGCTGCATTGCATTTGCGTGACCTGAAATTCAATGTCGACGTGGATGATCAGCCGTTGGTGCAGGCGGCGGTAGACAAACTCGAAGATTTCCGCACGGAAATACTGAAAAAGATGTTCGGATCGAAGAGCGATGATTAAACGATTGCTTCCAATTGCTCTCTCGCTCATGATCGTAATGGCGACTGCATTCGCGCAGGCGCACCACCGCGATCCGCTGACCGAAGGTGAGATCGATAAGATCCGCGACTCAGCGCAAGAGCCAGACATTCGTCTGAAGCTTTACGTTGAGTTCGCCCGGGCCCGACTGGAAAGCGTGCAGAAGGTCCATTCCGATACCAAGGCAACCGAGCGCGAAAAGCAAACGCGCGATGCGCTTCAGGACTTTCTCGACGTCTATGACGAGTTGAATACGAACGTGGACACTTTCGCCGACCGCGGGTCCGACCTGCGCAAGGCGCTAAAGCCAGTGATCGAGGCCGATACCGAATTCGGAGCGAAGCTTCGCGCTTTCAGGGCGTCGCTCTCGAATACGCAGGAGGCGCGCGATGACGAATTCCTGATTGGGAGCGCCATTGATGGCGTGGATGAGGGAGCGAAAGATCATCGCGATCTGCTGGCCGAACAGGAACAGACGTTTAAGAACAAGAAGAAGCAAGATCATAAAGAGAATGCGTCCCGGCCGAATTGAGGCTCGTGCTAGTCTGATGAAAAATGCGCGACGGCCTCACAGAAGTCTTTCAGCAAACCTACCGGGAACTTCGGCCTCGTTCCGAGGTCCCCGACCTGCGCGCGGAATTCTTCAGCTTCGCCAACGTGAACAGCACAATCCGGCTGCGAGAAGGAAAGTTGCTGGTGAGGGTTTCTGATCTGCTGGAAGGCGCCCCCGAGTATGTGCTGCGGGCGATTGCGCATATCCTGCTGGCGAAAATGTTTCGTAAGCCGGTGGATCGCGAGCACGCCTCGCGGTACCGTCGGTATGTCTCCTCACAGCACATGTCGAGGAAGGCGCACCTGGTAAGGCAAATCCGAGGGAGGAAGCGGATCGGTCCGGCGCGGGGGCGAGTTTATGATCTCGAACACATTTTCGAAAAGCTGAATGCCCAGTTTTTCCATGGACTATTGGCGCGGCCGCAGATGACTTGGAGTTCAGAGCGCGCTCGGAATCGTCTGGGGCACTATGATCCGGCGCACAATGCTATTGTGATCAGCCGAGTTTTTGATCATTCTCGAGTGCCCCCGTGCGCGATCGAGTACATCGTTTATCACGAGATGCTGCATTTGAAACATCCAGTGCGGCTGCGCGGCAGCCGGCGATGCGTGCACTCGGCGGAGTTCCAGGCGGAAGAACGCGAGTTCCCACAACTCGACGCTGCGAAGAAGTTCCTGAGCATTCTGTAGTTTGACTGCCCTGCTGCGAGGCAGATATTCTTAATACATATCTTTAGTTGCAACTCAGTTGCAACTTCGTCATCGTTTACCGGAGAACCCTTTTTGCTGCAAGCATTCATCATCACCCTGCGCGAAGGTGTCGAAGCCGCACTGATTATAGGCATCACCCTCGCCTATCTGAACAAGATCCAACGGCAGGACCTCCGGAAGTCGGTTTTTGTCGCTCTCGTAGCAGCTTTTGTTGCCAGTATTGGCGTGGCAATTCTGCTCTCCCGTTTCCAGTTCAGCGAAGACCTGTTTGAGGGCTGGGTCATGTTGGCCGCCGCCGTCTTCGTCGTAACCATGATCATTTTCATGATGCGGACGGGGCGCAAGCTTAAGGGCGAAATCGAGAGCAAGCTCGGATCGCTGGCCGGACGCGGCTCGCAATTGGGAGTTTTTCTTTTCGTTTTCCTGATGGTGTTGCGGGAAGGCGCAGAAACGGTGCTCATCTTATCGGCGGTCACTCTGGAATCGAGCGCGTTGCAGAGTTTTCTCGGCACTTTGCTGGGAGTACTGGCGGCAATTGTCTTCGGCGTGATGTTCGTTAAGGGCACGGTAAAAATCAACCTGCAGAAGTTTTTCCGTGTGACCACGGTGATTCTGTTCCTTGTTGCTGCCCAATTGCTGATCTCGGGACTGCACGAACTGTCCGAGTATGGGGTGCTGCCTTCGTCCAAAAGAGAAATGGCGCTGATTGGTCCGATCGTCAGCAACGAGTGGTTCTTCTTTGTGACGATTTTTGCATTGGCTGCAATGATGGTCCTTTTTGAAGCCCGGCGCCGGCAGCCCCAGGCCCTGCCGGAATCCGGCGCTGAAAAGCGCAAAGCTTCGTGGAGCGCGCGGCGAGAGCGGATGTGGATGACGGCGGTTTTCGCCAGCTCATTTATTTTTATCGTGCTGGTGACTGCAGAATTTATTTATGCCAAGAGCGTGAACACACTTTCGATCGCTACGCCGGTGAGCTTCACGAACGGTGCGGTGAGTATTCCGGTGGCGCAGGTGTCGGATGGCGACCTGCATCGGTATCGGGTGCGGGAAGGCGGGACGGAAGTGCGCTTCCTGCTTTATCAGAAGCCGGATGGAAAAGTGGTTGCGGTGTTTGACGCCTGCGAGATTTGCGGTCCGGTGGGTTTTTTCAAAGGCCCGAATGGATTGGTCTGCAAGAATTGCGCGTCACCTATCAATTCGCAATCAGTTGGAACTGCTGGGGGGTGCAATCCGATTCCGTTGCAGTCGACGAATAGTGGTGGCGCGATCGTGATCCGGGAAGCCGATTTGGCGGCCCACATCAAAGTCTTCCAACGTTAGCAGTGTGTTGGCGGGCTAAAAGGTAAAGCTTTTAACCGCAGAGATCGCGGAGAAAAGCCGGAGATCGCTGAGAAAATCGCCCTGTACACTCTTCGCCCCGAAACTTTTTAGAGTAATTACGCTATGTTTGTCCGACTTGTTTACGAATCGTTCCGGCGGCAGACGCGGCGCAAAGTGCTGATGGCCATTGCCGTCACGCTGGGGGCTGCCGTTTCGACAGCGATGATCGCTATCGCGATTGATATCGGCGACAAAATCAGCCATGAGCTGCGGAGCTATGGCGCGAATCTGGTGGTCAGGCCTGCGGATGACGGCCTGGATGTGCAGATCGGCAGCGTGAATTTGAAACCAGCAGGTGGCGCGACTTTGAACGAAGCGGACCTGCCGAAGATCAAGGGAATTTTCTGGCGTAACAACATCACCGGATTCGCGCCTGAACTGCCGGTGAACGTGAAAATTGGCGGAACAGACGCTACATTGGTGGGAACTTATTTCGCTAAGACACTCAAGTTTGGGAAGCAGGAGTTCACAACCGGAGCACGCACCACTTTTCCATGGTGGAAGGTAAGTGGGTCATGGCCGGCGGATGATTCTCAACAAGTGCTGGTAGGCGAGAAACTGGCCGCCGAGCACGGGGTAGAACCGGGTAAACAAATACAGATCAGCGGCATAAGTTATCCAGTCTCCGGAGTTGTTTCGACCGGAGGCGCAGAGGACGACCAGATCATTGCGCCACTAAGCCTTGCTCAGACACTTGCCGAACGGCCGGGCGCTGTGGGCAAGATTTTTGTCAGCGCGGTCACAAAACCCGAGGACGCCTTTGCGCGGCGCAATCCCGATTCCCTTACTCCCGCGGACCGCGACCGCTGGTATTGCTCGCCCTATCCGCAGTCGATCGCTTACCAGTTGCAGGAAGTCATTCCGCATTCTCATGCCGAACAGATTCGCCAAGTGGCCCAAAATGAGGGCAATGTGCTCTCGCGTATTGAAGGATTAATGCTCCTGATTACGTTGGCGGCTTTATTCACGTCGGGGCTGGCGGTTTCGGCGGCGATGGCAACAGCAATGTTTGAGCGTCGCCAGGAAATTGGGCTGATGAAAGCGCTGGGCGCGGGCCATTTTGCTTTGTCCGCGATTTTCGTGACCGAGTCTGTGCTGCTCGCCTGCGCGGGAGGGCTTGTGGGCTTTGCCGGAGGCAGCTTATTGGCGCGGAAACTCGGGCAAGCAATTTTTGGATCTGCCATCGCGGTTGAGCCGGTGCTGCTGCCTCTGATCCTCGCTCTCGCGGTCGTAGTCACGTTCGCGGGGAGCGCGGCGGCTATTCGGCGCGCCGTTAAATATGATCCCGTGCATGCACTGAAAGGCGAAGCATGAAGCCGCGAAAGAGCACGGGCACACCGATGTTTCTGCGCATGTTGCTGCGCGCGGCTTTTTTGCGCAAGCGGACTGCGATATCGGCGCTGTTTGCCATCATTGTCGCGGCGGCTGCGTCGACCGCGATGTTGAATTTGTTTGTGGACGTACAAAGTAAGCTGCGAAAGGAATTTCGCGGGTTCGGCGCGAATATTGTGGTGGAAGCTAAGGCCGGCGGGGATTTTTCGCCAGACGATTTACAACACATCGAATCTGCCGTTGCCGGCCATGGGCTTGCGGTTCCCTTTGCTTATGCCGTGGCGCATACCGCAAATGGCGACGCGGTTGTGGTCGCTGGAACTGACATCGACCTGGCACGAAAGCTGAATCCCTGGTGGGAAGTTTCGTCGTGGCCGAAAGGTCCGGGGCAGGCCCTGGTTGGAGTTCGTGCGGCTAAACTCCTTGCGTCTGATACTGGAGCATTTGCGCTCACCTATCAAGAACACGCAGTTCACTTATCGTCTGCGGGAACGGTGCGCACCGGAGCCGGAGAAGACAGCCGCGTGTACCTGTCCATGCCGGAATTTCAAGCCTGGGCCGGGCTGCAGCCATCCGTGGTCGAGATAGCCGCTTACGGATCCGCGGCAGAAGTCACTTCCCTGCTCTCAAATCTTCGGAGAGATCTGCCCGCAGCAGACGTTCATCCGGTGCGGCAAGTAACCGAAGGCGAGGCCACGATTTTGGGAAAGACTCGCTCAACGCTGCTGTGGTCGGCAATATTTATTATCTGCACAGCGGCACTGTGTGTGCTGGCTACACTCACCGGCTGGATTTTTGATCGGCGGCGGGATTTTGCAATCATGAAAGCCATCGGCGCTTCTGACTGGCTGATTGCGGCGTTCGTGGCAGGCGAGGCCGCGGCGATGGCGTGCATCGGAGCATTGCTGGGATTCGTAGCCGGAATCGGCATTGCGGCATGGATTGGGCGCGTAAACTTTCACGCTCCGGTTTCGCCGCGACTTGATGTTCTTCCGCCGGTGCTGATCGGATGCCTGCTGGTTACGCTGATAGCTACTTTGCTTCCATTGCGATTGCTGCGGCATATACACCCCGCTATGATCTTGAGGGGAGAATAGATGATCCGCCTGAATGGAGTCAGCAGGTTTTATCCCGCACGAGCGGGGGCTGCGGGGGGAACCATTCGTGCGCTGGACGACTTCATGCTGAGAGTTGAATCCGGCGAATGGATCGCAGTGATGGGGCCTTCTGGCTCGGGCAAATCCACCTTGGTAAATTTGATCGGCTGTTTGGATAGTCCGAGCACGGGCGAAATCTGGCTGGACAACGAAAACGTCGCGCATCTTGGCACGAAAGATTTGACGCGAGTGCGCGCGGAGAAAATCGGATTCATATTTCAGCAGTTTCACCTGATTCCCTATCTCACCGCGGTTGAGAACGTCATGCTGGCGCAGTATTTTCACAGCATGACTGATGAGCAGGAAGCGCTCGAAGCGCTGGCACGTGTGGGTTTGCGCGACCGCCCCAACCACTTGCCGGCGCAACTTTCAGGCGGCGAGCAGCAGCGGGTCTGCATTGCGCGCGCGCTGATCAATGATCCCAAAATCATTCTGGCCGACGAGCCGACCGGAAACCTGGATGCGAAAAATGAAGAGATCGTGCTGGAGTTGTTGCGGGACCTTCACCGCCAGGGCCGGACGATTGTGATGGTTACGCATGATCCAGTGGTAGCGCGGCTCGGAGATCGGCGAATCGAACTGCATCACGGGAAGATTGCGGCGCAGGAAGTTTTCGCAATGGCGGATGAGGAGCAGATCGAAGAGGTGCTCGAAGAACTTTGGGTACTTGAAGAGCACAACCAGATCGCCGAAATTGAGCACATGGAAGTGCACGGCGCGTTGCCGGTCAGCATCGCGGTCGAAAAAATGCGCGAAATGGGACTTGTGGAGACAAAACCGCATCCGCCGATCATTCACGATCACAAGACATTTGTGAATCCTTGCCACGACGCTCTGAAACCGGCGGGAGTTTCGATCGGCGATGGCAGCATGATTGTCGACCTCACAGCCAGAGGACGTCAGCGCGCGGCGGACATCATTCGGCGGCATCGGCTTGCGGAGCGTTTATTCACCGACAGCCTGGCGATGGATAGTGAGACGGAAATCGAGCAGCAGGCGTGCAAGTTCGAGCACATTCTTTCGCCTGAGGCTACGGACAAAATTTGCACATTCCTGGGACATCCCAAGACTTGCCCGCACGGAGCGCCGATACCCCCGGGGAAGTGCTGCGAACTGCGAGATTATGACCAGTTGATGGCCCGAACGACAGGTAAGATAGTTTCAAATGGGCCTTACACTCGCGACGAAATGAATGAACGGCATTCCGCCGATGACGAGGGTACCGGAACCGAGTGATCCGCAATTCTACGATTGGCGTCTTCGATTCCGGATTCGGTGGACTCACCGTCCTTAAAGCATTACTTGAAGCTGTTCCGGACGCCGATTATCTCTATTTCGGCGACACGGCGCGACTGCCCTACGGCTCGAAATCCGCCGACACTGTCGCCAGATACGCGTGTGAGGCGGCGCGCTTTCTTGAGCAACAAGGCGCCGGACTTCTGGTAATTGCATGCAACACCGCGACCGCTCTGGCCTTGCCGCAGATTCGCGCAGCGGCGACGGTTGAAGTTGTAGGGGTAGTTGAGCCGGGCGCGCAGCAAGCGGCGGCTGTCTCCAAAACCAGGAAGGCGGTGGTCATCGGGACTGAAGCGACGATTTCCAGCCATGCTTACCGCAATGCCCTGGCGAAGTTTCAGATCGAATCCCACGAAAAAGCTTGCCCACTACTGGTGCCTCTGGTTGAGGAAGGATGGACCGACCACAGCGTGACTGAAGAGATTGCGGGGATTTATCTCGCAGAGGCGTTCGCAGATCGCTTCGATGCAGCCGACGTACTGCTGCTCGGGTGCACTCACTATCCGCTACTGAAGCCGGTTCTGCAAAAGGTGGTACCCCAAGGCGTGACCCTGGTTGATTCGGCGGATTCAACGGCCCATGCCGTGGCGGCACTTATCAGCCAGGAAGCCGAGCGTCCCGATCGAGGGTCCCATCCAAATCCTTCCGCCAAGATCAAATTCTTTGTGACGGATTCAGCGCAGAAGTTTCAGCGCCTGGGAAAGCTATTCCTGGGACGGCCCATGACCGACATCACTCATGTCGAATTAAAAGAATAAAGCGCCCACAAAAAAGTTAAGGGCCCGACCGAAATCAGGCCCCGCACTCTTTGCGCGCAGAAAAATCAGTAAAGATGGAATGCGACTTCGATGGTTGCGTAGGTCGCTACCGGCTTGCCATCCTTCGTCCCGGGCTCGAATTTCCAAGTCTTCACGCTTTCGATAGCCTTCTCATCCAAACCCATACCTAAACTCTTCGCAATCTTAATATCTCGAGGGATGCCGTCAGCACCCACAATGATGCTGAGAACCACGGTGCCCTGATACTTGGCCTTTCGTGCCTCTTCCGAATACTCCGGGTCCGGCTGGTAGATCGCTTTGGGACCACTGACGCCACCACCTATGCGAAACACGTTGCCGCCGATACCGCCCCCGCGGCCTTCACCAACGCCAGGACCGGCACCGACGCCAATGCCTCCGCCGCTGCCGCTGCCAATGCCACCGCCTGAACCTGTCCCGTTAGAAGGCGGGCCAGAAGGCATGGGGGCAGTCGGATTGCCGAGGTTCAAGGTGTTGTTCGCCTGCAACTTGACCTCAGGAGGCACAACCACCGTCGGCGTAACTGTGAGTTTCGGGTGATCGTTTCTCACGACAATCGCCGGGGGAGTAATCTGCTCCAGAGACTGCTTAGGAATTCGGCCCTTCGGCGCCTGAAACTTGTCACGATCACCGCCGCCACCGCCGCCAGCAACTTCTTTGGGCGAAGGCTTCATGATGGGGGTGTCCAACGTTGGCGCCACCAACATGACCTGCTCTTTCGGCTGCTGCACAACACTTTTGCCGAGGTAGTAGGTCCCGATCAGGATGAGGCTGATCACAACGATGTGAACCACGGTAGAAAGTGCCGCGCCACTTTTCTTGTGATCGTAGAAACCCCAAATGTCCTTTACTGGAACAGGCTTCGAAGTCAGTACAAGGGGCGGCTGTTTTTTGGGGAAAAAGGTGTCCTGGAAGTTTTGGGACAAAGACTTCCATAGCCCCGGCTCAGAGCCTTGCGGCATCAGCAAATTGAGTTCGGGTTCCGGTTCCGGCGGCGTTTGCGGTGGTTTGAATTCCAAGGTTGCCATTATGTTACCCGAGTCGTAAGTTAAGAGGCCAGTCTTTGGTACTTTTTTTGGACCCCAGACTCTGCCCGAATCTAATACCTTAGGTGACGAGTGTACCGAACAAGTTGCCACCTGCAGTAATCTCACTCATAACATACTGGAAGCCGCCGATTACCACGCCCCGAACGCGGTTTCCAGCACCTCAGATTAGATGCTGCTTGCAGGGAAACGTAACTTGCGGAAATTGTACACTTGCAAAGAAGATCTCCGCAGGTTGGGCTCGCACCAAAGTTCTACCGCATGGTACCTGCTGCAATTGTCATTCCTCTGTCTAATTCTCTGTAAATCCGAAACGGAGTCACTGTATTCGGCGTTTCAGGATGCCCAAATAGACGTTCGCGGGATTGCTCCCTATAATTAACTAGATCAAGTGTTTGGAGCTCCCACCGCGTGGACCTGAAATCTACTGTCAACCTGCCTAAAACCGCCTTTCCTATGAAGGCCAATTTGCCCCAGAACGAGCCCAAGATTCTGGAGCGATGGGCTGAAATGCGGCTTTACGAGCGGATCCGAGAGGCCAGGAAAGGCGCGCCTGGGTACGTTCTGCACGACGGCCCACCCTATGCCAATGGGCCCATCCATTTGGGGCATGCGCTCAACAAATGCTTGAAGGATTTCATCGTCAAGTCGAAGAACATGGCCGGTTTCGACGCACCCTATATTCCCGGCTGGGACTGCCATGGCCTGCCGATCGAAATCAAAGTGGACCAGAAGCTGGGCGGCAAAAAATTGCAGATGAAGCCCATTGATGTGCGTCTGGAGTGCCGAAAATACGCACAGAAGTTCCTGGATCTGCAACGCGACCAATTCAAACGCATAGGGGTTGTGGGCCGTTTCGACAAGCCGTACTCGACGATGACGCCAGAGTACGAGTCGGTCGTGCTGGCTACGTTCTATAAATTTTTTGAAACGGACTTCGTCTATAAAGGTTTGCGCCCGGTTTACTGGTGCATGCACGACCGAACTGCGCTCGCCGAGGCGGAGGTCGAATACGAAACCCACACCAGCCCAACGGTTTGGGTGCGATATCGGCTGCAGTCCGATCCGCGGACCATCGACCCTGCGCTTGCAAACGCCAGGATTCATGGCGATAAGCCCGTTTTTACTATTATCTGGACCACTACGCCTTGGACGCTGCCGGCTTCGATGGCGGTCGCATTTCATCCGAGTGAGGAGTACGTAGCGCTCGAGGCAGCCGATGGGATTTACATAGTTGCCGAAAAGCTCGCGAAGGCGGTTGCTGAAAAAGCCGGATTCCCCGACGCAAAGACCATTGCTCGTTTTCCCGGCGGGGTAATGGAGAACACGTGGTTCTATCATCCGTTTCTTCCATGGGAGCGGCGGAAAATTCTGGGCGTTCTGGCCGACTACGTCACCATGGATACCGGGACCGGCGTGGTCCACACGGCGCCATCGCACGGCGCTGAGGATTTCGCCACCGGCCAACGCTACAAACTCGATGTTGCGTGCGACGTAGATGCAGCAGGAAAAATCCACAATGGTCTGCCGGAATACGATGGCCTGCAGGTTTTCAAAGCCAATCAGCCGATTGTCGAATTGCTCAAATCGCGTGGCGCGCTGCTGCATGAAGAAAAGGTTGAACACTCTTATCCGCACTGCTGGCGTTGTCACAATCCGGTAATTTTTCGCGCTACCGAACAATGGTTCATCTCGATGGAAACGCCAATGCCGGGGGGCGGCACCTTTCGCTCGCGTGCGCTGGATGAGATCAAGAAAGTTAAATGGGACCCGGCCTGGGGCGAAGAGCGGATCTCCAATATGGTTGCGACTCGGCCCGATTGGACGATTTCGCGTCAGCGGGTCTGGGGTGTTCCAATCGCAATTTTCGTTTGTACCAGTTGCAACCAGGCACTCAAGGATCCAAAGGTCAATAAAAAAGTAGTTGAGCTTTTCGCAAAGTCAGGCGCAGATGCGTGGTACACGCCTGAAACCGACCACTTGGCGGATGGGGCGAAGTGCCCCTGCGGGGGGACTACTTTCCAGAAAGAAGCTGACATTCTCGACGTGTGGTTTGAGTCGGGATGCAGCTACCTGGTCGAGACTGCGAACGAACCAAATCAGCCGTGGCCGTCGGATATTTACCTCGAAGGCGGTGACCAATATCGTGGTTGGTTCATGTCTTCCCTGCTGTGCTCGCTGGGCGCGCGTGGCAGCGCGCCCTACAAAATGGTCGCGACGCCCGGGTGGACGCTGGACGAGCAGGGCCGGGCCATGTCGAAATCTCGGGGCACCGATGTAGATCCAGTCGATATTGCCAACCGCATGGGCGCAGAGATTGTGCGGCTGTGGGTCGCGTCAGTTGATTTTCGCGAGGACGTTGTGGGCTCGGAAAAGCTCATGCAGCGGATCGCGGAAACATACCGCGACATCCGCAATAAGCTTTTTCGATTTGTTATCAGCAATCTTTACTATCCGGGAAATCCCGAGACTTACTTTGACCCGAAGGTCGATGCGGTTCCGTTCCAGGAGATGGAAGCGGTTGATCAATTCATTCTGAGAAGAACATGGGCTTTATCGGCTGAAGTAATCCGCTACTACAAGCAGTTTGACTTTCATAAGATCTATCAAAGCGTGAATGCTTTTGTCATTTCTGAGTTAAGCGCTTTTTATCTGGATGTGGTCAAAGATCGGCTTTATACATATGCGCCTAAATCACGCGGGCGGCGCTCGGCCCAGACCGCATTGTGGCGCATCGGCGAAGCCATGACGCGATTGCTCGCCCCAATCTTGAGCTTCACCTGTGACGAGGTCTGGCAATATTTGCCGAAAATAGAAGGACGGCCAGCAAGCGTGCACATGGCGAAGTTTCCGGAAGCAAAAGACGTGCTGGGAGATGGAGTGCCGGCTGAAGATTCGCGTCAACTGGAAGACTGGGCGCAGTTGCTTACGGTGCGTGACCAGGTTTTAAAGTCCCTCGAGGAAGCCAGGAATCAAAAGCAGATCGGCAAAAGTTTGGAGGCGCAGGTGAAAGTGACGGCCTCCGATCCAGCTTATTCCGTGCTCGAACGCTATAAACCCGACCTTCGTTATGCATTCATTGTTTCGCGGGTTGATCTTGAGCGCGGGGCTTCGCGCAATGGCACTGGATATCTGGCAGTTGAGGTTGCCAAAGCGGCAGGTACGGAATGCGAGCGGTGCTGGAATTATTCCACCCGCGTCGGGGAAGACCCGAAATTTCCCACGCTTTGCGAACGGTGCACGCCGGTGGTGAAAGAGATCGAAGCTGGGGTGAACAGCGGATCATCTAATTCTTGAAACTGAATGAGTGGCCAGCGAGTAATGCGTAGACTTCATTTTTTAATTGCTGTGGGTGTGTTGCTGCTCGACCGCTATACGAAATGGCTGGTAGCGCGAGATATTTCCCTTCACGACAGCATCACGGTTATAAAGCGCGTGTTCTATATCACCCATGTTGAGAATCCAGGCGCGGCTTTCGGATTGTTCGCCGATTCTCCATCTGAGTGGAAGATCGGACTGCTGGTGCTGTTTTCGATTGTGGCGCTGGTGATCGTCTCGGCCCTGCTTTGGAAGAGCAGCCACACCATGACCGCCACTGGCGTAGGTTTGTCGCTGATTCTGGGTGGCGCGCTGGGGAATTTGTGGGACCGGTTGTTCAGCGGGCGGGTTGTAGATTTCCTGCTCGTCTATATCGGCTCTTATCAGTGGCCGGCGTTCAACGTCGCCGATAGCGCGATTGTGGTGGGCGCCGGATTGCTGGTTTTTGAGATTCTGTTTGCAAAGGCACCGGCGGAGAAGTCAGCCTGATAAACTTTGTCGCGCGAGGGTTTCCTTCGTGGAACTTCGCGTCCTTCGTGGGTGATGCCTTTCAAAATCTTTAACCACAAACGACACGAAGGTTCACGAAGGAAATCGGACCCGTGCACCGGCGAGGGCGCCCGTCCTCCATGACCATCGCCTCAAGCTGTGCACTGAGAACTAACCACTCGCCACTGCTTTTTCGTGCTATCCTGCGCTCAACTTCTTCTTTCCAGGACAGCCGTGCTGGTCGAACTGCGCCTTGAAAATTTCGCCGTTATTGAGAATGTCGCGGTCGAATTTGGGGCTGGGCTGAATCTGCTCACCGGCGAAACCGGCGCCGGGAAATCCATGCTGATCGATGCTCTGGCTTTGCTGCTCGGGGGCAAGGCTTCTCCGGATGTGGTGCGCTTCGGCGCCGAACGCGCTGTGGTTGCGGCCGTGCTTGAAGTCGAACCCGCCGTCGAAAAAGCAATCTCCAAAATTCTTGAAGACAACGGAATGGACGCCGATGACGCGGGACTTATTCTGCGGCGGGAAATTTCAGCTAAGGGCCGGGTTTTTGTAAACAACCAGCCAGCAACTGTTGCCCTGTTGAAGCAATTGGCGGCGCATATCGCCAGCATCCACGCGCAGAATGAGTCGCTGGTTTCGTTTGATGCTGGAGTTCGACTGGAGTTGTTGGATCAATTTGCGGGGATACAGCTCGAGCCGGTACAACAGGGTTTCGATCAGTGGAAGCACATCAAATCCCGCATTGACGAGCTGCAGCAGGGAGAACAGGAAAGATTGCGGCTAGTCGATTTATGGGCTTTCCAGAAGCGCGAAATCGACGACGCCAAGCTTCATCCCGGCGAAGATGAACAATTAGAAGCACAGAAGCGGGTGCTCAGCAACGCGGAGAAAATTTATAGCGCGGCCATGCACGCGTTTGATCTCCTCTATGAGGGCGCCGCGTCGACTTCGGCTTCATTGCGTTCGGCACAGAAACACATTGAAGAGCTGATTCGCTATGAGCCTAAATTTCAGGAAGGGCTGGGTTCGCTCGAATCGGCGCGCATCAGCATTGAAGACGTTGGTGCAAGCTTGCGGGATTATGCGGGGGCGATTGAATCGTCGCCGGAGCGACTGGCCGAGATCGAAGACCGGCTGGCATTGCTGGACCGACTGAAGCGTAAATACGGGCCGACGCTCGATGAGGTAATCAGGCTCGGCGAAGAGGTCACGCGCAAGCTATCCGAAATTGAAAATAAAGATGAGATTCTGAAGCAATTGCAAAACGAACTTAGCGTGGCGGCAGAGACTTACCTGCAATCGGCGCGTGCACTTTCGAAGAAACGTTACGAGGCGGCAAAAAGATTAAGCAAGCTGGTCGAAACCGAAATCAATCAACTAGCGATGAAATCGCAATTCTGCATCGAGCTGGGCGGAACGGACGAGGAAAATAACTGGACGGCATCGGGCTTCGATCAAGCAGAATACCTGATCTCGACCAATCCCGGCGAGCCGCAGCATCCGTTGGAGCAGATCGCCTCCGGGGGCGAACTCTCGCGGGTGATGCTGGCGTTAAAAGCGAGC
>DATNAF010000086.1:0-48240 GCA_035572845.1 Terriglobales bacterium
CGCCCCCAGCCGTTCGTCTGGTAAACCCCAGCCATGCCATCGGAAGGTTCACCCATATCCGCGAAGGTGTCATTGGAAGCCGTTTCACGTTCCCAGCAGCGCACCACCTGAAAGACGCCAGCAGGCAATGCATACGAGGCGTGCCATTCCGTCCCATCAAAGTATCCGTTGGTCCCGATTGCCACCTGCACGGAAGGATCGGCCACCTGCAAGCCCTGTGGCCCATTGATCGGCGGGATGCCCGAGATGATGTAGTTGTCCGTAATCAGCATCGGCGCATTCTGAAGCCGCAACTGTCTACATAGTTCACGAACGGCTGAATTGAAGAAATTGGCCATCGTGACGCTAATACCCAGATTATCGACAAGAATCTGGCCTTCGCCGATGGTGTTTGTAGCTCCAGCCATGTCATCCCGCACATCCGAACGCACGAGGTTTGTGATGGTCTGGATGCTAGGATAGCTGGTAACGTCAACGAGTACAGTGGGCATAATTTTGCTCCGGGGTTCTGAAGGAACTTACGCGGGACGGGCGCTTGGGAACCGTCTCGCCCCGGAACCTTGTGCTAAACGTCTCTATGTATTTCCTGCGCTTCTTTGATCTTTGCGAGAAGCGTTTCCTTGGACCAGCGCAGGTCAATATCCAATTTCATAATCCCTGCTTGCTGCTGAAGTTGTTCCTTCGTTAAACCTTCAAGAAACGGTTCTTGAGGTCCGACGTTTGAAACTCTCCCACTATCCGCCCACCAGCGTTTCGGCTCCGGCACATCGTCTTTCTTCACTGCGCCAGCCAGCCACGCCCGCTCCCAATCCAGTACGCAAACGCGCCCGTTGTCATAATGGAAGGCGACTCCACTCGGAACCTTGCCTCCGCAGTTCGGGCAATCAACCTTCGCCGATGGCGCGCGATGCCAGTTCGATTCCACCGCAAAGTAATCCGCCGCCATGTGGTGATCGAGATTGAGGATGAATTGCAACTGGCGCGGATTCGACCGCTCCAGCCCGTCCGCTTCCTGCAAGCGGAAGCGATAGTAAGCCTCGCGTCTCGCCTCGGCTCGCCGCAACTCCTCTTCAGTCGGCTCCGCATTCATCGAAGCAAACACGCCCTGCCGGGTCAGGTTGCACTCACCGGAGGATAGAACGTTCTCCGGGTTCAATTCTTTGTCCTGAATCGAAAGGTCGGTGCCAGCAAAGTCCGGGTTGCAGATACCCAGCGCCACCCGCTTGGCGTTTTCAATCTTCAGCAACGGAACGCCGTTCACGTCGTCAGGGTTCAGATGCGGGATCTGGACGGGATGCTGAATCTGCATGAAGCAGTGCGAACGCTTCTCTTTGGGGCACGCCGGAATCGCCACATTGCGATAAATGCCGTTGGGCTGCATGAAAGCGCGGCGAGAGATGGTATGCAGATATACCACATACTCAGTCTTCCGCATGTTTTCCGGGTCGAGATACACCGGCGATTGTGACGCAGCCGTAAGCCCTGTGAGCTTGTTGCCGCTGGTCATTTCACCGTTACCGATGATGGTTGCTGTTGCCATTCCGTCCTCCTATGCTGCTAATGATTTGGTTTGGAATCCAGGCTGAACGCGCCCGAACTGTTTGAGAAAATAGCTCATCTGCTTCTGAATCAATCTCTCGCGGTCTGCAATCTGCGATGGCAGAATATGCTTTCTGCGGTCGTTATAGATCGCGTCGATGGTGCGGTCGTATTTCTTCTCTTCCGCTTCCTGCATCTCTCGGATGGCTCGCTGGCGCTCTTTCATCGTCATGCGCTGCGCTTCGACAATCGCCGGGATTAGAAGGTCGAGCACCATGCCGTCTAAGTGATAATTCAGGATGGTCATGCGCCCATCACGGAACTCCTGCGAGACGAGCTTGAATGCGACTTCGTAACGCCCCTTGTAGGGATATTCGCCGAGAGTCTGTAATCCGGTCGCATCATCGCGGTTCTCGAAGTAATAAACCGCATCGGTGTTGTAATCCTCCGGCGGATGCCATTCGAGAATCATCCAGCACGGCTGTCCTCTACCTGAGGGTGAAGAGTTTGAGAGCATTAGTTGGCGATAGCCGAAGAAATGATCATGCGGCCAAACTCCGCCCGCGGTGTAGGTAGCCGTCTGCCCCCAGACAATCTTGAACAGCGGCTCGCCGTATTGATTGGTTCCCACGGCGCGGGTCAATCGCTGCTGGAAGCGCTTAGGGCATCGCCGACGCTCAACCTCTGGCATCGTGCCACCCGCGAACATCGTCAACCCACACCAATGCATAAGTGTTGGGTCCACCATCGTCATCAAAGCGCTTCTCTTCGGCACCATATTTGCCGAAGCAGGCCACCGTGCCAACAGGTGGTGCGCCAAACTCGCAAATCCCTACGGCAATTACTTCACCACGCTCGGAAAGCTCAACTCCGATGTCAGGCCGCGCAATCAAGCCGTCTTCCGTCACAGGTGCGAGCCGCTTTACCAATACTCGATCTCGTGCGGGGACAAAGCCCGAAACCTTGCCATGTCGCTCAGGCGCTTCCGGCTTCTTATAGCCGCTGCTGCTGCGTTTGTCGTTGACTACGATTTCCTGCTCCATGTTCCGTCCTTTCATGGGTGGTGCTACACTAGTTTTGCAAAGGGAAATCAGACCCAAAGCAGTTATCCATGCGCTAAAGCGAGTAGGTCTGGACCGCATGTCTACCGATGCACATACAAGCCCTCTTATGAGGGCTTTGTTGTTAATGAAAGAGGGCGGATTTCACCGCCCTCCGGTTGACTAGATGTTGATGGTTCCTGCATTCGTGATGAAGAGGCCGTGGCGAGGGTTGCGGTTGCAAATCTGCCCGCCCCACTCGTACACGAACATCTTCGACGTGATGTAGGTTGCACCAGGGTTGCCGCTGGTATCCGTAACCGGCATCACCGTGTTTCCGCCGCCAAAGTCGTATAGGCCAACGGGGCAGAGTTCGCCGAGCGCCCAGTTTTCGAGGAACAGGAGATCGACTCGGCCAGCCTTTGCGGTGTTCGAGTAGATGTACTTCCGTTCGCCGAAGGTGTCGGGCAGTCCAGCGCGGGCGCGGTCAGTGATGTTGATGGACTCAGATTCTTTGTTCTGAGTGACCATCAGGTCATACCACTGGCTTGCGATGGTGGCAGCCTGTTCCGGCTTGCCGTACCAGACGCCCTTCTCCAACTCCTCGGCATCATCACCGAGAGCGCGAGTCAGGAGCACCATCGCCCTCTGCGCAACACTGGGGGTGATCTGCGAGCCGCCAAGGTTGATGACTGGAGTCGAGAGGCGGGAAGGATAAGCCGAAAGGCTCAAGCCGCCCTTGGTTCCAGTGTTGCCGTTGGTATTCCAGTACGGAATGCCAAGCACACTCGAACCGGCCACGCCGGAAGTACCGGCGACCATGATGTAGTCGCCGACTGCGGTTGCTCCACCAGTGCTCGGCAGCGCAGTCGAGAACCACAACGTTTGACCAACCACATCCACGAAGCTGATCGTCGCCGTACCGCGTGAAGTTCCACCCTCGGAGGGGAAGAACTGCACCACCTGCTGATCCACAAACGCCGCAGCGCAGGGAATGCCGGTGATGAAGCTCGTGGTGTCGCCCGAACCGGAGCTGGAAGAGACGGTAGCCGTCAGAGGAATCTGGTCCGCCGCGCCTGAACCGTCGCCGTTGAACAACGACTCGATGCCGTTGTAGAACTGCTTAATGGATCGCTTGATTTCCGACTTAGTGAAGGATTCAACCCCGCGCTCCGCACCGTTGGTCGCCATTTCAGCGAGGCGGGTGTACTGCGTGACATTGAAGGCCCAGATCGGCGCCATTGCGAACGATGCCGTCTTGGAGCCAGTACCAGAACCCAGCGGAGAGCCGTCGCCGGTTCCCACCTGAATTCCCGATGCGCCCTGAATGATGAGGGATTCACGCCAAGCGGAACGAGTTGTTCCCGCTGCCTGGGTTACGTTGGCGATGTTGACTTTCTTCGCCGACTTTTCAAGCTCGTTGTAGAGCCCACGGAACGTTGGCCAGGTCAGGGCAATCTCTTTGCCTACCTGCTCAAGTTCAATACTTTCAACCGCTGCTTCATTAAGTGGCCCGCCCATTGGACAGTCCTCCTGAGGAGTGGATTTCGGCCTAAGCCGTCATGCAGTCCGCAGAAGTCCGTAGTTTTAAGGAGGGTCTACTCCTCTTCTGGGCAAATTATGCGTCGCGTAAGGTGCGAGGGACCAGGGTAAAACTGTCTTACTAAATCAGCGCCATTGCCGGATACCGCCAGCCTTCAGTGGGGCCTTCCCAGCAAGAATCATGTCGCTCAAATCCTTGAAGCCTTGCTTCTTCGCCACTGCAACTCCTTTGGGCGAATAATCAATCTCACTGGGACTAGGCTCTTTGCCGCGTGTTACGCCATTCGTGATCGGCGTTGCCGTTGCATTCGGAGTCTTTACCGCCCCATTCTTCAACTGATGCCCATACCAGAACTTCGCTCGTGCCTTTGCTGCTTCTTCGGCGCGAACTTCCGTCTCGCCCTTGATATAGGAGGTGGCCGCGTCCATGCCTTGCCGGTACTTCGCATTGGCGATGGTCTTGTATGTCTCATCGGCGTTGCGCTCATCCTGCAAATGCTTCCACGTATCCGCACGCAATGCCTGATACTGCGCTTGGCTCAATCCCAGCTTCGCAACAATGGGCTTGAGGTACTTGTCGATGACTGGCCCAGCGTGAGAGACCACATCGTTGTAGGCGCGGTCTGTAGCCTGTGCGCTCTCGCCGTTCTTGCGCTCTTCCAACTCTCGCTGTAACTGTTCGACTCGTGGATCGGTCTTCGGCTCTGCCTGTGTCCCTTGACGCTGGGAAGAAAACCACTGTGCAAGCTTTGCTGCCAATGCGTCGCCCTTGGCACTGTCTCCACTCTGGTACAAGCCGACCATCTGATCGAATGCTTCGGGGAACCCGCTGTTATCGAAGAACTTTACCGCATGAGGTACGACTGCCTTCGCATACTCCTGAGGGTTACGCTTCTCCATCTCGGCGAAGATGAGCGGAGCCAGCTTCGCCATCCCCTGCGGAGCCTCGTCCCACATCCGCGTATTGACAGCAGGGTCTCCAGCCTCTAGCTGCTGGTCAATCTGCTGCACTTCTGAAAGCGTTGCCTGAACGCCAGCCAAGCCTTCTCGTCCACCGAAAGTGTCAACCAGCGTCTTGACTTCGCGGGCCTCGCGGACAGTCGGAAATACCTTCTCGTAGGCTCCGACCTTGCCAACGCTGTTCGTGAGCGCCTGAGCATCTGCAAGTAGACTAGCCTTCTCGTTCGGGTCGGCTACCCCCTCGGCTTGGCTCTTGAGGGCGGCAATCCGCTTGCGTAGAGCATCCGGCTGTCGCCTACCGTCAAGCTTATCCGCTTCTGGTTTTTCGGCTTCCTTCGTTTCAACTGGTACCGCATCTACAAAAGATTCCGCTCCATCGACTACTGGCGCTTCTGCTACCGCTACTGCTCCGTCATCTGACATCCTGTCCGTCCTTCTTGCCTAACTCATAAAATCTTGTTGCCCAAACAATTCGGCGCTGCTTCTCTCCAATTCCCTCACGACTCGAATTCTCTTCGTAGAACTTTTCCATCACCTTCAAGAGTTCGTCCATTGTGCTCCGTCCTAACTCAGTGATTTACCAACCACGCTTGTCTTGCGTTCAATCTCGCTCCCCGTCGGCCCAACGCCCTTTTCAGTCGTTGTGATTTCGTGTGGAGCAAGATTCTGATCCTGCTGGATGCTGTCTGGAGAAGCGGCAATGCCTAGCTTCTGCAACGCGCTCGCCTGTTCCTGTGGTGGAAGCTTATCTGCCGCAACCGTAATGGAGGTCTTTGGCTGAATAGGCTGCTGGTTCTGAAGTGCAAGCTTCTGCGCCTCAGTCGTGTGCTGCTGATAGTGCAGGTTGAGGTTCTGGAAGATCTCCTGATCGTTCGGATCACGGCTGGAAGCCAGTCTCCGTCCTTCCGGACCGTTGATAATCCCCAACGTGACCAAAGCCTCTACCGCGTGATTGTCTGTAGGCCGAACAGGAACACTCGAAATCTGTTGCGGCGTCTGCTGTAACATCTGCTGCGCCTGCTGAAGCTGCTCTGCTTGCGCTGGCTGCAAATCCTGCCCTGCCGCCTGAAGTTGCTGCTGCTCAGCTAGACCTTGCTGAATCAGCGGCCCGATCTTCTGCTCAAGCTGAATAAATTGAGGATTGTCCATCGGTGGAGTCTTCAGTAGGATGTCGAACTCGCCCTGCTGCTTCTCTACCGCGTCCACGCCCGCCAGAATCATGTTCTTTGGCAGAAATTCCTTCATTGCCGCGATGTTTCTTGGGTCAGAGAGCCACGAAGCAATCGCGGGGTTGCTCGGGGCCTCATTCATCATCTGATTCCAGACTTTTTGACGATCTGACCAAGACTCAGGGAAATTCGCAGAGCCGTCTGCTCTCGCGACCGCAGAACCCATCTTCAGGTCTTTCATTTGCGCCTGAATTCGTCCGCGTCCAGGGAATGTAGTATCGAACTTCGCCTCTTCCGGCTGTACGCGGGCATTCCAAGCAACGGCCTGCGTCGTCATTTGCGCGAAGCCGTCCAGAATGTCTTTCCAACTCTCTCCGAATGAGCTTCTGGCGTTCTCATCCTTCATGTCGGCTTCGGTAGCCGTCTGCTGCGGGTCGTGAGAGTCTTGTGAGCCTGCAACGCCCTGCTGTGCGTGCGTCAACTGCTCTGCCAGTGGGCCGGTCAGCCACATAATGAAGTCTGGCAACGTCGCCTGATGCGTGGGCATCGGGAAAGCAACCATGCTGTCCCCGGCTGACCTCCCTGCTTGCAACATGCTGCCTTTGAACGGCTCAAACACGCCAATACGAACGCTTGAAGCCCGTAGCGCGTCCACATTCCACACGTCAGAGTCCAGTCCAACGCGAGGAATCTCCTTGCGGCAGAACTCATCCCACAAATCCACAAGCACATTCACCCGCATCTGCGGGCCAGCATAGGATTCAGTCAGCGCGCGGCGATTCTGACCCTTGCCTGTGCGAGCGTGAAACTCAGTCAGCGACTCTTCCATCGACTCATTACGCGCAAACGCTAATTCGCCACCGGAGTAGACGACCAAAAACCCTTTTGGGAACGTCTGCCAGAACCACGACCGCATGGCCTTCGGGCAGCTTTCGTCCATATAGAATCCAGGTCGAAACCACACGCGAGTCTTGGTCGCATCCCGCATCAGTGAATCGCCTGTGGCGTAATTCGACTGCATGGACAGGTTGATCGACTGCCGCGCGAGCCGATCCAGCTTCAACTCGGCAATCCCTAAATCGCCAGCGGTGATTTTGTCCGCAATCCAAGGAAACTCGGCCTTCTGTGAAGCAATATCGTACTCTCTCGATAACATGCAATACTGCCAGTCGCGCATCGATTTCGAGACGATGGATACCTTGCGTTCGAGCTTCCCGAATAGTTCCGAGACGGTACGAATCTTTGGGCGATTGCCCTCTTTCCCCGCAGCATCGGGGTCTTCTTCATCCGCCGTCTCAGGAACTACATCGGGCGCTACATCCTCATATCCCCACTTCTGCGCGTCGGCCACAGGCCGCGTATAGCCGATAGCCGTCTCATCTGTGCAGTAGTTGCGAGCAAGATCAGCTTGCAGCGCTCCGTACTTATTGTCTTCCGCGATGAAATGCTTCAGGCAATTCGCGGCGGCTGCATACGTCTCATCGTCGGGATCACCCGGCTTCTCGGCAAAGAACGTGCTTTCTGCGATCTCTCGCGTCAATAGCGAGACAATCGTGTCATTCTTCTCGCCGATGACGTTTGTATCGTACCAACCGCCAGCTACATTTGAACCAAAGATGCCGTAACCCGAATATCGGCCAACTCCTGGCGCTCCGCTAATCTCCCACCCTGAATTGCTGGTTGGCTTGAGCCGATGAAAGCCACGATCCAGCAGTTCCAGCATCCACGCACCCTGCACTTCGATGCGCCTCGCCACCGGGTCAGCCTTCGCAGCAGCGTCCACCATAGACCGCATTGCGTTCTTCTGGTCATCATTCAGCCTATTCTGGGCATTTTCCGCAGTCGTCCACATCGGCTGATCGGATACATCGAAGGCCGCGAACGTGCCGAGGGGAAGAGACGCAGGGTCGAAGTCTTGCGATACGACTTCGTCTACGTCATCGTCCAGCAAATCAGCCATCTATTTCCCCTTCAGCGGTTGAGAATCCGCATAATTCTGGAGCCATTCGGCGATTCGATGCGCAAGATACCAGCGTCCTCGCAGATGCCCCAAAGCCGACACGCGCCGCTCCGCGGCGAATAGAAATGACCCTCCATATTGATGATTGGCGTGGCTATACGCCTCATATTCAGACCTCGCGCGCTCTTCTAGTGGGAGGTGATACCAATCCACATAGCCACTTCCAATCTGCTCCCTGAATTGCTTCAGGACACGATACGTCACACGATCTTGGAGTGGTCGCAGTTTCATTTGACTTCCTTTAGCGGCCTGTTCATTTCGTGGAGCTTTTGCGGCAATTTCTTGCCCTTGCTCGCGGCATTCCATTCGTCCACATCCACGCCCTGCTGCTCCAGCTTGTCGCGGTTGGCATTGAAGTAGGCTTCTTGAGCCTTCGAGACGAACGGCATTATTTCGCCATCGCCTTGAAGCCCTTGGCGCTCGCGATCATCCGTCCCAGCCGCCCGCTGTGATGACCTTCCAAGTCCTTCGCCGGGATTTTCTTGTCCTCAGATATCCCAAGCGCCCTATGCAACGCGCCAGGGTGCTCTTTGAATGAACCTTTCGAGCCGAGATTCACGGTCTTCGTCCCGTACATTACTCATACTCCGCGTCGTCTTCCGGCTCCTGCTCGTCTTCCTGCCCAGCGCCCGCGAGCTTCTTGCCGTGTTCATGTGCTTCTTCCACGCTGCCGTGGTCGCTATGATTCTCGTGGCCGTCAGGATGAATCGAGTGAACATGATGCTGACCGCCTTCGTGGTCATGCGTCACATGAACCTCTTGTGCCGGTCCATGCTCCTGCGCGACCTGCGAGCCGTCTTCCTCGCCGCCGCCATCGGTAGGCTGCGCCAATGGATCGGTGCGATCGGCCACGCCAGCGTTGCGCTCCATCGAACGCTTATGCGCCATCATCGGTGCCCGATTTGTGCTCTTGAATCCGTCCCCTGCTTCGTATGCCATCTTCTTCCTCCTGCAACATTTTGTTGAGTTCGCCCTGCCAATCTTGCGGGCCTGTGAAGCTGCTATCTTTAGCGGGTTGAACCTGAGTCATTGGCTGAAACTTCGCTGCATACAACTGTCCAGCCTGTGAACCCAGCGGCATCAGCACCAGCCGCATCCGCTCGTTCTCGTCCTTGACGCCAGCAAGTTCGATACGCAAGGAGCGAATCTGCGTGTCTTTCTCGGCCAGCAGCGCAGCGAAATCCTCGCGCTGCTGTTTTAGTTCGGCCTCCAGGTGAGTGCGATAGGGAAAGAGCCAATTCAATGAACCAGCCCTCCATAGGTCCGCTCTATCGTCTGAAGGTTGCCGGATCCAACTTTCTCCTGCTCTTGCAAGCAATGCTCCACCCCAGCAGCCAACAGAAGCCGCACAACCTCGATCTGGTCGTCCTTCGTCATCCGATAGCGCGACATGATAGCGGCAGCCTTCATCACTTCGTTGTTGATGTCTATTCCCAATGTGCTGGCCTCCGCTCTTCCGCCCGTCTCAATCGGCTGTCTCGTTCCATCGTCAGCTTGTACTGCAATAGGCTGCGTTCAGCGATACTGTTCGTCGCCGCCAACTTATCGCGGTCTGTCTCTTCCTGCGTCTTGCTCTGTGTATACGCACAGAAGCTCATCGCCAGCGTATCTCCCAAATCGGGAGAAGCCAGCCCGCGCTTCTTCATATCTTCCTTCTTCTCAAGCTGAATCTGGTTCTTGGCTGAGAAGTAATACTCCGGTCCCGTTAGATCAGACTCCAGTTCAGGGTCGTCTGGAATCTGCGCAGTCGCCAGCCAATCCCGCATCGCGCCCCACATGTTAGCGCGGTAGTTGAAGTACATGAACGCATCGTTCGGAGCTGCGCCGCCGTGAAACTCCATCAGTCGCCGTGCAGGGTTGGCGTTGAACCAAGCCGTCATGTACTCGCGGACGTAATCGACTACACCACCGCCTACGCCGTCGCCATCAATCACAGTGGTGCGCGGATCGTGCTCTTTCATTCGCTGCATGACGCGGTTGGCTGTCTGAACCGTGCTCAACTCGCGTAATTTATCGAGGATCGTGAACTTTGGCCCCTGGCGAATTCCGATGATCGTCTGGTCATCGCCGAACCGCGCCACATCGCAAATCAGTATCTTCCAGTGCGATTCATACTTCTCAGGTGCAAGCTTTCGGTTCCTTGCCGCTGAGACTACATCCCCAGCAATAAACTGAGTGCTGCCCGCTCTAGGAAACTCACCTCTGACTCGTACACGAACGAAGTCTGAGTCTTCGCCGTAGTCGGCAACCCACTTGTCGAGCTGGACCTTGTTTGTCCCTTCGATTCCTCGACTGTCAATCTGGCAGGTCCGCCAGCGGTGCTTGTATCGTCCAAAACATTCTCGGAAGCGTCCGGCGTTCTTTGTGGGGTTACCAAAAGCAATCCAGATGATCTCCGTGCCTTCGTCTGTCAGCGCTCCTTCAGTGACTTCCCAGATGGAGTCTGCGATGGCGCTCGCTTCATCGTAGATAACGACGATCCGCTTACCTTTGTTGTGCAAGCCAGCGAAAGCTTCGGTATTGTTTTCACTCCAAGGAATGCGATCAATTCGCCACTGCCTTTCATGCGCTTTCTCTTTGACTGAAATCGTCGTAGCGCCAATGTTCCACCAGTGCGAAGTAATCGCCAGCCGTGTCCACTTACAAATCTCAGGCCAAGTCTTTGTTGCGAGCTGGCTCTCAGTATTCGCCGTCACAACGATCCGGCAGTCTTCGCAAGTGTCCTTTGCCCAACTGCACACCATCGCAATCAGAGCCGTCTTGCCAATTCCGTGGCCAGACGATACCGCCAGTTCCAATGGGGTGAACCTGGAGTCTGACTTCAGGTGTTCGCCGATAACGGAAAGAATCTCGCGCTGCCACTGTCGCGGTCCGGCCGCGTCCTCTAGTTCACCTTCCAGCCAAGGGAAAGCATAGCGTGTATATCCAAGGGGGTCAGCGGAAAAATTTCCGATATCTTGGATCAGCTCTTGTTCAGGCGTTGCGCTTGCGAGCACGGCTGATAGCCTCCGCCAGTGATTCCAGGCCAGACACTTCGACCTTATCCTTGTAGAGCGAGTGGTATCGCATCAGCTTGTCTAGTGCTGCACCCTTGTCCGCTAACTTCACCTTTTTTAGCGTGCCGATGATTGACTTCTGCTCGCCTTCGCCTGCGTCCCATATATCTGAAACTTCCAGTCCAGCAATACAAGCCGCAGAATCGTCATCGAGCTTATCGATCTGCTTTAGTGAGCCATCGGGCTCAAATAGATTTCTAACGTCAAGGAACGCTAAGCGACCGACCTCGTTCAGCGTTCTTTCGACCGATATGTCGAGCTTCGTCATGATTTTTTCGGTCTTTTTGCTGATAACTTCAGCCACCTTGACATTTACCAGCAAGCGCGCAGCTTGCGTATCAGCAGTCTTCTTGCTGTAACCTGCTGATATTGCAGCCTTTGTCGCGTTCAATCCATTAGCGAGATATTCCGCGATGAATCTTTTCTGTTTAGGGGATAAATCCGACATTGGCGTCACGCTTGGGGCCAGTCTGGGAACATCAATTTCCCTCCGTTGAAAATAATTTGATTATTTGCAAAATAGCCATTGACGCATAAGCCTTATGTGCTAATCTATATAAGTAGTCGAGAGGCAATCAGCCTTAGAGGAGATCAAAATGAGCCAATACAAAGTAAGCGCCTTGAACCTCAACGATGTACTAGTGATTCAAAAAATATCGGCTAGCAGCGCAAATGCGGCTGCGCAAATCGTGGTGCGGAAGAATAAATATCTCAGGGTGCAGGCCGTAGAAAAAATTCCTGCAACCACTCAATATTTTGCTGGATAATTTGAAATCAGCGCAATGTCCCGAAAATCAATTGGAGGATAGAAAATGAAAATTGAAATCGCCAGCATCAATAGCCAGGATATTGAAAAGTTCGCTGCCCAGCAGGGAATCACGGAAGCCGAGTTCCTAGGCTCGAACGGAGAGCCGAGCGGCACCACCGGGCGGAGCTACTACCGCGTGGGGGATCAGCTCGTGGCAACCACGAATGGGGATCCGATCTGGGAAGCCAATGATTCGGCAGAATTTCACCAGGCGGCTGAAGAAGATGGAGTGAAGCTCTAAAGCCCCTATGAAATCTCCCAAAAAATGCACCACCGAAGAGCTCCGTCCCTACGCGAGCGAGTATCAGCGGCGTGTACGGCTAGGCAAGCAAGGGCCGCCGAAGGTGATTCATCATTGCCCAAAGTGCGGCCGCGAGTTTGGTGCGCGCGAATTGCGTAAACATACGCCAATTTGCCAGCCTAGCGCTCCGGGGTAGTGATCCCGCGCCCAAGCGGCCGAGGGATACGCCAGTCGTACTCCTCGTGGGTCCGGCAGTATTCCTCCCACATCAAATCATGTTCCGCGATATGCTCACGCGCCCAACGCACCATAGGCGTCATCATCTTTGCGAGGTACTTGGTGCAAGCAATAATGGCCGCTGGCGTGAGCAGCGCCATCAAGTGCGGCGATATCCAGCCCCAGAGTTGCGGTAAGAGGTCTTGCTGGCCCGGTTGCATTACTACGGAGCATCCGGCGCGCTCAAGGGCGTCTGGTTGGGCAAAAGAGCAAGGATCGAGTCTGCCGTGATGGGCACAGCAGCAGCAGCGTTGTACCCTACGATGGCTTTGCCTACATACTTTGCCAGCAAATTCAGGATGGCTTCAGCGAGCGCGGCGGGAACGGCCACGCCAGGGGCCAACGCTGCGATGGATTCGAGAATCTCATCACCGATAGCCTGTCCCTCGGTGATTGCGGTTGCTACATCGGTCGAACTCATTATTTGCCTCCGCAAACAGCAGGATTCGTAATCAGGGACTGCACCTTAACCACGACGGGCGCGAGTTGCAGGAGCGATGCGGAGACAACAGCAGTTTCAGCCGTGAGATCGCCCTTCGCTACGCGCACTTTGTCATAGACCTGCAACGCATCGACCGCAGCCGTCTGAATGCCCTTGGCGTCGTTGATGATCGCGTAAGAGCAGGCATTGTGAGGGATTGTGCGGGCTTCGTAGTCCGCTTGTGCTGTATCAATCGCGGCCTTGGATGCAGAGAGCGTCTGGAAGCTGGTTCGTTCGAAGTCGGTACAGCCCAACACGCAAAAGGCGAGCAGCGTAATGGCGAGGGTGCGGGTTTTCATTGGGTTACTCCTGCTTTTGGCGTGAGCCCAGCGATGGGCCGGATATTCAAAAGTTGGTGGCTGAAGTCAAACATATGGTCGTAGAAGTTGTAGGCGACACCTTTTTCGGGGAGGGTCACAATAAAGGCCGTCACAACATACCAAAGGCCGTATCCGATGCTGAAGCGATGATCGTAGACCGTTTGCCAGAATGCCGATAGATCCAATTACCGCCTCCTAGAGATGGGATCACCTCTTTCCTAGCTGTGCTTCCTGTTGTGCCAGTAGTCCCATAGCATAACCAACGCTATGCAAATCAGTAACTTGATATCGAAACTCACATAAGGCTCCGAAAAAGCGGCCGCCATCGCTGACGGCCAATCTGCCTTGGTTCTCTCTGGTTAGGAGAGCTTGTTATGCGGCCCTCAGGTAAGGCTGCCAGCCCATCACCAGCGCCACCGCAGATCTGTTGCCCATCGCCGCCTGCTCAATCACACGCGGCCCCATTGAACATGAGCGATCCCGCAACTTGGCGAAAGCGCTATCCACAAGCATGATGATCGACTTGTAGCGGTTGTTCACCCACTTGGCGAAGCCACAATCCACCTGATATTGCGCTCCAACACGGTCGATCCGGCACGCAGGCATCCCGTTGGTTCGGGTTCCCTTGGCAAACACAGCTACTTCCTGTTCTGGAGAGACAAGTATGCTCATAGTTTTGTGGGTTGCAGTCCTAGCGTCGGGACGCTTCGACAAGTCCGGGGAGGGCTTGGTGCTATGGTGGCACAAACAAAGAAAATTAAACAGGCAAATCAGCCTTTATGCTTCGCTTGTGGTGCAACTTCTTCGACATATCTCAGAATCTTCCACGCTGGGACATCCATAGCCTCCGCAGCTTTGAGAAAAACTCCCAGATGCGCTCCGTCCGGGTGCTTTTCCAAGCGCACGACCGTGTTCCGATGCACGTCCATCAATTCCGACAGCTTCTCCTGACTCAACTTCTTGTTGCGCCGTAAAGACACGAGCACCCTGGACAGGTTCCTTCCCACCCTTACTTCCCTCCCAGAGCTTCGATGCGGATGCAATGTTTCTTGCCGTCTTCCGAGGTCATCAGGAAGCGTGTCTTATCGGCACAGGTCGGGCGGGTGCGGCGGTATAGTCCTTCATCCAGACGTGATAGCTTGTCAACTTCAAGCCATACACACCTGCCCCCATCACAAACCTCGGTACCCAACGATCCATATTCCTCCATGATTGGAGGCACGTCACTAGGCGAGGGCATTCTGGCGGTCATTTGAAACATAAACATCGCGGCGATAAATATCAGATTCATCTCTTCTCCTTGGTTGGTGGTCCGGGTAAAGGACGCCAGTGGGTTACGTTCCTTGATCTCAATCCAGCCGTCACCTTCGGACTCTACGGCGGATATGGCGTCAACAAGTCTATGCCATCTGGGTGGCTCATTATTTGAGCAATATGCTCTCGCCGCCTCCACCAAATCCTTCACGCTATTTGTCATCGACTGCCTCCTTGGTTGATGGTGGAGTGTAGGGTGCCAGTTTGATTGCACGGATTCTTTGAGCGGCGGGATCAGGTGCCATTTCTGCGAACGCCTCCAGCACAATCTTTTGGCATCGCTCCCACACCTTCTCCGGCGCCGCCGATACCTGCTGCTCGGCGAGGAGTTGGCGCTCACGATTATCTAAGACTTCCTCCGCCAGATTGGTCTTTTCTATTGAGTCCAATTCGTCAATCCGAGAAATTCTTTCTTCAATGTCGGCGTCCAGCGGCGGCAACTCTCCCACCTTCGGCTGCTCAACTTTCTCTTCGCTCATTTCGATCCTTTCGCTGCGTTCCAGGATGCTCTAGCGCAACTTATATAGTCGGCGAACCCAATCGTCCTAATGGGCTGATAATTAGCCCACCACTCCTCGAACGTCTGCTTTGTGTTGATAGAGGATGAGCCAGGCTGAAACTTCTCTCTAATTTCGGTTGCCATCACCTTCAGCAACCGCACACCATAGTCGTGCTTCGGCTCTTCTACCACGATGGGCATCAGACATTCCGATTCGCTTTCGACGTACACCGCGATGCTTTCAACCAAATCCGCCGGGGTAGATGGAGTGGGCTTCGGCTCGGCCCATATGAGCTTCTGCCTCGCTTCAATGGCGTCATCTAAAGACTTCTTGGCGTCAAGTTGCCCGCAGTTCCAGCCAAAGCGCGCACCCGCAATATACTGGCGATCTGCCATAATTGCATTCCGTGTCTCATCTTTGTCCTCTACGGGAAGAGATTCAACCTCTTCGGGTGCTTGCACGGTAGAGGATTCACATAGGCCGTTTGGCGAGTGAAAGCATGTGGCCACCATCCCAAAGGGAAGCGAACACCCGCACCACTTACATTGCTCTTCCACGGCTGGGGGCAGCTTAGAGGCTGCGTCGGCCCATGCCCTAGATTCACTATCGTAGCCGCGTCCTGAACCTTGCCCCAGAAATGAACCGCCGCATGGCGTACTCCACACCTCCGTAACCATCATGTGCCCGTTGTAGGTAACATAGGCGTCTGGATGCACAGCCAACACCTTCTGCTTGTCAGTCATCGGTTTCATCGTCTTCTCCTCGCAGCCATAAAGCCGCGCTATCGTCTGTGTCTGGCAGAAACATGTAAATCGGCAGATCTACCTTTTCGTAGTAGCTTCCATCCTGAATCGCATCGCGCATGTTCTTTGTGACGCCCGCGCCGCGCAGTTCTAAGCCGTCGTACAACGCATAATGGCCGATACCTTCGGGAACTTCACCGATAGTCAGCACTACCTGCCATCCTCCGTTGGCCCTTTGCTTACGCAAATGCTTCGCGAGGATTTCAATTTCTGTCTCTGTGGTTGGGTTAGGTTTCATCGTGAGCCTCGCGTGCCTTGCTATTCACGTCGGAGATAAGCGCAGCCATAGACCGCGACAGCGCCTCGGCCATCACCGCATGATCGCGTGTTACTCCTTGCGTGCAAATCATGCGATCGAGATATTCGACCAACTCCTCATTCGACCACCAGGCTATCGGTTTACCCTCAATCTCTATGCTCATCGCTCCCTCTCCGTCATCGCTGCGCTCTCTCCGTTAGGTTTCATCGTGAGCCTCCAGCAATCGAGTACATAGCTTTGAGCCTGTCCGGGAACGCCTTGCGGAACTCGTCGTTTGGGTCATCCATTGGGCGCATCGTCATCGCTGCGCTCCAACTGGCTTGAAACTGACAGCCCACACCCACGGGTTGGCATTTGAAGATTTATCGCCGTTGATCGAATCCCAGAGCGACATGAACGAAGCGGCTGCGATAGAGTGATTCATCGCGAACGGCGCTCCCGGTTTGAGTCGGTAGTTCTTCCAAGGCGTAAGACATGCTGGAGCATCGCTTAGCAGCTCCACTCCCTCAGCCCTCGCATCCTCTTCGCTGATTTCCTGCAACCGCTGCACACGCACCTTAGTAACCTCCAACGTGATGCGCGAGGCCCAGCGAGGCATGAAGAGTGGAGTTACCCAATTACCTATTTTCGCGGCAGCTTTCGGGAGCACGTACTCAGTCGGAGCTTCTCCTGCCATTCGCTCAGATCCATCTGCGGCATAGACCAGATGCACGGCAGTATCGTGCCAAGTTCCAGTCCACGTCTCGCGCACCCACAGCCGGTCTCCAGGCTTACCGTAGGCACAACGGTAAGGCAAACCACTCTCCCACTTCGGACCTGCTACATGGTGCATAAAAACACCGTCAATAATGCACGGCTGCGGCTTCACTATCCTCCGCGTCTGCGTCTTCCGGCCCTCAAGGATGGCCCGCACCATCGGCGCACTAAACAATATCGGTCGCTCTTTCGTCATCGCTGCGCTCTCTCCATGCTCTGGGTGGGTCATGGCTTAGCCTCGGCTTTAGCAATGGCAGAGTGGGCATGACCGATAAACTTTGCATCACATGAAGTGGTGCATTGACGGGCATATGCCTCTTGTTCTTCGCGTGTTTCACCGAATAGCGCGAGACATTCCTTGAGTGCTTCTAGGAGTTCAGGAGCGGCGGCGATAAGACGGGCATAGCGAGCCACTTCATCAGAATCACGTCTACACCCATCCCCGTTGATATAGTGGCAAGTTACTATGAGCGCATTCTCTGAATCCCGAACCTTTGCACACTCGCCAATAACTGCGGTCCAAGGTAAATTCTCGATTTCCATACCATTCTCCACTCCTTCTGCGCTATTCACTCGGTACCTCCAGACGTGCGGCAACAGTGGCTTTCCACTCGGTAGAGTTGTGTGAGTTCACAAACTCCATGCAGAGATCGCACCTGCAATCCAGTTCATGCGATTCGATCTCATCCAGCAGCCGTTGTTCCTTCTCTGTGTAGTTGGCCATTCTTCTTACTCCCCCTCCAGCACTACTGCGGTGCATTTACTTCATCAAGAATGGCGTCTGGATCGCTGTCCATATAGGGCTGCTTGACCTCTCCCGGCTCCCATCCCTCATCCGTCCGAATCATGTGATCGCCACAGAACTCGTAATAATCTCGCCAGAGTTGATGCCCCGGCGCGATCATGGTTCCCGCGAGTGGGACCTCGCCATAAAGTTCAACAAAGCGATCTAGTAGGGTCATCGGAGTTATCCTCTTTGAGACGACTCCCGCGATGTGGTTTATGCCTTCCCTGAAGCCAGCCCTATAAGACGCGTCAACTAAAGCCGCAGCTTTTTGTGAAAACTCACTTCTCTTCTTCTCGCTCATTTGCATCCTTTCTTGGTTGGGGAAAGCTAATTCGCTGGTAGGTAACGCTTGGGCCGGTACTCCATGTTGTCCAGATATTGGCCTGGCGTTTGATAGGGAGAAATCTTGGCGCGGATATGTTCCCTAACTTCCTCGCGAGTATGGAACCAACGGTCAGACGTGCAGCTCCATATCTGATCGCTTCCCTTCACGCGCACCTGAATCATCCAAATCTGCTCTCTACGTTCCTTGTAAGTTGCCATCTCTGCTCTCCCTCTTAGTCAGCTACGCGTTCATCTACCGTGTTGGCTTCAAGTAGTGCGTCGGCCTGTTCTATCGCAGCCAGCGCAATCTCTTTTGGTGTCGCTGTTACAGCCGTATGGGGGCTTGCTAGCATCCCCTCCATCGCTGCGATCATGGCAATCTGCCTAAACTCTGCTCTGTCCATCTCGTCCTCCAAACGCCTTCTGATACTCCCTCTTGATTGAGTCCAGATGCTCACACAGCGCTCCATCCGTTACGTGGGCCTCTCTGCTGCGTCTGCTGAGATAACGGGAATTCAATCGACGGATGGCCCAAAGGTGTATAAAACCGGCGAGTATAGGAAGCCTTATTTGCATCATCCATCGACCCGAAATACTCATAATGCCTCGTGCCCCTACGAAATCGGAACTCGACACGATATGGCAGCTTTACGGTGTCCTTTTCTTTCGCACTCATCGTCCTGCCTCCTGTACTTTCTTCCACTCGTCTGCAATCGCTTGTAGTTCTGCTAACTTCTCACGCTCAATCCCAGTAAGAGGTTTGGGTTTCACAAACTGCCCCGGGGGTCCGCAGCAAAGGTCAAACTGTCGCTGGTAGCGGTCAAAGTTCGTCATGCGGCCATCCTTAGATGTGCCCGTTGCTGCCGCTTGCGTTCCGTGTTCATCGCGCTCCTCAGCTCCGCAGCATGTCTCAAGCACTTCGGCAGGGTGTTGTTCTTATTCAAAATCCGGCCACATCCAGGTTCCGTACAAATCCTCTTGCCAACCAGAGACTTTAGCCTCGCCTCCTTCGCCCTGCATTTACCACAAGTGGGGTACGGGTTCGTAACCTTCAATACCGTCCCACAGGGGCAATGTTCACGCTTGCGGGCACACCGCTCATGCATACCTTTGACCGTACCCTCGCGCGTTGGCCGTCCACAGACTGTGCAGGGGGGGCCAGAGCACGCCCGCGATACGCCATCCTTCGACCGCATCCGGCGCTTCTCTATTTGCGGATGCGTGACGATCTCGCGGGGCTTCTGTGCCTCCTCCGCGTTCCGGCGCTCAAAGTCCAATCGCCAAGGGGTCTTGGGCGCGCCCATCGCCGGTATATCGCCCCGTAGGTAGCGCTGTAAGTCTCGCTCGGTGTAGTCACGTTCCATCTACGTCTCCCTCACGGTGATTCCGTGTATGAACTTCATCAACTTTCTGCGAATCACGTACTGCTGGGTCTTCATGCCCTTTGAGTCTTCAACCACAACCTGCCCGTTTTCCTTGTAGCGAAAGTCGGCGGTGTAGGTTACGGCCCGCTCGCCTTCCTGCTTAGGAACCAACTCAAACTTCACCTGTTCCTCAAGGTCAGAGATAAGCCCCATGTTCTGCATAAGACAAAGTTCCGCAGCCCTCCGTGCTTCCCGCTTCGAGGCGTAGGCTCCTACTCGCTTTGAGTGATACTTACTCACCTACTGCCTCCGTCTCATCGCTGAAATTCCACGGCATCTTGGTTGTGTGCTCACTTGTCCGTCTCAGTAATGCCCATCCTGCGCACGGCTTAGATTCCTCATGGCAGCCAAACGGGATGCCTTCCATGACACACTTGAGCGCGTCCATCTGCGTCGTAGGTGATCCATTGGGGTAGGTTCCTTGTCGGAACGCGCACGTAGCACATCTTTCGCTTCCGTTCGCAAGTTTCCCTTTCGCTTCCTCGGCGTCAACAAACCGCGCCATATAGTAGCCTTGCTCGAATCCATCTCGCGTTGGTTCGTTGATAACTTTCACACCACCTCCGTCTCTGTCCAGGAAACTTTATTCGCTAGATCGGCGTCCGCCTTTGCCAACTCTGCGGCAACGAATGCTTCTGCCTCCTCGCGGGCCTTCTTGCGATTTGCCTCCGCTTGAGCTTCCATCTCCTTCAGCAGCTTGCCGTGCTCAAGTAATTCATCACCACTCCAGAAGCGTATGTTTCCTGCTACAGGCAACTCTTTCGAGCAGTGTGGGCAGGCAAGCATCTGCGGGGTGGTGTCGATCTCCTTGGGCTTCTGAAGATGGTATTTCTCCTCCAAAGACTTCACTGACTCGGACCACTCCGCTTTCGACACGTAGAGTTCGGGATGAGCCTTCGAGTGCGCAATCTGCGCATTGATCTTGTCCAGAGCCGCTCTTGGATTCGCTGAGGTCGCGCTAATCTCCTCACACGCGTTCTCAATCTGGTTCGGCGTGGGGAAGAAGTCATGGCTACGGAGTGCCTTCCAGAGTCCGGCCTCGAAACGCTTCATCCCCTGTGACTGGGCTAGTTCCTCCCAAGCCTTCAGGTACACATCCGGCGTCCCCTCCGGGAGCGTCTGATTGGGGTAGTAGTCCCTCGCTTGCTGCATCAACGCCCCCAGTGCGAAGACCGATTCGTCGGGCAACTGCGGCTTGGATCGCGTCGTCCGAAGTTCGTTTTCGTTCGGTTGCAGCATCAACTCGCTGATTCGTTCCATGGTTCACTCCCTGTGGTTTCCCAAATTGATCCAACGGCCCGTTGAGGTAATCCAGCGTCCTCGCCAGCCATGCTCTAGGCCGGTCTGAGTGGTTCACAAGCGACTTGTGCCGGTTCTGTAGGCAGGTCGTGAAGGTTTCCATCTTGAGGTCAGGAGAAGCCGCCAGAAGGCTAGAAAGCTGCTTTGCTTCGCTGGCGTCCCACGGCATTTGTACCGATGGGTTATGCCTATCCCAGTACTTCGCCGTAGCTCCCTTGAAAATCACATGCCGGGGATCAGCGCCCCGCGCTTGTCGCGGGGAAGTATTTCTCTTCTCTTCTTTGCTCTGCTCTGCTCTGCTCTGCTCTGCTATATGGCGTTCGCCAGCGGGTGTCTGGCGTTCGCCAGCGGGTGTCTGGCGTTCGCTAGAATCATTCTGGCGTTCGCTAGGCAGTTGCTTGGCGTTCGCCAGCTTTGCGATGGCACCTGCCTGCCCATTCTTGGCGTTCGCCACACGCTTACAGTCGGTCGTCGTGCGCATCGTATCCATCTTCGCGTTCACTAAACCGCTCTCCGTAACTTCCCAGCATGGTTCGATTTGCGGCCAATACATCTCAAACTCTTCCAGGCTGCAACCGCAAATATCGGCGAGTTCTTCGTGATCCAAGGGCAACGATCCTTCAGCCCAGAACTCATCCAGTAACTCGCGGTACAGGCCCTTTGCTTGCCAGCTCATTCTCTGGACGCGCCGGTTAGCTCTGTAGTCGCGCCAGTGCCATTTGTAGTAGGGGAGTGGTTCCAAGTTAGGCTGCCTTCTCCCTTTCCAACTCAATCCGATACTCAAAATAAGATGTACCCTTGCGGCGTCTCTTCTTCAGGTCGTGCTTGCCCCACGATTCTTTTCTCAGATCCCGCATCCGAGCCGTGCAAGCCTCAGCAGCTACGTGGCAGCCCGCAAGCTGTAACTGAAGACGAACCTCGTGCGGGGCGTACCAGTGCTCTCGGCTGAGTAAATCCAGGATGACTTGCTGCGCTGTGCGGGGCATCAGGCTACCTCGCAAATTAGCGGAGAGCTATATATATTGTCGTAGTCTCCCTCCTCTGTCTTTTCGCAAGCCCAGTACCAATGAGACTTACCAGCAGCACTCCATGTTTCCGCAGCAGATTGCGAGCTAACTACACCATGAAAAGTGACTAAGCCCTTCTCCGACAATCCCTTGAGCAACACATAAATCGTCATGCAACCTCCCTTATCTTCACTACAGGTGTGTAACTATTCCTCGGCAAAGAGTTTTTCCTGCATCTCGGATGGAGTCATGGCAATCTCGCGGACAATCTCTCCAGTGTCTTCGCGCATGATCCGTTTTGTACCTTGGACCGGCGTGTGAAATAGAAAGAAACAGGTAATTGTCCTCATCTCCCAGCCCATATTGATTTCACGAGAGAGCTTGCCAATTTGCGACGTGCAGCTCTCAATGCGCTCTTTGAACTGTGAGGCCGCAGCTTTCTGCTCTTCTTGCGCTTGAGTCTGGGTCTGTACCGCGAGGGCCAACTTCTTAGCCTTCTCTTTGGTTTCCTCTTCGGTGAAGTCGTAGCGGAGGAATTCTCCAACTGTGACGGGCTTTGGTTCGGGGGCTTTCACTGTTTCCTTAGTCATGTTTCTCCTTATGCTGCTTTTGATTTAGTTACAGGTGTGTACTTCCCTTCAATCCAGTGGTAGCGTCGTGAACCTTTCAAGCCTTGGCAGGAAAAACATAAAGCTGCGTTAATTCGCCTGCCAGTCTTGAAATCGATCATCCTGTCATCTTTATGCCCGGCGCAGCGATTATCTGCATGGTCGAACGTTGGGATAATCATCCATTCACCGCAAATAGCGCAAAGGAAGTTCTGCAATTCAGCCATCATCCGTGTGCGCGACTTGTAGATTCGCAAGCCCTCCGCTGTCCTCAAATCGAGAACTTCTCTCCCATCTGGGAAGGTTCGGATAGGCTCTCGCTTGCGACGGGGAGGACGTTGGCAACTAAGCATCAGCGGCGCTCCAACTGAAATCCGTTACCCAGTTTTGCCATTGCCAACCTCACGCATCCGTCCCAAAGAAGTTGATCGTCCACCGTCGAAAAGTCATGGAATTCAAAAGAGGCGTCCTTAGCTACTTGGATAATCCCCCGGCCGCAGACCTGCTTCGATCCGCACATCTCCCACCACGGCTCATCTAACTCCGTCGCGCATAGGTAGCTTTGCGTCTGCATCCTCCAGGCTAAGAGCTTCTGCGCCTTGGCCTTCCCATACTGCTTTGCGCTTGTCTTGGCATCGCAGATGTACGGAACCCCACGGAGAAGACCGCGAAGGTCAATGGTGCAGCCGACAGCCTGTCCTGTGCCGTCATGCTCGTAGACAATCTGCTTTTCGAGAGCACCTAATGGTTCAAAATCGAACTTGCTCCGAAACAGACAGTACCCGCGGAAGTAGGGAAGAACTTCGTCCGGCATATCCGGCACTTCGTTGTCTTCCTCGAAGAACTGGATAGCCTTGTGAAGCTGCGTTCCTCTCCAAGAGGCATGAGCGAGAATCCCGGAAGGGATAGCGTCATAGTTGGCCAGGCCATTCATGTAGATGATGTCCGAGGTAGCCAACACGAACTGCCCCGGAACCTTGTAGACGTGAGCTTCTTCATCGAATGTGTGGCTTAGAATCATTTAGCCGCCGCCCATTCGCAGTGCTTCTCATATTCAGATTTGATAATCTCGGTGCTGCGCTCATATCCATTGCTGCCGAGATAATTGTTGACTTCCTGCTTTGTCTTGCCGGAACCCATCGCTATCGCAAAGAAACGATTTGCTTGAGCCTCTGAGATACGTGGTCCATCAGGCCGGACGCGGGGAGTTGGGTACTGCTTCTCAGCACTCTGATCCATGTGAACATCGAAATCGTTGGGGTCTTCCGCCTCTTGATTGAGCGAGTCGCGCAATTGTCGATTGACTGAAGCTCTCTGCGTATCCTGTACTGCGCCTTTCCCTGAAGCTCCATTTCCGTCGTCGTCTTCTGGAGCGAATCCAAGGATTGCCATGTAGGAGTACCGGCGCGCATAAGTGATCGCCGAACCAGAAGATTGAGCGGAGAAGTCGCCTCGGTTGGTCGCAGGAAGTGTAAGAGAATCTTCCAGCCATTCTCCGGAACTGTGGAGTAGTCGCGTCGTCACTGTGACGGACTGCGATGTTATATCGCCAGCCGTACCTTGAATCACGGCAATTCCGTTTTCAAGCAATGCCGGTTGCGCCGCTTCGATGGCCGAAGCCAGATCGACATACTTTGACTTGAAATGGGGATTGACGGCTGTCTTTATCGCCGGGGCGAACGCCTTTTGTGCATTCACTAAAGCTGCTGCAAGCGTCGAGATATTTTCAGAAGAATTCATAGCATCACCAGTAGAAACAGGACAAAACCGATCAATACCGCAGGGATGTTGAGAGCCCTACAGTCCTCTTTGTAGTGCAGGTCGCAGACTGGCTCCATCAAGTGCTCCACTATGCCCATGCATATGCGGTTCATAGGGCCTCCGCTAGCTTCTTCATGTCAGCCAAAGCCTCTGCGTTGGAGCAATAAAAGTCGGGAACCTTTTCCAGATGCGGATCGCTTGCGAGGTAAATCATTGCGGCTGCGGCTGGAGTTCCCACTGCCCACTCCATAGCGCGCCCAGCGTCACCTGCGAGCGTCACTACCCACCCGGCGCGGCAATGTGTTGTGTCGCAGATGTGCCAACTGCCCATATCAAGAGCGTTCGGCTTGCTTACCGCCTCGAAAACTGCTTGGTGTATGTTGGCAATCACGGGGACACCCTTAAGTCCGTCACGGAGGTCAGCGCCACTGAGGTCAGCGCGCCACTGAGGTCAGCGCCACGGAGGACAGCGCCACGGAGGGACTTCTTCGCTTCGAGAGCCGCCTTGACGACTTCGAGCACAGTCTTAGCGCCTTCCAACGCGAAGATGACGCTACCGAAATATGTTTTGATTTCCATTACTCATCCTCCAGGTCTTCATCCGTCGGTTCGTCATCGACATCGCCACCTAAGCCGGGGATAGGAGGCTCGGGCGGGTTGAATTGGCTATCGTAATCAGGGGGTAGTCCGAACATTAGGCAGCCTCCTCTGCGACAAGATTGGCCGGCGAAAACGCAGGCTGGTAGAGCATCCCTATTCGCAGTGAGTGAAACACTTCTTCCGAGACGTTCATGCGCAATTCATCATGCCGCTCGTACCCGGCCTGCGAGACAACGCCGTTGGTAAGATCAATCGCTTCATCTTCAGGGATGGGCTGAAGGATGATTTCGTGCGAGTAGAGGGCGTTCATATCGGAGGCTTCCATTGAGGTAACGCGGTAGACAGGGTTTGGCCTCATGCCGACACCTCCGCTTCCTCTTCGAGAGAAAGGATGGGGTCGCAGCGATAAACCGCCGGTTTCGCTGGTTCAATCAATTCGCAGGTGAGTGACTGCGGAATCGATGCCTCTACATCGATCACATCCGTACGGTATTCAACCCGCACCCTGGCCCACTTGGGATCGTCCTTATCGCTGACGGTCTTAGCGAGGGGCCGCGGGAGAAGTTTTACGGTAGAGACGAAATTATTCTTCGCATCGCAGTAGAAATAGATGGAAGGCTTCTCGATCTCTGCCTCCGGGTTGGCATCAAGAGAATCTGCCAGCTTGCGAAATTCGGCGGCTACTTTTCCTGCGGTGGTTGTGCTCATCGCGTCACCTTCTCTTTCTCTGCGGCTATGGCCGCTTGTTCTTGGTTCAGGAGAAATGCGCGGTTTAAGGCTTCATGGGCCTTCACTTCATCGCGCGGAACGAAGTCCATGCGATAGCCACCGGGATAATGCTTCTGGTATTCGTTCGCGTGCCGGTCCGTCCGTGTTCCTTCAAGGACACCTAAGTCACACGGCATATAGCCTTCGTCAGAGCAGCAATGACCGCCTAAGCATGTGCCATCTTCGGCGAGAGCGACGGCGCTATACCATCCACTCGACCCGCCGTTGTTGAAACCATAGATAACGGGCAATTCCTCAAGGGGCTTATTGTGGGGGTTGAAAACTGCGTATCCCCTACCTTCAACGGCTGCGAGATGTTGAGCGAGATAGAGTCTTTCGGCTGCTGGAGTCGTCATCGCGTCACCGCCAGATAGATTCCGTAGACGCAAGCCGCCGCAAGGATGGCCGGGAGCCACCACGAAAACTTGGGAGTCTCCGCGTACCGCTCCCAGCCGTCTACGCTGCCTTGCGCTGGATCGCCACCACGTCGATTGCGTTCGGTCGTGGGCCGCTCATGGCCTTCGCCACGTTGAAGGACACCTCGTTCCCCACGACCATCTCCGCTGGGTTCACGAAATTTAACTGATGGGAAAAATACACCGTCCCATCCTCGCCCTGAATATGGCAATAGCTCTGCTGAGTACCCCTTATGGAGGTCACTATTCCTGTCATGGGTTGTCCTTTGGATAGCCTGAGAAGAACTCTCACGCTGTATGCTGATCGGTTCCGGCATCGTTATACCCCTAGTGGGTGCCCAAAATCGGGCTAAAGTCCTAGAGGTGTGCCGTTTAGCGTTATATCGAGTTATGGTGCGCCCGGAGCGATTCGAACGCCCGACCTACTGGTTCGTAGGGGACTTGATAAACGCTGAGACGGTGACATCTCTAAGCTGCCGACCATATTTACATGAGCCGCGAACGGTGTCAAGAAAATTATGCAGATGCGTACTGAGGCAGCAATCGCACCGAGGAAACAGGCTTTTTGAGCCATACATCCTGCGCCGCCTGCCGTTTCGCCTGCATACTGATCGTCGTGTAATGCTGTTGCATCCGCGGACTCATCTGACCCGCAAACGCCATAATTGTAGAAATCGGAGTGCCCTTCTCCGCCATTCTCGTTATCGCTGTATGGCGCATATCGTAGGGCGTTAGCCAGAGGATTTGAGACTTATCCCTGATTTTATTCCATGTCCCCTTGATGCAGTGCTTGGTCATGGGCCGTGTCACGTCAAGGTCGCCGCGCCTGGAATTACTGCCAAAAGGTAACCAATAATGTTCAGGTCTCCGGCATCCAAAATCAAAAGCTCGCCGCAGCAAAAACTCAGTCGATTCCCGTATCTCGTCGCTCTCAAGAGGGATCGTCCGATTGCGAAACTTGTTTTTCGACGCCTCCGGCCCCACCCTGAAAGTCCAATGCCGCAGACTTATGTCTACCAAGCGCCCTTTTCTTATTTCAATAGTGCTCGCGCACGTTTCGAGGGCCACCCTAGAGTAGTGGTACACCCAAAGCCATTCTTCATCCCACAGGCAGGATTGCAGCCAATGGGCTTCCTGTTCCGGGTCCATCGCTCTCGGCACATCGCTGTACTGCAACGGGAGCTGATCGAAGGCTCCGTCTAAATCATCTGTCCATACGTGCGCCGCTCGCATCATCCGCAACAAGAGCCCTACCTCTTTGTGTATCCGATTCTGGCCGCATTTCTTTTTCCATCCACCCCGGCAATTGGCTCTGTCATCCTGATATTGGCGGATACTGCCGTCGTGTATCTGATTTAGTTTGAATGGGCCAAAGAACTTCTCGAGTGCCCAGGCATATTCACGGTAGGTCTCTTCGCTGCTTTCCGCGATATAGCGCACACTGGTCTCAGAGCGCTCCCCAATCAATCTCGCTTCAAGCCACATCTCAAATGCGGGCTGAAAATATTGATCGGCGAGCTTTTCTTCGGAACGCACAAGGCTCCGCGACAGACACCCCGGACAATCAGGTCCGTGCCTTGGAGTGTGGTCAGTCATTTTCGGCAGAGAGGGAAAACAAGACAACAGGTTGATCGTGGCCCAAGGTCGTTATCTCCGTGGCGTCACAGACCGGGCAGTTTAGGTGGTTCAGTGTGTGTTGGGCATAGCGGGAATCATCTTGTCCGGCGTGCGGAGGTTCGTCTATGACTTTTATCATAGGGAAGTGATATCACATTGATATATGCCATGCATTATTAAGTTGACATAAGTTACCAAAGAGATATCTTAGTGTTATGCCCGCTAATAAGAAGAGCATCAAGGCCGTCCTTGTACGATTTAGTGAAGAAGAATTTGCCGCCGCCGAATGGCTCAAGAACAAAACCAGGCGATCTCGCACAAACGCCGTCAAGTGGGCCGTTCTAAAGACGGCGGAGGATTTGGGATATATGGCGAAGTGTAAAGGGAGGTAATCATTGCGGTTACGAATGTAATGCGTTTGTACTGACAGGTCAATGACAAATCACTGACGTTGTAGGGGTTTCGTCATTGTATCGGCTACAACTTTAGAGGAATGTCAAAGCCGAGAACGTGTCTTCTTCAAGTTCGTATGCCCATCCAAGAGCGCAAAGAGCTTAGAATCTTAGCTGCCAGCCGGGGATTGAGTATGTCATCGTATGTTCGTTCGGTCATCAAAGAGAAGCTCGAAAAGCAGCCGCTTAAATAAGATCGCGCCCCATCCGAATACAGGGCGCGGGAGGAAGTAGAATTGAGAGATTGCGAGACTAGCTCAACGGATAGAGCGGCTTCCTTCTAAGAAGATGGTTCGAGGTTCGATTCCTCGGTCTTGCACCAAGCGAGTGTACGCAAACAGGCAAAGCGGCCGGATTTAAAACCCGGCGTTTGTAGGTTCGATTCCTACCTCTCGCACCAAGGTTTTGCGCTTATAGCTCAACGGTCAGAGCGGCGAACTCATAATTCGTTGGCTGGAGGTTCAAATCCTCCTGAGCGCACCAAGTTTGTACGGCGGCGTGGATGGACACGCTATAGTCTGGTCGTTGAGTATGAACGGGAGCAGCGACTTACCGCGAAAAGTTCATACATAGCTGGTATCAAGCCTAGCCCGCACAAAACAGGATGCCCTCTTCGGAGGGCTTTTCTGTGTCAGATTTCCTGAAGAAACACATGATTCCCGATGACGACCGTTTCTTTAACTGCATCCGAAGACAGTGCGCGAAGTGATGACGCGACTGAGGTTATAATTCCCGCAATGCGAAAACCGACCTTCTCTGTGGGTATTCCGACGTTCAACCAAGCTGATTTCCTTGAAGAAACGATCCTATCTCTGCTGAATCAAACACGGCCTCCGGACGAAATTGTCATCTCGGACCATCACAGCACGGATCGCACGCCAGACATTATTGCGAAGTATGAGGGGGAGGTGCGCGGGTTGAAGCCGCCGCCAGGATGCAATGTTGGTGAACAGTGGGACTTTACACTCCGCAGCCTGAGCGGGGACTGGATTACGTTGTTCAGTAGTGACGATGTGGCGAGGCCAAACTTCTGTGAGACGCTGCTGCGTGGAGCAGCTCGCCGCGAAGATGCCGTTTTAGTGCGCGCCGGGTGGGACACCATCGACGAAGCGGGGGCGTTGTTGAGTACAGAGTATCTTTTGAGCGTTAGAGGGGTTACGCTGCCGCCCACTACCCTTACCGAGCAGCGGTACGGGCCAAAGGCGTGCTTTGCGGCCTTTGCCGTGCGGCGAGACGTGCTGGAGACTTCCGGGGGATACCACAAGGGGATGGAATCGTTCGGGGACTGGCCGTTATATATGCAGGTTGCTCCATTTGGCACATTCATCTACGAAGCGGAAGTCGTCAGTGGCTACCGCGTAGGACACGACGGCAACAAATTCCGCAAGCGCATTGGCATGTGGTTGCGCGACGAACAGCGCATGTTTTACGAGGTGATGCCGCTGGCGGCCGACCGCGCGAAGATGTCAGACGTAGCTTGGATCGACAAGGCAAGCCGCAAAAACTTCCTCCGCTATCTTTCCGCAGCAAGCGAAGAATTCCTTGCGGAAGAGCGCGCTGAGATCGCTCCACTCTTTCAATCATGGGCAGACCGTGTGGACGGCGAAACATTGCTAAAATCCTTTGCAAATGGGAATTTCATCCGCAATCCAATAAGTTTCGCCCAACGCGGGAAAAGCCTTATTCGTCCCTTCGCCAATAGGCTAAAGACGTTGTTGGACTGATTCCTCTGTCTTATAAACACCCTTAAACATGTTCATCTCAGCCTGCCGCCGTCGAACCAGCCCCGGTATAAGCTGTCCTTTTACATGTGCCCATAGAGGAAACTGCAACGCTGCTGAAGTAAACGCACCACTATTCACGCAGCGCAAAAGCGTGGATCGCCCCAAAGTCTCGCATCCCAGGTTGAAGGCGAAGTCAACGAGCGCATCGAATTGATTTTGATTGATCGTTCCCGTTACCTGTCGATTCACGCAGGCTACGGCATTCGCCAGGTCGTCAACAAGAAGCGCCTCAGCCTGTTCAGTGGTGATCGTCAGCCCTTCGTGAACGTCCGGACCGGTATGTCCATAACCAATCGTCCACACGCCGCCCTGGTCCCGGTAGGCGGCAAGTTTCAGACCTTCAAAACTTTTTGTCATCTCGAGCCCGGACGGACTATACGTCATCATCGGATCACCGCCGCGCCCGTAATGACGACAGCGCCCAGCAACGATGTTGGCACAGCGCCTAAGAACTCATACGCCCCGATGCTTGGCGGGTTGGGCCGAGTCACTCCCAGGTAATCCGCGGTGATGCCGGGGATGGTCACGCCAGCGCCGATGGGCGGGCTGGAGGATGTTAGGGTAATGGGCCAAGTTCCGTACAGGCTCCACGTTGAGGTTGTCAGCAGCGGATCGACGCAAAGCGCGTTCGTCTCGTTCGTGTTTGGGCAGGCATTCTTCTCGTGGAATGTGTCGTTGTGATCGAAGGCCGAGCCAGCATCTAGCCAAATCGCCGCCCCCGGCGTCACGCTGGTATCCAGGTAGATGCGCTGCGGATAGTTCCCGCTTCCACCCCCCGGATAGCCGTTCGTCGCGTTGTTGAGGAAGCCCAGCGTTACATTGTTCTGGAACTTGAACGCCGGGGCGGTGCAGGGGCTGACGCACTCGATCAGGTAGCCACCGGAAGCCGCCGTGACCAGCGTATTGAACGCCACCAGGCTGTTGTAAGCATCGCTGATGGTCACCGCCACCGCATCGTCACCAGCGCGGCAGAAGTCCGATAGCGCCGTGTTGTAGCCCGAAGGAGTACCGGGAATCGCCTGCCGCAGAGCGTTGCAGTTGTCATAAATCAGGTTGTTCGTAAAAGTGATGGCCGATCCTCCGATCTTGGCTTGGTTGCCCATATTGCCGTAGAGAAGGGAATCGATGATCGTGACAGTCGAGCCTGCCCCATTGACGTGCAGCGCGTCCAGCCCGTCCTGCGTGTTGTAGAAGACGTTGGCGTGGTCGAAGCTAACCTGCCAGCCGGGAACACTTGCTACGGTTGTCGTGCCCCAGCAATCGCCATATCCGCTGCTGCTATCATCCGAGCCATTGAAGAATGGGAGCGCGTCCAAGATGGGGTACTGCTCGTTGAAACCGTTCCATCCACAGGTAAAGTAGTGGTTTGTCAGAGAGCCGGTTCCGGTCGTGCCGTTTCCGCGATCCAGGTTCCAGCCAGAATTATCGTTTCCTATCAGCGAGACGCGGTTGGTCACGAACCCGTCCCCTGTCGGCCCATGCATTCCAGCCGATGCCATTCCGTGAATGTCGATGTCCTGCAAGAGAACGTTCGTCGCAGTGTTCGTGATCTCAATCCCGTTGTTGGCGTAGTCGTCCATCGGGAAAGAGGTGTTACAGTTGTTCACTGTCCCAGAACGTCCGCAGCTCGATTGGTCGGAGATGTTGAAGCACTCAATCTGCACATAGCTGCTCCCGCTGACGTTGAAAACGCCGCCCGTCCCATAGCCACCGTGAACGAATGTCTTGTCGAGTGGGTTGGTGCAGCTTGCATAGTTCTCGCCGAGGATGCGTGTTGGCTGGCCGACCGTCCCAGACGGCACAACTGGCGCTCCAGAACCTCCGGGGTTTCCCGCTTCTCCAAGGAAGTAATCCGCCGAAGTGTTGTTTGGGCCGGAATAGCCGATGCGATAGCCGGTCGTCTGCGTGTGCGCGCCGCGAACGATCACGGTGTCGCCCCCTGCACTCGTCCATCCCCACTGAGGCGCCGCGCCACCAGCCGAATACTCGCCGTCGGCCCACAGGTAGCGGATATCCGAGAAGGCGCAGTGGCCGTTCTGCGGGTAGGCCGCACCCTTCGTCCAGGTCACGGTGCCGTCCGTCGTCGTCGTCCCCCAGGCCGGGATGGTCACGCCGCTGGTTCCACCCGCCGTCGTTGTCTCATAGAAACCCGTGTTACCCGTAATCGTCGTTCCGGGAGCAACTACGACCCCCATCGTCCACACCGCATTGGTCGTCCCGGTATAGGCGGTGTCGGAGAGTCCATCGCACTGCCCAAAGGTGGCGGGCGCACCGTGGGCGTTGTAGCGAGTCCCCCCGTCCGGACGGACGTACCAGGTCTGTGGTCCAGGCGTGAAGTTGTCAAAGAAGACGGTGTTGCCGCCGCTGGTTCCAGGCGAGGTGCAGGTTGTCCCGTCGCACACCTGCACGTACTGCACCGTCATCGTCTGCGGGAAGGTTGCCGGGGCAGCGCCATTGCTCACCCGGTTTTGGAGCAGGATAAACATCGGATTCTGCGGGACATTTGAGGTGTAGTGTGCCGTCGAAGCCGTCCCGTCCACCGAGTAGGTGATCGAAGAATTGCTCCACTGCATCGAATAGACGTGGAAGTTGGAGATGGAACTGGAGAGTGTCTGCGACGTGTTTTGCTGCGAAGTCAGATTGGAAAACAGGTTCTGATTCGTGTTTGTGTAACTCGGCTCGATGTACTCCATGATGTCGATTTCGGCAGAGTCGCCGTTCGGCATCGTATCCGTGGACCAGTGGCAGTTGCCTACGTTGTCCCAGGTGTTGTAGACAGACTGGTACTGGCAGCCGCTGGAACTGGACAGCAACCCAGCCCCGCCCAGCAGCCAGAACGCGGGCCATCCCTTCCCAGCCTCGATGCTTGCCTGAATGGTGCAGGTTCCACTCGGGCAGCTTGTGGTAGGGCTGAAACTCGATACCGAAGCCATCGCACCCGAGAGGTACAACTGCGTTCCCTGGGTCGTATCGGACAGCCCACAGGTGGGCGAAGTCGCGGGTTTCGTCATCGTAATGGTGAGCGCGTTTGTGGCGAAGGCGATCTTCTTGTCTGAATAGCAGCCGAGGTCGCCCGAACCAGTATCGGAGGCATGGTTGATGAGCATCCACTTTCCGTTCGCGCTGGTGGACGGCGCGCACACGTTTCCCGTGCCATCGTTCGTGCAGGCTTGGCCGAGGGCCATCGCCGAGAGCAGGAACGGGATGAAGAAGCGCAATCTCACTGTAGAATCATCTTTCCGCGCACAGATACGGGTGCCGCGCCGGTCTCCTTAATCGCCCATGCCGACACCTGCACCGCGCCGGAGGTGTTCTGGCTCCAGTTCGGCGCGACGTAGCTCGCCTGATTCAGCGCCGCGCCCCAGCCTGCCCCTCCGGGCGCTTGTGCTGGGTTCGTGTACGGGGAAGCGCCGACAAACCCGGCCGTCGCGCTCGTCGCGCAGGTGTTGGTACATCCCGCCGCCTGAATAATCAGGTCATTCGTCCCGGTAATGGTCAGCGCCGGAGCCGCACAGGTAGTGCAGGAAGTGTCCGTATGCGTGGCCTGCGTATCGACCACGCCAGCGCCCAGCGTCGAGTGCCATTCCGTCGCGCAGGCCGTCCAGGAACTTGCGGAGGGGCTGACGGTTACGGTGACGGTGGTCGTGCCCCCGGTCGCACTCAGCGTGCCGCCCATGTCGATCCAGTCCGTTCCAGACGACCCTCCTTGGCAGCCAGCGCAGTGCGTGAACGCTCCGCCCGTGACATTCGTGATGGAGGAATTGGTGTTACCGACGTACAGCGCCGCAATCACATTGCCCGCCGTCGTGGAGGTGACAGAAACCGCGCACGTCGTCCCCGAGCAGGAGAGGTTACACGTATTCGCATTGACCATCGACCATGTGGCCCATGCCGGGGTGGAGAACGTCAGCGCTGCGAACATCAGAAGTATTTTTGTCATTGTGCGCAATCCAGTTGGAACGTGACCTGCTTGGCCGTGGCTACGGCGGTGATGAAGAAGCCCAGCGTGTCATTTTGAGCGATGGCTGTGGAGGTGAAGTCCGTTGTTGTGGTGGAGTCGATCTTCGTTCCCGATGCGAGCGAGACGCCGGAGGTTGAGATGGAGTTTGATCCGATAGTCGGCAGTGCCGTACCACCGTTGACCCGCGCCGTCTTGACCGTCACCGTGCCCGCGTCGGCCATGATGTGCCAGCCGGTGACGGTACAGGCGAACGGCACGGTGATGTATCCCACCTCGGAGGTCGTCAGCGCCGCTCCAGTTGCCACATCGCCAAACGACCACCCCAGCGTGCGGGTGCTCGAAATGGAGGTTACAGCCGACTCGTTGACGCCATCATTCGTTGCCGGTGCCGCGACACGCAGAATGCCCTGTGTGATCGTAGCGGGCAATTTCAGAAGGTACGAAGTTCCTCCGGTGGCCGGTGCGGCCAGACCGGCGCTATTGGCGGGAAGCGCTGGGATGCTCCCCGCACCAGCGGGAAGGCTAAGTGCGGAAGGAGTTGTCCCTGTCCCGGTGAATTGTGCCGCCTTGACACCACCCGTCCCAGAGTAGGTAGCGCTCGTCCCATCATCGGTGAGCAGCGAATTGCCAACTATGCTGGGCGCAGTCGCCTTTGGCAACACGTTTGTCGTCAGACTTGCACCGGACACCTTGCCGTTCAACTGCGTCTGAATGGAACTCGTCGGATCGACGAACGCCATTGTCGCCGCGCTCACCCCGTTGGTAGAGGTTGGCGTGATCGCACCAAGGGTCAAGGTGATTGCGGGCGTGGTGGTCGCGGTAGCTACAGTCCCCGAGACTCCATTTGCAGTTACCACTGAAACGGCTGTAACCGTGCCTGTACCCGTTGGTGTAAAGCACCCCACCGCGTTCCCGTTTGCGCCCACGCCGGTTGCCGCTACACCAGCTCCGCAGTTCGTCGGAGTAGACGCCAGCGCGGTTGCCGTCGCCGCGTTGCCTGTGGTGCTCTGGTTCAGCGTCGGGATGTCTGCCGCGACGATAGAACGCAGCCCAACCGCCCCCGTCGTTCCGTTGGGCGTGGCGAGGAACTGGTTTGCCGTCTGGCCCGTGGTGGCTGAGAACGTCTGCGTTCCGCTCGCGGAGATGGTCGCAGGAGAAGCCGTCAGCCACGATGGAAGCGCCCAGGTGATGCTTCCGATGCCAGAACCAGAACCGCTGAAGGTGTATGCGTTGCCAACATGAGACACGCCCGATCCAGAGAACGTGAACGCTCCCGTGAGGGTGTCGATGCTGGTCACGCCTCCGGCTGCTGCCGGGCACCCGGCCCCGCTCGTCTGGCAAAGTCCCGAGAGAGGAACTCCAGCGATCTTCGACACCGCCACGACGCCGGTTGAGTCTACCGTTGCGTCTCCAGTAAGGGTGACTGGGTTATAGTGCACAGCTCCTGCCGTCATATTCGTTACAATAGGAATCTGCGCTAAAGCCGTAGGATCGGCAGGGACGTTAGAAGCAAAGAGTCGGGCGTAATTAGTCCCCTCTTGAAAAAGAAATCCTCCAGTAGCTTCTGACCAAAACCTATTAACATTGTCCGCTGTGCTTATTGGACCCTCAAAAATCCTGAAGTTGGCAGCGGCCTGATTTGTCATTCCGATAATCACGGCAGGGTTTAGGTAGGAAAATTGAACTCCGTACACTGTTGATCCCAATCCCGTGCCATCGTCTGTTACGTGTATTGCCGCTCCACCCAGTGCGCTCTGCGTAGAAATTTCTATTCCGTCCCCTATAGCGGCTGGTCCTTCATTAGCGAACGTAGCTATCGAAGACGGCGCACCCCCTACCTTAGTTGTCTGCCCCACTCTTATATTCGCACCCAAAAGAAGAACCGACGCAGGGTGCGGGCCTTCTATAGAATCTCCGTTAGCCCAGGCAGTCGTATTGTTTGCGAGTTGAGTAGTGTTGGGAGTGTTTCCTTGCGTGCCTATAATCTCGGCGCCAGGGTAAAAAGTAACTGAACCTCCAACATCGGCTATATTTTTAGCCAATGACAAGTCCTGGCAACCTCCGTTAGAGCACGCAGACCATACAACTTGCGTTGGCGAGAGCGATCCGATTGCCTGTATGGCAGTTCTCCATGTTGCCCCTGTCGTGGTGGGGTATTGGCCACACATACCCCCTTGCATCAACACGAATCCGGCGCTCCACCCATAACGAGTTGAAAACGTAACTGATTGAATTCCTCCGGACGTGGTTCCTACGGCGGTGATGGGGACTTGTTCTCCCGCGCCGGGTGACCCCACGCCGAGACCTTGGACGATGCAGGCGTTGTTTCCGACTACAAAAGAACCTGGAGAGGCTGGGCTTGTACCGAGAGTGAAGTTTATGGTCTGTGAAACGTAAACTTGAAATTGTCCATTTGCCGTAGATGTGGTGGCGGTGTTCGCTGTCCCCCACGCAGTCGAGACGGGCATGGTGATGCCGGTGAGGTTCCAATAATTAAACGTCTGCGCAACGGTTCCGAACGTTGTAGACGCCACGCTGGAGACCGTCCCGGTAAGGGTTCCACCTTTGGTTATATCGAGCAGAAACCCACCATCGGTAAAGTAGTTCTGGCCCGATGTCTCCGCCGTGGTGAGCAGAATCGAACCTGTAGACCCACCGCTAACGATAGTTCCATGAAAATAGGTGGAGTTTTCCTGCGTGGAAGAGTAGAGTCCCACGGCACCTTCATCCGAGGCCGCCGTCCGGCCGCCGTCGGTGGAGATGTACTGGCGAAACGGGTTCAAATCGCCAATCGCGTGAGAGTCGATGAAGGCGGTGTAGCCAGACTTGATGCCACGGCTATTCAAGAGCATGTGCTGGTAGTTCCCGGTCGTCCCGCTCCATCCTTGCGCCGACGTGCCATTGTTCCCGAGTGAGAACCCGGGCCCCGCTGCGACTAATTCGTGTGACTCATGGTTTTGGGACAAACGAGCCAACGTCCAGGTATCGTTCGAGCACTCCGTGTCATAAGCAGGCGTGTTTGCGAAGCAGTCGTGATTGGTCCCTACGTTTAATGTAGTGACGGTATTTCCGTTTCCCCGCCTGTCCTGAATCAGTGCGCCGCTGGTTACAGGAAGGTCTGGCGTTTCCGTGCTCGTGCTGTTTGGTGGAACAAGTCCAAGTCCGGAAGGGTTTGCCGCCAGGAAGTTTGCGACACCGTTGTTGCCCCCGCCCGTTGCGAAAAAGTCGGTATTCGCAGTCCCCTGCAAAATGGGGGTCGTGGCATTTTGCGAAGTCGTAGCTGGCCCCGCTATCGACTGTGTCCCCGTGTTCGGCTGGATAAATAACCTAAATTGCGGCGTGGGTTGGACGGTGCCGTTCGTCGCCCCCACGGCTGTCCACCCACCAGCGGCGCATACGAACTGCACATCTGTTGTCGTATTCGTATAGGGTTGTCCATAATTTGAATTACTGCACGGCCACAGCGGGGGCGCCGGATTAATCGTGCCGGTTACTTCCGGCCAGCGAATCTGAGTTGGGTTGACTGTCTGTGCGCACAGGGGAATAGAAAACAGCACTAAAAATAGTAGCTTCTTCACGAGATCGTTACTCCTTGTGCCCAGATCGTGTCTAAAGGTTGTGGCGCGGTCGCGTAAACGATGGTCACGCCCGAAATCGTGTAGCCAACATTCACCACAAGGGAAATGTTGTTCCAGACTTCTAGTTGTGTAGGTGCAGATGTAAGCGGCACTCCAGCGTTCGTCAGCGTGAAGACCCGGTTCACGCCATCCTGCGTGCCTTGCGGAACCCCCGCGAAGGTAGTCACCGTATTTCCACTTCCTGAGCCACCCAATGTCTGGTCCGGCAGCGTCAGCGTTTGAATCTGCGCTCCCGAATAGGTGATGGTGTACTGGCCCGGAGACATATACGCCTCAGCATGGCCCAAACCATCGGTAAGTTGCGGGTTAGTCGCCGCGCCACCTTCTGGACCGCTGTACACCGTCGCCAGCGTCAGTCCAGGCTCCACGTAGTACGTCACCGCGATGTTGGGGATGGCGTAGCCAAGCGCGTTTTGTACAGAATCATCTCTGCGGAAATAAGTAGGCATAGGTTCCTTAGCAGATCATCTTGGCGATAATGGTGGGGTTTGTTCCACCTGAAACCCCGGACTGAACCAAGCGGAAGAATCGGCCGGCAGGCGTAGAGAAAGTCGTTACTCCGCCATTGGCTGAAGCGTTCGCTGGTACGGTGACGACGCCGCCCGCCACCGTCGCCACGGCACCCATCGAGGTCCATTCCGCGAGGTCTGTATTGCTGATGGCCGTGTAGAGTGTCACCGTAGCCGCGGTGGGGAGGCTGGGGAAGGTCGTAGCCACCGTGATCGACTTCTGGCCCAGATCGCGCAGCTCGTTCGAGGGCACATAGATCGCCACGCTGGTTCCGTTCGCGGCCACTTCCGAAGTCTCGGCAATCGGGATGATTGCCATGCCCGTGTCTGCGGTAGAAGAAACATTGGCGTGGGTCAGCGCGAAACTGAGCGAATAAACCCCCGTCGCCGCATTCCCTGAGACCGCCGTCAATGGCACGGCAGAGACATTGAACGCACCGCTATTGGTCGCCGTTCCCTGAATGGTAATCAGGCTGCCGACGGTGGGAATATTCCCTCGGTAGATCGTTCCTGTCACCGTAGCTACGTTCGTGGTCAACGCGACGTTGGTGATGCGGAGGTAGGTGTCGTCTGTATTCGTGTTCAGCGTACCGAAGAAGTACGCGGGTTTCGCCGGAATCGCTACTTCAGGCAACGGGGCGAAAGCTGAGGTACTGTATAGGGGCATAGTTTCCTTTCGGGCATTCAAAAACCACCCGAAGGTGGCTGTTTTTACTGCAAAAGTTGTCTGTTAAGGCGTATACTTCAGGAACTTCGAGGTCGCTATGCTAATTATTGTTATGTTGCTGGGCGCAGTTCTTGCGGTGTTAATCGGAGTTTGGCATTCGATAGATAAGGCCAGTGGCAATGATTAACTATTTATTGAGAGCCTTTCCTACTTCGTAAAGCCCCCCTGCGCCCGCAGCTCCGAGCGCTGCACGACCGCCATATTTCAGTAGCCCTTTACCAATAGAAGCATTTCGAGAAGCCCTCCGGTACATATTCATTGCATTACCGTATTCTTCTCCCTTTCCGGCTGCGGCGGCGGCATTCCCAACATCCTCATTAAATGATTTCGCCAACCGTGGCACTTCATAACGCATCGATTTTTTCAGCCCCATCTTCTCCTCAGGGGAAAGAGACATATTTTGAGAGAAATCGCGCGCTTCACGATAAGTTAGCGGGTTGATGGTCTGAATCCTCTGATAGAGTTTGTCAGCCGCTCCGAAAGGCTTGCCGCCCGCCATCGCAAGTTGCTGGGTCCTCTCCAAGGGAGCCATCGTATTGGGGCTGATGGTAACGGGTTGATCTCCTGCGGAATCCATTACCTTGTTGAATAATTTGCCAGCTTTCGCCCGCGTGGGAACCAACGTGTCCCATGCTTTTTCAGCCATACCGGGAGCGGCTTCAATAGCAGCGTCGGCAGCGGGTCCACCCATGAATGCCGACGGGATAGTACCTGCTTGTAACAAGCCACTGACCGCTTTCAATGGCCCCGCTATTGGATGTTGCGGTGTCTCGGCAACTCCTTGCGCCATCTTTACCGCCCCCAATGGCACCGAACCCATAAAGTCAGCAGTGGCCGGTGTCGTCCCACTCTCCAAACCTGTATATCCCTTGTCGCCGCGCCCCTGCATGTGGCCCAGGGTTCGACCCACGAAGGTGCGGCTTCCGCCTTGACGCAAATCTTCGTCAAGCTGCGTCAACCACGGCTGCGCTGGAGTCGCGCTCATGTGGGCAGTCGGCGGGGCGGGCGTGGATGCATCTCCGCCGCCGCTCGCCGGGATGAAGTCCGGCGTATCCCCGCTGGGCTGATAGGGGATGAAGTCCGGCGCAGGTTGTGACTTCTGCGGTGTGGCCATTATTGTTTACCTTTCGGCTTAGGCTTATACCATCCGGCACCCTGAGCTCCGTTTTGGTTGAACTCGTATCCCTCGGGAACGTTGGCGGGCCGTGCGGGTGGTGCATTGTTGCCGCCGTGCTTCAATCCGGGGTTGATCGCTCCAGCCGTATCGAGGATTCCCTGAATGCTGGCAATCGTGGCGTCGGGATCCTGCGCCAGGCCGCCAATCATCTTCTCAAAGGCTTCGCCTGCGCTCTTGGAGCGGAATCCATGCATCGCAGGCTGGAGGGCAGCAAACGTCTTCAGTTGCGAAGAAAGATAAGCGGCCTGCTTGTCTGCGACTGGAGTGCCAAGAGTTCCTTGTTTGATGTAGGAGCTTAACTTCCCAAGAATGGCGCGGTTCGCTGGGTTCTGGAGTTCGGTTATAAGTTCCGATCCGGCGCGGTTCACAGCGCCCGCCTGTGCCGCCTCATGGCCATAGGCGTTTGTGGCGCTCATGCCTACCGGCCTGCTGTAGGTCTGGCTCCTGGGGTCATACTGCATCACCGTCGGGACGCCCGTCTGAGGGTCGATGACGGTCTCTACTTTGGTGGGGAGGATCAGTTGCCCATAATTCGGAGGCGGTGGCACCGGACGCGGGTTCTTGATTTCATTTCCAGCGGTGTCCGTGTACTTTCCGGTATCCGGATGGAAGTTGGCTTCAATCGGCTTGCCCTCATCGCCAAGCAGGGAGACGTGCTCCTGCCCTTTCGGGGAAACGGGCTTTTGCAGGGAAGTGATCGCATCGGAGAGGTGTTGAACAATCGGGTCTTGCGAAGGATCGCCGCCCGCCTTAATTACTTCGTTCACGCGATGCGCATAGGCCGTGGTGAGATTCGGCTGAGGATTCTCAAGCGCGTTGCTCTCGTCGTTCAGATGACGTGCTGTTGCGCCCTGTAGCCCCTCTTCGCTTGCCGTCTTCCCCGGCATCTCATTCGTCGTTTCCGTGTGCTCACCCGCTTCCGCTGTTTGATTTCGCGCTTGTGCGCCTTGCAGGTTCTCCGTCGATTCCTGCTTGCCGATATCCTGAAGACGCTTCTCCAACCCTTGCTCCTCAAATCCACGCCGGTTCACTCCACCAGTGGCCACATTCAGGCCGTGCAGCAGCTTCCCGAAGAATCCAGGATGATTGTCTGGGGAACCATAAGGGTCTTCATCCTTCTTGTAATCCGCCATTAGGTTCTTGCTGATGTGCTCCTTCTGTGGAGCGAGAGCGGACATCTTCGGCGACTCGGAGGAAGGTGGTGCGGTGTCAGTACCAGCCGATGCGGCCATTCCCGTTACCTTCGGCGCTGGTGGTCCAAGTGGAACCGTCAGCGTGTCGTGTGGGTTGACAGCGGTCATCTGGGTAGGCTGCGCGTACTCACTCACTGGTGCAGCCATCTTGTAGGCCTGTTCGATCTGGTCCACTACGTCATCAGGGTTCTTCGCCATTCCAATCATTTAAACCCTCCGAATCCGGGAATGCCGAAGCCTGCGGCTGTCTTTGCTACGCCGCCGACAAGTCCATTGATCCTGCCGAGTTCTCCAGCCCAGTCTCCAGTACCGTAAGCCTTCGTTGATGCATTGATATCTTCAGGCACTAACCCCATCGCCTTCAGTTGGGAGCTTTGATCCATATTCTGCTGATTAGCCAACCCGGTAGCTGCGCTTTGCTGCTGCTCCTGCTGCAAGGTCGCATTGTTCGCCGCGATCCCTTCCGACGCGCCAGCGAGTGCCTTGTCTTTTTGCCGTGCTGCCTCATCTAAAGCCCCGGAAAACCCGCCCGAGTTCCGGTTTCTTGCAGAGGCAAGATTCGCTTCCGTATTAATGCCTGCCGTCGATCCGCCGGCGCCCGCTTCCGCAGCTCCCAGTTGCGCCCCCATCTGTTGCTGGGTGAACCCTTGAGGGCTATTCAATTCACGCGTGAGAAACGGCATGAGCTGAGAACTCGCCGTGGCGGCGTTCGTTCCATACCCCGCGCCGACGTTGGTCGCAGTTTTTGCCGCATCGAGTCCCTGCTGATACCCCGGTCCGCCTAATCCAAACATTATTTAGCCTTTTCCCCGTCCATCATGTTCTTGTCGCCTGCTTGCCAAATCCCCAACCGATTTGCGCTCCGTTATTGGAAGAAGTCCCCGAACCCGTAGAAGGGTTCCAGGTAAGCTGTGTCGTGCCCATTGTCGTGATCGGTGTAGGTGAAGTGCCGCCGTAGACAACCGGCGTTGAAGGGTCCGAACCCGGATATTGCGCAAACCCCCGCGCATACCAACTCTGCGGATTCCCGGAGGAGTCCTTCGGAGCAAGGTGGATCGGGTCACGTGTCCGCGAAGTCCCGTAATGAATCGGATGCGCCCCGATGAATTCCTTGTTATTCGCTACTTCAACGAAGTAGTTGACGCCCTGCCGGATGGCTCCGTTGTGGTTGATGGTGATGTGCGCATATTCTCCTCCGGTCGTCACGTTCAGGCCATTGATCGGCGGGGGGGGAGCTAATCTTCCTACCGCACTTGAAGCTGTATTATCCGCAAGCGTATTAACGCCGTTGATGATCTTCTGGAGCAGTGCCCCTTTGGTTGCGTCTTCCTGTATCCATTTTGTAAGCGCACGGCCACCGGAAAGGATGCCTTTAGCCCTCACGAGGAAACCCCACGATGCGGAGAGTTCTTATCCATCTCACCATCCAGGATCACGTTGCCAATTTCGGCGTATCCCCCTGTGCCCACAGCGGAGAACTCCACAAAGAGTCTCTGGCCGCCAATCTCCAGCACCGCTTCATGATCGTTCTGTGCTGGATAAGACATAGTGGCTACGGGAGCGGCGTAGGTGTTCTGGGGGAGAGCTCCTAAGGTATTTGAATAGAATTTCTTGGCATATTGGCCTACACCCTCAATCGTGGCCGCGAAGTAATACCAGACCCTGCGCAAAGCGCCCAAACCAGGCTGCATCTGCCCTTGCTTGGCCTTGGTAAATCCATAGGTCGTATAGAGCCAGTTAATCGGAGCTCCATCATCGGTATTCTGTCCGCCCGAAGCTGCTCCATCGATGAGCTGGTAGATTTTGCTGGTGCTGGTGCCATTACAGAGAAACAATGGCTGGCTCATGCCGTCCTGACGAGTGATGAACTCAGCTACCGGAGAAGCAATCTGCCACAGCGACCACTTGCGCCGCATGTCCAGCGCCTTCAAGTCTCCAAACATCGTTGTATGCACTGGCAACGCCTCAGCAAGTTCTGCCGCTGTGGGGCATCCGGTAAAGTTGCACATCAGGATGACGTTCGGCTGTGCTGGCGTGGATGCAGCGGCCTTCGGCAGCCAGAAGTTCGGTGTAATCATCGGAACGCCGACATAAAGCTGTCGTTTCTCTGTCGAAAAGCGTGTCCAGATCGTCTTTGCGGCTGCCCAGTTGATCGTCTCCCAAATGCTTCCATTGGCTCCGGTCGATTGCAGCTCACGAGAAATAGGCATCGGCTTGCCACCGTCGAACAAATAGAGTCCAGGACGGCTGGCCTTGATCGAGAATTCCTCTTCCGAATAAAAGGCATTCGGCCCAACGCTTCCCGCGCCCTGCGAAGAAAGAGGCACGTTCCATTGGTTCGGCTCGTAGTTAGGGGAGTCCTGCGTCACGCAGCAGGAAGCAGTCTTTTCGATATAAAGCTGTTCCAAAATCTGATAGGCACCCTGCGTAGGCTGGGGATTATCCGCCCCACATCCAAGTTGCCCCGTAACAATATCGATCGATTCGAATTTGCTGACGTAACTCGTCCAAATCGTCGTGGTATCGACAGGTCTCTCTGTCGGGAAAATCTCCACGCGGTCAATCTGCACCCCGTCTTCAGGAGTAATCGAAGCAATCTCGATCACCAATTGAAGTGTTGGAGGGATAACTGCAAGAGCGGTCAAAAGAGGCGCGGTTTGGATGGTGAAACTACCTTGATTGACCGTGAATGTCGCAGAACCAATTGCATCTCCAAAAGCTCCACTCGCATAAGGCCGCAGTGAGATCGTCATCTGCTGTCCGTCCGCATTCAACGCCCGCCCCTTGAATCGTACCGAATAGGCCGTGTTTGGCTGAAGGATATTGACGCCATAGAAGTCTTGATAAGCAGCCTGGTAAAGCAGCGGTGTATCTGCCAGGGTCGAGCCGCCTGTATTGAGGACTTGAAGGCTGTTGCCGAAATCTGCCGAATTCACCAATTCCACAGACGTATCTGCAACAGCGCCCACACTGCTCCAACCCAACGGTAATGGAGAAGGTGCAGGGAGGTAGCCACCGTCAAAGCTCAAATTGATAAAGTTCTGTACCTTCGTTTGGCACAGCCCGTACATCATTCTGCTTGCATACTGGAAGATCCACGCTGGGCTTCCAATCTCAATCAGGCTAAAGTAATTGTTGCCCTGAACATCGATCTCATCGCTCGCCAGCAATACCGAATCAGGGAAAGTGAAGGTCGCGGAAGTCGTCACGTTGTCTGGCACGATCAGTGCCGAGGCTGTGTACTCTGTTCCGTTCACCGTAAACGTTACAGGCGTGTCATAGGTATAGAAGTTCGCTCCAGGAACGCCGTTCTGGCCGCTCTCCGTGAAGGCGATTCCTCTTGCCGTCACATTCGGAGGTCCGATGGGTATCTGAGTCGCCGCGATACTCTGCGTATTGCTTGGAATGCTGACAACGACGGGGTTTGCAGGAAATGTTACTGCACCGTTGCGCGTAATAAAGAAAACGGTCCCTTGCTTGATTCCAGGGGTCAAAAACGTCTCTGCCGCCGCGGTGAACGTAAGTGATCCTCCAACCGTGCTATTCCCAAAGATCGGGTCGGTAGATGTTCCTACATCCGCGGCGCCGGGGTCGAAACAGAAGACGGTTCCCGCCGTTGTTCCCTGCCCGCTCTCTGCAACGGCGGTAGCGTCTGGCAAGGAAACATTAATTGTGAACGAACCAGACGCTCCACCTGTGGAAGATGCAATGACGAGGTTCGCGCCATTCAACTTGCCACCATCGTTCAGTGTTCCGGTAATCGTGATGAGTTGCGCAGCGCTGGGCGCTGAACCGGAGATCAGCGTGTACTGATACGTTGCAACACCGGATAAAACGGAGGTCTGCGTTATAGCCACAGCTCCCGAATTAAGTGTCTGCGTAATAATCCAGGTCGAATTCCACGCGCTTGGCGTCGTTCCTGTCGCGACAATCTGATTGCCTACACTCAAACCCGGAACAGGTGCTACGGTCGTCAGGGTCGCCAGAGATTGCTGATAGGTGACCGTATAAGTTGAATGTCCAGACCCCTGATAATACTGATAGGCCGAGGTCGGAAGGGTGTAGGTGAAGTAATAGAAAGCTCGTGGCTGTCCAGGGGGGCTTGCTAGCCCTACGGAGGTCACCTGCACCACATACGGCCCCTGAGTTGGGATGCCCGTACCGGTGAACGTCATGTAAAGATAGACTGCATTCCCTGAATTGACAGCAGCAATCAGTGCTGGGTCGCCACTGCTAAGGGTGGAATCAGCGTAGTAGACGGTAACATTGTTTCCTGCTGACGTATTCCCAACGCCCGCCGATTGCAGGAAGTAGCTGAATCCCCAAACCATCTGTGCTGGCTGCGTAATCGTCGAAATCGCAAACGCATCCGTACTCGCCTGCTGAGGTGTGAAGACAGGAGCCGCGCCGGGCCCAACCTGCGTAATCCGGTCACACCACTGGCCGTTGTACTGCATCGGCTGGCTTGTCCCTTGCGTCAGGTCGGAGTAGGCCATGTATGCACTGCCGTTCGCATCTACGCCCTTCATGTAGCTGCCGGGAACCACCGGAGGAATCAGCCCGGCACGAACAAGGATGTTCGGGTTGTTGGTTACATCCTCTTGCCAGACAAGGCCCAGCGCGTCCAACGCCAGAGTCGTCAAATCCGCATCAATCTCCGCACTTAGCAGCCCATTGAAGTTCGTCTGGCCCTCGCTGCCATAAATCGTGATCTGGCAGTAATCGAGAGCGATGGTGGCAGCCGTAGGCGAAGTTGCCCAAAGCAGAACGCCGAAATTCGTCGCATCTACGTCAGAATAGGTCCATGCCGCGCCCCACGGATCGGTTGTTCCGCCTAGCGTTACAAACCCGCTGGCGGAGGGAAGGGAGATGGACTTCACATTTCCCACCGCAACGCCTGCCTTCAGGAGTTGCGCGTAGATCACTGCGTTGGACGCATATCCTTTCACTGCAACCTCAATCCCGCCAATGCTGGATGTAGAAGGAACGGCGAGATTGAACTCAGTGATTTGCAGCGTGTCCGTCGTAAGAGGAGAGACGACGGTCGAAGTTGTAAATACGCCATCGTTGGCAAGAATGTTGGTGGGCGATGTCCAGGAATTGCCTTGCGTATTGTTATCAGATACGGCCCCTCCACCGTTCGGACCAAACGAGGCGCTCCCGTAGGAATAAACATTTTTCTGCCCAGCACGCTGGATGACGCGCCCAACAATGTAGTCCGTATCGTAAGTTCTCGGACTTGCACCTTCGGGCACGTCTTCAGGCCTGGCCGTACAAACCAAACCACCCAACGTATCTAAAACAACAGGCTGTCCAGGCATCAGGCTTTCTGGAACTTCGCCTCAAACCGGATTACGTCATTCAGCACCCCAGATGGATAGGCACCCGCGGCAAGGTTCGCCATGGGCAGTGAGACAGCGGCCGCGCCCACCTGCACAAACAGAACGCCTGTCGTGCGTGAGTAGCTGTAGGAATAGCCGGAGGCCAACTCTGACCAGGCAGCCACCGAAAACGGCTGTGGCGGATTGATGCCCGAAGCGGTTCCGGTTCCGGTCGCGCCGGTCGCGCTGGACGCGATGGTGAAAGCGGTTCCAGTAGAGCTGAGGACGGTGAACGTCTTGCCGCTGATGGCCGTTCCGATTCCAGAACTTGCCGATGTAATGACGACCTGCGCACCAGGAAGGTAGGTATTCGCCGCCGTGACGGTGACAATTCCGCCAGAAGCAGAAAGCGCCGTAACCGTCGCGGCAATAGCTGGATTTCCGCCTTGCAGCGGATAAACCTTCCCGCCGCTCACCGCTAGGCCCACTTCACTCGTCCCAGTGCCCGTTGCTGAGGAGAGGAAAGTAAACTGTGTTGCACTGGCCGTAGCAACTGTGACCGTGACGCCATTCAGAAGAAGGCCCGGCACCGAGGTATTGCCCACAAACGTCACCTGCTGGCCCACGGAGAAGTTGTTCGCCGCGGTAGCAGTCACCGTACCCGCTGACGCCGAGAATGCCGTCACGAGCGCCGTGGAGTTGCCATGTGTGCCTTCACCGAGACGGTTGATCTCGTTATAACCAACGCCGGTAATGACGTTCGTCCAGTTCAGGGGTTCGCCGGTCGAAACTGCCGAGCCTGCAAGGGCGATGGAGCCGGACCATGTATCGACCTGACTTGCAATGTCGCGTCCACCGGGAAACGGATCGAGAAGAATTTGATTTGCCATAGAAAAACCCGCCTCCTTGGCGGGTTATTGCGGTTATGCGCTCCTCGCGCAGTGGATTATTGCCCGAAGTTCAAGACTGGCGCCGCTTCCGTCCCATACGCCAAGGTTTGATAGTTCGTGCCCTGTTTTCTGTGAACCTGCTCGTTCAAAAAGTCGTTAGTGGCCTGCACTTCTTCCTGCAAAGCAATCTGGTACATCCCGCCACCCTGCCTGCGCGCGTACATCCGGCCAATCTTTCGCGCAATAGCCTCTTCGCAGTCCAGAATCGGGACATAGGTTGTAGCTGGGTTGGCGCTCTGTACAAACTTCGCCTGCAACAGCATCAGGTAACGAAGTCTGAGGTCTCTGTAATCCAGAGAACCCGGCGTCCAGACCATATCGTTACGCCATTCCCAGCGCCCCCAGCCGTTCGTCTGGTAAACCCCAGCCATGCCATCGGAAGGTTCACCCATATCCGCGAAGGTGTCATTGGAAGCCGTTTCACGTTCCCAGCAGCGCACCACCTGAAAGACGCCAGCAGGCAATGCATACGAAGCGTGCCATTCCGTCCCATCAAAGTAGCCGTTAGTTCCAATGGCCACCTGCACGGATGGATCGGCCACCTGCAAACCCTGTGGCCCGTTGATCGGAGGAATGTCCGAGATAATGTAGTTGTCCGTAATCAGCATCGGCGCATTCTGGAGCCGCAACTGTCTGCATAGTTCACGAACGGCTGAATTGAAGAAGTTCGCCATCGTGATGCTGATGCCCAGATTATCGACAAGAATTTGGCCCTCGCCGATAGTATTCGTCGCTCCAGCCATATCGTCGCGCACGTCGGAACGCACGAGATTCGTGATGGTCTGGATGCTCGGATAGCTGGTAACGTCAACGAGTACAGTAGGCATAATTTT
>DATNAF010000087.1:0-10292 GCA_035572845.1 Terriglobales bacterium
ACACATTCGGAATGCCTCTCGATTTCATGCAAGATGCCGCACGTGACAGAGGCGTTGATTTTGATCAATCGAGTTTCGATCATGCTATGGCCGATCAGCGCGAGCGCGCTCGTGCATCCTGGAAAGGCGCTGCAAAACAAAGTGCGAACCCTGCGTACCAGCAGCTGCCGAAGTCGACGTTTGAAGGCTATCTACAGACGCGCTCCGAAGATTGCGAAGTGCTGGCCATCATCAAGAATGGGCAAGGCGTGCAGGAACTAAAGCCCGGCGACGAAGGGGAGGTCGTTCTTGATCACACGCCGTTTTATGCGGAAGCCGGCGGACAGGTTGGGGACCGAGGGACGCTTTATAGCGATGAGATGAATGCCGTAGTGGCGGAAGTGACTGGAACTTACTATCCAGTGCAGGGCGTGCGCGCGCATCCGGTGATTGCGAAACAGCCGATTCGCGTTGGCGACAAAGTTGATGCCGTCGTCGACACCGGAATTCGCGAAGCCACCATGCGCAATCATACTGCTACGCACTTGTTGCAGGCCGGCTTGCGCGAGGTATTAGGCAAGCATGTGAAGCAGGCAGGATCGCTGGTGGCGCCCAATCATTTACGGTTTGATTTTTCGCATTTCACCGCAGTTGAAGACGAAGAGCTGCAGGACATTGAAGATCTTATTAATAAAGAGGTGCTGCGGAACCAGCGGGTCGAGGTGATAGAGAACGTGCCTATTGATGTCGCGGTGAATGAGTATCACGCGATGGCATTGTTCGGCGAGAAGTATGGCGATCGTGTACGCGTGATTAAGATTGGCGATTTCTCGAGTGAACTCTGTGGCGGCACGCACACCGCGGCTACGGGCGAAATTGGACTCATCAAGATTCTGAAAGAGGGAAGTGTCTCGTCGGGAGTGCGGCGCGTGGAGGCGGTCACCGGCGAAGGATCGTTGCAACATTTCCGAAAAGATCATGAATTGGAAAACGTGGTGTCCAGGTTCGTGGTTCCCACCCTTGCGCAAAAAACGCGCACGGATGGGGCACCCGCTCCGGAGGAGGCGCATACCTCTCCCGCCGCGGCTCTGAAAGCCGAACTTGAGAAGAAAGACGCAGAGATCAAACGGCTGGCGCGCGAGCTCGACCAGGCGCGTATGAAGTCGGCGTCAGCGTCGACCGCCAACATCGGCGAGAAAATTAAAGATGTGCGGGGAGTCAAAGTCTTGACCCATCGCGTGGACAATCTGGAGCGCTCGCAATTGCGGACGCTGGTCGATCAGCTTCGAGACAAGATCGGTTCAGGGGTTGTGGTGCTAGGGTCGGCAACGAACGGAAGCGTTTCGCTGATTGTCGGCGTCACAAAAGATTTGACTGCTCGCATTCAGGCTGGGAAGGTCATTGCCCCGGTCGCGCAGAAAGTCGGCGGAAAAGGCGGCGGGCGCCCGGATCTGGCAGAAGCTGGCGGAAAGGACTCTGCAGCTCTGGATTCCGCACTGGGCGAGGCTTACGGAGTGGTAGAAGGTTTACTCAAAAATTAATCTAAGATCAACCGCCGTTCTTACACCAAACGGCGAATCAGGATTTTTTTGCTGTGTTTAGCAGGCTCATCAGCGCGTCCATATCTTTTTTGCCGCCTTGCTGACGGTCGGAAAGGTCTACACCCCAAAAATTCTCGACCCCTTGCTGGGCCTCGATGCCGGCTTGGATTTCAGTCGGGCTCAGTTGCCGCACCCATACCACCTTAAAGTTTGCCTTGCGGCCATTTCGCGTCAAGCTGACGGTTTGCCCGCTCTCGAGGTTGGCGCGCACGCCGCCTAAGCGGGCGCCCCCGGAGGCAATGTCCATGGTATAAGCGAGCCCTGCGCCCTCGCCGCCGGAAATTTTTACCGGCAGAACCATTTTTCTGCGCGGATTTACGCGGCGTTCCTGCATCGGAATCTTTATTATTGTGCCTTCGCAAAGAAGTGGAAAGTTACCAGAGTCATCGGCTGCGGATGCCGGAGCTTTAAAGAAAATCCAGCAGGTCCGGTTAAGGTTGGTCCGTGCTTACTGGATTGTCGCCATGGCGAAGCGTTAAAAACAAAAGTGTTCCGGCCGCGCCGATGCCGGCGGCTTCAGCCCAGGGCGAAGTCAGAATCGCTCCATGCGCCGCAGTCGGGGCGCCGGGCTCTGATTTTTGTGCGAGTCCGCAGTCCTGGGCGTCTGCGCGGGTGATCTGGTGACCCTCTCTGATCAAGGTTGGCGCGCCCATCCCACACTTTATGGTGACTGAATTCTTGAGAGCGGCGATCTTGATCAGTCCACCCGATCGGGTTACTTCGAATTGTGTCCAAGCCGCGGAAACAGGTGTGATCTGAAAATCTCTCGCGGAGACGCTCAACGACTTACCGGTAGCCATTGAAATGCTGCCGCGATCGAGCGAGAGGCCAGCCGCCTGAAATCTCACGATAGCATTTGGCTGGATGATGGCGGTTGAACCGCTCATGTCCAGATGGGCAACGCCGACTTCTTTGGTTTCGATGACATCGCCACTCATGACTGGCATTGAATTGGCAAGTTGGGCTCCGTCTAAATACACGTTCCCGGTGCCGGAGAGAACGCCTGCGGGACCATCGGCTGCAAAAACTGCGGACGGCATAAGAAAAACCACAATCCAGCAGATTAATGCGCGCATGGGATCTCCTCAGGCCACAATGTCAGCCGATTTGGATTTAATCGTAACCGTCGAGGTGTTCGTACTCAACACGGTCTGCGTCGAGGTATCCACAGAGTAACTTGGGATGGGTGTGATGAACCCCGGCTTCTCAGTACCGCAGAAAACCGTGAGTTTTGGTTTGCAGACGATACACCGACGTTGTGGCGGTGATGTACAGAGTGCTGAGGCCTTTGCCACCCCAGGTCAGATTCGCCGGCTGCTCGGGCATGGCGATGGTGCCGAGGTGAGTTCCGTCCGGACTCCAAACCCAAATTCCCTTCGGGCCGGTCACGAATAGATTGCCTTTGCGGTCGACCTTGATTCCATCAGGCACACCTTCGTTTTTCTCGCCCGATTCCTCGCCAAAAACGCGGCCGTTGGTCAGCGAGCCATTCGCCGCGACATCGTAGACGCGAATGTTCCGCTGCTCGCTGTCATCTACATAAAACTTTTTTCCGTCGGGAGAAAAAGCCAGACCGTTGGGTTGTGAGAGCTCCTTGGTAAGCAATGTGACTTTTCCGCTTTGGTCGAGCCGATATACACCCTGAAACGGAATTTCCTGTTTTTCGCCCTTGGGAAGATCGAGCGTGGGATCGGTGAAATAGAATGCACCGTCCGGCCCGACGATGACGTCATTGGGGCTATTAAATTTTCCCCCTTCGAAACGATCCGCCAGAATTTTGTACTTCCCATCTTTCGAAATCGCAATGATGGCGCGTAATACGCTGGCACAATCGACTAGTCGTTTCTCGCGATCGTAAGTGTTGCCGTCGGGATCACCGAGCGCAATGAGTTCGTCCTTGTGGCCGTTGTTCAAAGAGACCCGAAAAATTTTATTAATTTCTTCGTCGCTGACATACAAAAACCCAGCTGGATCCCAAACCGGACCTTCTGTGAATCCGAAGCCAGTAGCGACGGTTTCGAGCTTGGCATCATTCGCGATAAGCTCCGAGAATTTCGGCGAGATCGGCTGTAGTTCGAATTTGCGAGGAGTTTTTTGTGCAGACGCCGGAAGCGAAATCGTGAACGCGACCAGAAGCGAACCAAAGGCCAAAACGCTTTTAATCTTTTTCGTCATTCTATATGAGTGCCTTTTCTGAAAATGAAAATACGTCCACGCCCTAATCTTCATCCTCGTAGTGCGCGCGCGCCGGGGGCTGAGCCGGGGATGCATGGGCAAGACTCAGCAGGTAGCTGACAATATTATTGAGTTGGGCTGCGCTTAATCGGGATGAATAATCGGATGGCATTATGGAATCATGTCCGCGTTCAATCGTCTTCAAATCCGCCTTCGAGAGGAAGTGAAAAGCCCCATCTTCCGATTGCAATTGCAGTGAAAAATTATCTTCATTGCGAATGATCCCCTGATAGCTCCCACCATTCGACGTGGTCGCGGTCACCAACGGCTTAATGGACTCTCTCGCAGCTGGGTTTACGATGGCAGACTTAATTTGTTCAACCGAATGATTCTGACCGTAAGTGCTCAGCTCGGGAGCGATGAACCCGCCCCGTCCCGATGCCATATGACAGCTTGAGCATTGGGCGCTGCCGAAAAAGAGTGCCTCGCCGGCTTTTGGATCGCCGGGTAATGGCGCAGTTTGATTTTTGCCTTGCAGGTCTTTTACGTAAGCTACCAACGACGTGATTGCCGGCTTTCCCAGTCGCTGGAAGGCGGGCATCCCGGTCCCGGGCACGCCGCCCGAGATCACGCTGAACATCTCAGTCGACGAAAGCCTCTGCACTTGAGGATTGGTAATAATATTAGGCGCGCGCTCGCTGCCCATGCCATCCAGGCCATGGCAAGCAGCGCAAGTGGTCGCGAAAATTTGCTGTGCACCCTGGTGTTGCGCTGAGTGGGAAGCCGAATTTTGCGCGTGCTGTTGCGCATGCGCGAGAAGCGGAACCAAGAAGATGAACACGCCGACTGTCAACAACGGCGGCTTGTTGATAATGCGCCCAAACTTCATTTCAGATCCGTCTTGCAAATTATTTTTCACCCAGCGCGCTTAGAACGTAAACCGCGTGCAAAGCCGTATTTTAGGATTGCAAACTTGTTCCATGGATATTGACAAAACAAAGAAGCATACTAGGATGTAAGGCTGTATTAAAACGTGTTAATACTCGATGAAACTGGAAACGGTGTCAAGGAAATTTGCGTTTGAAATGCTAGCTCGCATCTTTAATCCAAATTTATTTTAACGATTGTGCCTGTGGAGAACCTTGCGGCAGCTCAAACTTTGCACCATTGTGCTAATTTCGATCCGGCCAGGAGAATGCAATGAGATCGAGGCCCAGCTTGGTGCAAGGGAATAATTGATGCGACAACTGTATTGCCTGCTTTTTATTTTGTGTTGGGTGAGTGCTGCGCGTGCGGAAGGCAATGCGATGCAGGGGCAGATCAACGTAAGTACGCAGGACATGCTGGCGCCGATGAGCGGCAATTGGCTTTCTTATAACGGAGACTATTCGGGGCGGCGTGACAGCCCGCTGACGCAGATCAATGTGAAAAATGTCGAGCAACTGCGGGCGGAGTGGGTCTTTCATGCACGGAATTCCGATCATTTGGAAGTGACGCCAGTCGTGGTGAATGGGACTATGTTTGTGACTTCATCCAACGATACATTCGCGCTCGATGCGCAAACTGGCCGCACGATTTGGCACAACACTCGTCCGAACTCCGACGGATTGATCGATGACGCTTCGCGGCACATGAGCCGCGGCGTCGGCGTGTGGCACGATCGTGTATACCGCATGACAGATAACGCGCACTTGCTTTGCCTTGATGCCCGGTCGGGAAATTTGATTTGGGATGTGCCCTATGCGGATTGGAACAGCAACTACGGCGCCACCAGCGCCCCGTTGGTGGTGAAGGACAAAATTATCGTTGGAACTTCGGGCGGAGACGATGGGGTGCGAGGTTTTGTAGCGGCGTACGACGCGGAAAGCGGAAAGCTGGCTTGGCGATTCTGGACGATTCCGGCTCCGGGCGAGCATGGTTCCGAGAGTTGGCCGGGAGATCTGTATCTGCATGGCGGAGGCACCACGTGGATGCCCGGTACTTATGATCCGCAACTGAACACGTTGTATTGGGGCACCAGCAATCCCGCGCCGGACTTTGAAGGCAGTGTTCGGCCGGGAGATGACTTATATACCGATTGCGTGCTGGCGCTCAATCCGGATACGGGCAAACTGAAATGGTATTTTCAATTTACGCCGCATGATCTGTTCGATTACGACGGAACTGAGACGCCGGTGCTCATCGATGTGACATACAAGGAGCAGCCGCGAAAACTGCTGGTGGAAGCAAATCGCAATGGTTTTATTTACGTGCTTGACCGCAGCACCGGAGAATTTTTATCTGCGACACGGTTTGTGGAGAAACTGAATTGGGCAAAGGGAATTGACGAGAAGGGTCGGCCTATTCGCACAGAAGTTAAGCCCACGCCTGAAGGTACGAAGGTGTGTCCCGGATATGCCGGAGCCACCAACTGGTTCGCGCCGTCGTATAACGAAACCACGCATTTGTTTTATTTCATGGCGCTGGAGCTGTGTCAGAATTATTTTTCCGCGTCTCAGCCGCAGCAATTCACTCCGGGAAAAGAGTTCTATTCCACCGGTGTGAAGCACATTCCTGGCGAGAATTCGCAAAAAACGTTGCTGGCGTTCAGCGTTGCGGATGGCACACTTGCGTGGAAGTATCCGCAGACTGGTGTTGGGCACTCGACGGGCGGCACGATGACCACGACCGGCGGATTACTTTTCTTCGGGGACGATGCCCAGTCGTTGGAGGCGGTCGATGCTCGCGACGGCAAGCCTCTATGGCATTTCAATACCGGCCAGGACATGAGCGCCTCGCCGATGAGTTATGCAGTTGGCGGCAGGCAGTTCGTTGCCATTGCCGTAGGCAGCGATATTTTTTCTTTTGCATTACCGCAGTGAGAATGCAGTTCATTTCATTTTGAGGAAGGAGTTTTATGATTTCAGATACATTCACCCGCAGAAAGTTCGCTACACGTTTGGCCCCGGTATTTTCGGCATTTGGCTTGGCCGCACTGCTGCCAAAGGATTCATCCGCAAAAGCGTCGAAACACGAAGACATGGCTGTCCGGAAATTGAACGAAGAAGGCAAGCCCAACGAGGGCAACTCCTTCATCATGCCGATCGTGATCCACAGCGGAGTTGCCTATATAGCGGGAGTTGGCGCGCACGATACCGGTCCGGCGGAATCCTGGGAAATCGGAGCCCACACTACAAAGGTGATGGACAAGATCAAGAAATTGGTCGAAGCCGCGGGATCCACCATGGACGATGTGCTACAACTCGGTGTGTTTCTCACGAAGATCGAGCACTACGATGGCATGAACAATGTTTTCAAAACATATTTCCCGCACGGTGGCCCAGCTCGCACCACAGTTGCAGTCGCCGCGCTTCCGGGGAACTCGCTGGTCGAGATTAATTGCAGTGCTGCAGTAACGAAAAAATAATTTGGGAGACCAAAATGAATCTGAATTCGAGCCGTCGCGGCTTTCTGGGAACTCTGGGAGCCGTGGCGGCAGCGCTTGCCACGCCACGAAAGCTCTTCGCCGCCAAACCGTCTGCCACACCAACCGCGCCTGCCATTACAGGCCTGGGGCAGTCAGGGAATCCGTACCAGGAACTTGGCGTCACGACCGTCATCAACGGCGAAGGGACTATGACCACCCTCGGCGGCTCGCTCATTCGCCCGGAAGTTGAAGCCGTAATGGCGCAAGCCGCGCGGCATTTCGTGAGTATTACTGAACTCGAAGTTGCTGCCGGCAAGCGCATCTCGCAGATGCTCAAACTGCCGCAAGGCTACACCGTTATTGTGACCTCCGGCGCGGCCGCCGCCATCCAGTCAGGATTGGCGGGCATTCTCACCGGCGACAACGAAAGCCTCATCAAACAATTACCTGATCTCACGGGGATGAAGTCTGAAGTAATTATTCAGAAAGCCCACCGCAACCCATTTGATCATCAGTTGAGGACCACCGGAATCAAGCTCATCGAAGTCGAAACCCATGAGCAACTGCGCCGGGCAGTAAGCGATCGTACGGCGATGATGCACTTCGCCAACTTTGCCAACGCCGCCGGACAAATCAAAGTGGACGAGTGGCCAAAATTGGCCAAGCAATTCAACGTGCCCTGCATGAACGATGCTGCGGCTGACACGCCGCCGGTCTCGCATTTGTGGGATTACGCGAACATGGGGTACGACCTGATTACGTTCAGCGGTGGCAAGGCGATGCGTGGTCCGCAGTGTGCAGGAATGCTGATCGGGCGAGAAGACCTGGTGCATTACGCGCTTCTCAACAACAGTCCTAATGAGGACACGATCGGTCGCAGTCAGAAAGTCGGCAAAGAAGAAATTGTTGGGATGGTGAAGGCGCTGGAAATTTATTTAAACGAAGATCACGATGCGCTGGCGCGTGAGTGGCAGCAGCGATTGGAAAACATTTCTGCCCAGATCACGAAAATTCCCGGCGTCAGTACTTCGTTTTTTATACCCGACATCGCGAACCACGTTCCGCATATGCAGATCACGTGGGACCAGCGAATCCCGATGACACCCAAACAGGTTTCCCAATTGCTGCGCAGAGGAGAACCATCGGTCGTAATCGGCGGTGGCGAAGAACGGCCAGGGATGGTTATGAATTCATTCATGCTGCAGCCCGGCGAAGATCAGATCGTCGCCGAGCAATTGGTCAAAGTGCTGCGCTCACACTCAGCCTAGCAACCCTAGTCAGGTGAGATTTTGCCGCGCAGAACGGTTAGCGAGGCTGCCGGTAAGCTGAATTGCGTTTTCTCGTCTGCGGAAATTGTGGAGTGTACGGGTGGATTATCGGGTTCCGCATGCCCGCGTTTACGGTCCGGATGCCATTGATATTGCGCCTTGCCGAAGGTGATTACGCTGACTGCGCCGGCGAATGATTGTGGTTTCGGTTCGCCATTGTGAAACGAGATGTTTACCGCGTGCGCATTGTCGTGGTCCTTATTTATCAGCATGAGTGACCACTGGCCATCCGGGCGATGCAGCGCGTAAGCGGTAACCAGAACATTCCCCTCTGAATCTTTTATATCGCTGGATGCCAGGAATTGCCGGTGCTCAGCATCTCCCGGCTGTGCCCACTCTTTTGTAAGCATCTGCGCGGCGAAAAATTGCGAAGTGCGTTGCTTGATCTGGTAATGATCATCCACCATAAACATGTGATAAGTTCCCCAACTGTTAGCGCAAGCCGGATGCGGAGGGGAGTAGGGCAGGTCGTGATAGTAGTGCGTGGATTCGCCACCGGCGCTAAGAAATCCACCGAACGAATCAGCCAGCCACAACGCTCCAAAAATATCGACGGCTGCTTCACCACCATGATCGTTGGTCTCGGTGTCGAGCAACGGGATCTCGGGTGGCAACCCGTCATCGCGCCAGACTTTCATGATGTGCTTAATCAGTTGCGGTTCCTGATACAGATTCTTCCAAGGCGTCTCGCATCCATCGTAGGGATAATGTTCGAATGACATGAACGCAAGATCTTGAAGTCTATTGTGCGCTTTCAAATAATCCAGAAATCTTCCTAGCCATGAAGTGCGCCCCTGCGAGTCGGGCCAGGCTTTAATATCTTCAGTGACACCTTCGAAAACCGGACCGCCAAGCTTGTAGTCGGGATCGACGCGATGCAGCGCGGTCGCGAACTGCAAATAAAGCGCGGCGTAATCTTCGGGCTGCATGTACTGGCCGTCAGGTTCCTCGCCCATCTCGATCTTTGAAACCGGATAGCCACGCTGTTTTATGTAAGACATCTGCGCCGCGCCATCTTCCGGGGTGCTGTATAGCATCGCAATCGGGATGATTGCGGGCAAACCTCGCGTGATCCCACTTTTAAAGAAGAGATCAAAGCCGGGCTGGTCGCCGGATTCCATGCGATCAGGAGCAACATACAAGTCCGAAGGCGCATGCCAGGGATCGACAGACGAACAGTAGGTCAGTGTCTGTTTTTGATCGGCGGAGTGGTGTAGCACGTCTGAAAATTGTGCGTCGCTAGATAAGGTGCCGAGATACAGCTCGCGGATGGCATAGCCGACGCAATTCCGGGGATCGCTGGAACCGTGAGTGTCGCAACTATCAGACGATTGGGTCATCAGAACGCGAACGTATTTTGTTGTTACGCCAGACGGATCGAGGGGAATGGTTTCCGTTCCACCCTTGCCGTTGGATTTTTCTCCCGATGTAAAAGCTTTCCACGCACCTTTGTCCTGCTCATCCATGGCGTCGCCGTCGCCAACCCAATACTGAACCTGATACACGCGTGCATAAGGCTCGGCCCAAGCGATGCGAATAGCATTGACGAGTTCCGGTTTCTCCAGATTGATCACCACCCATTGCGGATGTGACGAATCATCCTCGCCGGTGAACTTGCTGGTGAGGTATGGATTGCTCTTCCAATAGGTGTTGAGATCGCCGTCATCCAATCGCGAGAAGCCGTCGAATTCCGTACCGCCGTTACGAGTGAAGCCACGATGAGGCAGGGAATAGCCGTACGAATGACGAATCACCTCCCGCGTGGGGGTCGCATCGCCGACGAAATACCCTTTGCCTGACGGG
>DATNAF010000088.1:0-10964 GCA_035572845.1 Terriglobales bacterium
CGCCAGCACTAGCGATATTGCCGGCGGATAGGTGTACAACGGCGGGGTAAGCCGGGGGCGAACCGCGAGGAGATCTGCGTGGGAAATTGCCGGCCCGATATACGGTGCTGCGCGTCCCGCCTGCTTTCCTCGCAAATTAAAAACGTATCCGCTTTCAGCCGCCAACTTATAGCGGAGCGTACGGCAGCTTCTTTACGAGTACATGGATGAGTGATCAATTGAGCGTTTTTCTGCTTTGCGAGAACCGGCTTCTGCGCGAAGCCCTGCTTCGAATCTTGGGAAAGCGGACTGATTTAACTATGGCGGGAGCCTGCGGTTATTCTGCTTCCGCAATGAGCGCATTAGTGGCCAGCGAACCGCGGGTTGTGGTGTTGGATTCGCTGCGCCTGGCACTGGGCCCGCCGTTATTGCTGCGGCAAATCCAGCAAAGCTTGCCCGGTGCGCGAACAGTGATGATCGGCATGGAGCCGCGGGAAGAAGACTTTCTGAACGCTGTGCGCGAGGGAGTTGCAGGATATATTCTCCGCGAGGCTTCCGCCGCAGAAGTGTCGAATGCGTTGCACGCAGTCGCTGTAGGGCAGTCGGTGTGCCCGCCATGCTTCCTGGCAAAGCTGTTTCAGCATGCGGCACAGCACCTTGCCATGCGGCAGAAGTTGCAGGGCCGAAACTGTTCTCAATTGAGCCGCCGCGAACAACAATTGCTCACGCAACTATGTGCTGGACTCACGAACAAAGAGATTGCTAACCAGTTGCACCTTTCCGAACACACGGTGAAGAACCATGTTCACCGCATTCTCCGCAAAACTGGGACCACTGACCGAGTGGAGCTCATCGATCTATATCGTTCCGCGGGCGAGCTGGGGCCAGGGGGCGACAATTCTCTCGTGCTCTCAGCAACAGCTTAAGACGAAGCAGAAATTCCTACGTAGTCGCCGCTTCTTTAGCGGGAATCCAATATACTTCTTCCTTCAAATGCTGCTTGGTAAATCCGATGCGCTTAAGAATGCTCTTGCCGTTTTCGATCATGTCGGGGTGGCCGCACAAATAAGCAACGGCGTTGGTCCCGTCGAGTCCCCACAAGTCTGAATACTTGCGCATAACATCGTCGACGCGGCCCATTTCTCCCTTCCACTTCTCGTCTTCCCAGGGACGGCTCACCGTGGGCACGTATTTGAACCAGGGGACTTCCTCAGCGAACTTACACAGTTCGTCAGTGTAGCCAAACTCCCATGATCGGCTGGCGCCGTTCAGCAGAAAGAGTTTTTGCTCGCCTTTGAACGTGCCTTCCTTCCATGAGCGGTATAACGTGCGCACATAACTGACAAAGGGAGCAACTCCGGTAACCGTGCTGACGAGAAAATGATTCGTGCGCCCGCTCTTCTGGTCGAGGGTGAACAGTCCCTTTGGCGATTTGCGCATCAGGACTTCGTCGCCGACCTGAAGTTCATAGAGCTTGGGAGTAAGTTCGCCTTGCGGCACCAGTTCGAAGAAAAATTCCACTTCGTTCTCAAGCGGAGATGAAGCGATCGAATAGGCCCGCTCGCTGCGCTTCTCCGGCGTCTGCACTCCGAGAGTGGCGTATTGGCCGGGCTTAAACGTAAATGGCCCGCCGGGGTCGACGCGAATCATCCATAGGTCCGAAGCAAAGTCCGCACGCTTCGTTATTTTTGCGCGATAAAACTTATCGTCGAGCGTATCCATTGAGCCTCCGCGATAACGCCACTCAGTTTACAAGAATTGCACGCCGGTTCCGGTGATGCTGATCACTCCGTGCCAACTGGTACAGGCTGGTTTTGAACTGGAGGCGGCTGCCAGGTCTTCAGCTGTTCGAGCGCAAGCATAGTTTTTTGCCAGGATTTGTGGCTCTTTTTATCGTGATAGGGCGCATTCAGGTCGGAATAGAACGCTAAAATATTGCTGCGCAGCTCAGGCGTCATCAGGGCAAATCGTTTGCTGCTGTGGTTCTGCAGCAGCTTCGAATAGGTCACGTCGGCCAGCGGATATTCTGCGGCAGCGGTTTTGCGACCTGTATCACAATCAGTGTCCGAGAAATCCATGCCATTGTCACGGACCTCGTGCAGCAAAGAATAATAATTATCTGTGGTCTGGTTCACGCTCTTTATGTATATGTCCTCGGTTCTGGTAGTGGGGACTTTGAAATCGAGAGCGCTGGCAGGACCGACCTTGGGGATTATTCGCAAAATAAACGCCAGGACTCGCGAGCCGAAGCCGGGGCGGCGATATCCGCGGCCCCATTGTTTCTCATACTTGGCACGTGAGAGATGGTATAGGAATTTTCTTTTATCAAAATTCGGCGTGTCGCGCACCAGATCAGCGCGGCGGTTCAGCAGGGCAACCCGAGTCATCTCGGGAATAATCGTGCTGATGGCGCGCCGGAAGGTTCCGATCGACATGTCCTCGTTGCCAAGAACGTCGTTCAACCGCAAGCCGTAAGTCTCAACGAAGGCGCGATCAAGTACCGGTCTCGAAACTTCGAATCCGATGAAGTCATGGAATCGATCTGAGGTGTAGCGGTTCTTTGCAACCTGCACCATGTCGAAACCGAATTCGGTGCGAATGTGGGCCTTATGATCATCGGCATAGGTAACCTCGTCCCCATATTTCTTTCGGAGCTTCGGAAATTCAATTGCGACAACTTGATTAATCACCGGGTGGCCCATATTGTCTGACGAATAGTGGGCAAGCGCTCCCAGCGCGAACGCATATTCGTTGATATTGGTGGAATCTGCGATCAGGGCAGAAACGAAATCGCCGGTGCGGACATAGTGGACTAGATCGCTGAAGTATTTATTGCCGAATGGATAATAGCCCATGTCCTGCACCACACTGCCGCCGTAAGCGTACGCGTGCGCCTGCTTGATCTCGTCAGGCGTAGCCTGCGGAAAACGCTTCAAAAGCAATGGGCGAATCTCGTCTTTCCACGCCAGATCGATTATCTGTTCGTGAGTCAGAACGGAGTAGGAGCGGCTGGGCAGCGCGCATCCCACAACACAGGCAAGTAACGCGATCAGACAGATAGATCTCATCGGCAAGCTTAGAACAGACCAGGCCAGCTATTTGCCCACAACCAGCACTTCAAAAGTATCAGGCAGAATAGACGGCCGGGGGTGAGGCTGCTCCGCAGTGGCTGCCGGCGGAGGTCCAAACTTCGCGGTGACGAGATAAATGCGATGCGTTTTGGAATCGAGTTCCATGGTGCGCGCACCGGGTTCGGTTTTTACATTTTGCGCCACGCTGAATTTGTCTGGCGAGTCCTCCTTTACCACAGTCAACACGCCTTCACCACAAGAGGCAAACGCAAGCTTATTGTCCGGATCAAAGCGATCGGCATCGACTCCATCGCCGATAGGAAGCGTGGTAATCACTTTGCCTGTATCGGCATTCACCACGGCCATCATTTTATTGTCACAACCAACAAAGAGACGGCGATTCTTTTTGTCTATTGCCAGTCCGCTGGGAGATTCACAGGGCGCAAGTGGCCAGCGGGATTTTACTTTCAAGTCTTTTGGATCGATGGCAACCAGTTCGCTCTTGTCCTCGATGTTCACAAAAAGCTCGCCTTTGCCGGTACTCACGCCGAATTCAGGCTTGCCGCCGAGTTCAATTTTGCCGACAATGTTTCCGCTGGCCGCATCAATGGCCGTGGAATTGTGGCTTCTGCCGTTGAAAGTGAACACCCGATTGGTCGCCGGATCAAACAGAATCGCGTCGGGGTTCTCGCCAACGGACTGCACTTTGCTGATCGGCTTCAGCGTCTTGAGATCGAATATGCTGACGGTGCCTTCGCGGCCGTTGCTGGTAAACCCGCGGCCAAGATCTTTCGCCAGGGCAATGCCGTGAACGCCAGGAGTGTCGGGGATATCCCCGACTGACTTGCCGGTCTCGCTATCGATAACCATCACGTGCGTGGAACGCGAGATAAAGAGATAGTGCGACTCGGGATCTACCGTCAAGTAGTCCCATCCGCCATCGCCGCCGAGCTTGTAAGTTTTTATGACGCGCAGGTCCTGACCCGCGGCCGTTAATTGCAGGCCGAACATCGAGAATGCAAACAGGAGAACGAAGGCAAGCGGTTTCATCGCTGGATCTCGCTTTCGGAGATGGTTAGGTTGAGTGCCGATAGAATTCTACTCGCAGAGCTGATTCGTGCTCAATCGGCAGCCCGGTTTCATAGATTCTGGGTTGCTCCTAAATCCCTGTAACCAAGCTGTAGTTCTATGAGCATTTAGAATCGGCTGGTGAAGACAATAGCTTCCGGCGCGCTCGGGCGGCAAGCTGACTTTCGCCCGCGAAAATTCCTGAGCGGCGGACACGTGCAGACCATCGCCAGTTTTCTTTTGCCGCGTCGAATTGCGCTGCCGAAATCCGAGGAAAGGCTGATCGAAGTCGAGCCTGGCATTCACGTGCTTTGTCACTGTCACTGGCAAATCCATCGTCATGCCGCGCTCACGGTGATCGTGGTCCACGGGCTGGAAGGTTCCACGGAATCAAATTACATGTTGGGCATTGCCGAAAAAGGACTGTCCGCTGGGATGAACATTTTGCGCATGAACCAGCGCACGTGCGGGGGCACCGATCATTTGGCGCCGACGCTTTATCACTCCGGGCGCTCGGGCGACGTGATGGCAGTTGCAAATGCGTTGATTGAGAATGACGGCATATCGCGAATCGGATTGTGCGGATTTTCGATGGGTGGCAACATCGTATTAAAAACCGCCGGCGAGTGGGGAAAGACCGGTCCCCGTGAATTCTGCGCAGTGGCGGCGGTTTGCCCGGCGATGGATTTGGCCGCTTCCGCCGATGCGCTACATGATCCTGTAAACCGCCTTTATGAGCAATATTTTCTATGGAAGCTGAAATCCCGTATGCGCAAGAAGGCCCGATGTTTCCCCGGACAATATGATCTTTCGCGACTGCGCGGGCTGAAAAGCTTGCGCGACTTCGACGATAAAATCACAGCTTACTACTCCGGCTTCGATGGAGCGTCCGATTACTATGCGCGGGCCGCTGCGGCAAATGTGATCGATAAGATCGTGGTTCCCACTTACATTCTTTATGCGCGCAATGATCCATTCATTCGAGTAACTCCTGAGACCAGGCGAAAAGTTGAGGGGAATCCCAACATTAGATTTATTGAAACCGAAGATGGCGGGCATTGCGCGTTTATCGGCGAACCAAATGGATATGATGGCCACTTCGCGGAGCGCGCGGTTGTGGAATTTTTCAGCTCGGTTCTTTGAACAAAAAAAGCATCGTAGAGACGTAGCTCGGCTGCGTCTTTCCGGAATCGGCAATGTTCAAACCAGACGTAGCAAGCTACGTCTCTACTGTGGGCGCGGTGTTCCTGTAGAATCAGCGGCAATGAAACGCGCTCGCGGCCACATACTCCGCATTGCATTGGCGATTGCGGTTCTGTCGGTCTGCGCTACAGCCGAGCCGATTTCTCAGCTTCATCCCACCAATTACGTCAATGATTTTGCTCACGTGCTTAGTCCGCAAACCCAAGCTGAGCTGAACGATTTGGGTCAACAGCTGGAACAAAAAGCAAAGGCGCAGATTGCCATCGTCACCATTAACTCGCTTGATGGGCAAGACATTGAAAGCTACGCCGTCGATCTATTTAAGGAATGGGGAATGGGGGGCAAAGGCACGAACCGCGGAGTGCTGATTTTGATGGCGGTCAAAGACCATCGTTATCGGACTGAAGTCGGGTATGGGCTTGAGCCGATTCTTCCCGATGGCAAAGTTGGCGGCTTCTGGCGTGAAGTGGTCCCGCTACTCAAGCAAGGTGATTACGATCAGGCGTTAAAACAAAATACGGAACGGATTGCTTCCGTCATTGCGCAAGATGCGGGCGTCCAACTCACCGGCGTCAGTGCAATTCCTGCAGAACGCGCGCCGCCACCTTCAAGCGGAATTTCATTTGGCGGTGTGGTGTTCATCATCATTTTAATAATCATCGTCCTTGCGACTCCATTGAGAGGCATATTGTTCTGGCTGTTGCTCTCGGGCGGAGGACGGCGTGGTGGATGGGGCGGAGGCGGTTTCGGTGGAGGCGGCGGATTCGGCGGTGGGGGCGGTGGCTTCGGCGGGTTCGGCGGCGGAATGTCTGGCGGCGGCGGCGCCAGTGGAAGCTGGTAAGGAGAGACCCTATGGTTCAAGATTCAAAAGCTGACGAACACCTGTTAGGAGAGTTCGTGCAGAAGCTGCATGCCGCAGCCGGCGAAAATTTGGCCAGCGTGATTCTGTACGGCTCGGCCGCAGAAGGCGAATTTCATCCCGAGTATTCGGATGTGAATCTGCTTTGCGTCATGCGGGACACATCGTTCGCATCTTTAAACAAGATTTCCAGCGCGGTCGAGTGGTGGCGCAAGAAGAAGCATCATCCACCGTTGGTAGTGACCGAAAAAGAATTAAAAGATACCGCAGACGTGTTCTCGATTGAATTTATAGACATGAAGCAGCGGCACCGGATTCTTTATGGCGCCGACGTCTTGCGCGATTTGAATGTTCCAATGCACCTGCATCGTTCGCAAGTGGAATATGAGTTGCGGGAAAAATTGTTTCTCCTGCGGCAACACATTTTGCTTGCCGGCTCCGACGAGAAGGCACTGTGGGAAGCGATGCTGAACTCTTTGTCATCGTTCACCACCTTGTTCCGCCACGCGCTGATCGAATTAGGCGAAGTGGCCCGCAAACATTCGCGGGATGCGGTGCAGGAGCTGGCGTCGCGGCTGAACTTTGATGCTTCCGCGTTCGTACAATTAATGGACATTCGCGGGCACAAGTCTGAGCGTAAACGGTTTCAAGCGGGGGACGTCGCGACCCGGTACCTTGCCGCTATTGAACAAGTAGCTGCAGCGGTAGATACAATGCAGAGTTCCCCGCCGCGATCTTGAGTTTGTGCGGGCAGAAAGTTTTCGCAGACAAAAAAGGAGCGGTCATGAGCAAAACTGCAATCGTGTTGATTACGATCCTGGTTCTGATTCTGCTGTCGGTCGGGAAATTCATCAGCGTCAAAAACACGCTGGTGGCGAAGAACGAGGCCGTCAAAACTTCATGGTCGCAGGTCGATATCGTTTTGCAGCGGCGGGCGGATTTGATTCCCAACCTGGTGGAAACTGTCAAAGGCTATGCCAAGCAGGAGCAGACCGTTTTCGGCGATATCGCGAAAGCTCGCAGCCAATTGCTCAATGCCGGTACCCCAGAGCAGAAAATTTCCGCCAATGCTCAACTGGACGGAGCACTAGGCCGACTGCTGCTGATCGTTGAAAACTATCCGCAATTGAAATCCAACGAGAATTTTCTTCGCTTGCAGGACGAACTAGCGGGCACTGAGAACCGGATCGCGGTCGAGCGGCAGCGCTACAACGACACCCTGAAGGACTATAACGTTTACGTGCAGCAGTTCCCCAACAACGTGTTCGCTTCGAGCCTTGGATATAAGCCGAACACCGCTTACTTCGCAGCCACGGAAGGCTCGCGCGAGGTTCCCAAGGTTAATTTCGGGACCCCAACACCACAGCCGGCTCCGGCCCACTAAGTCCTGCCGGAAGTCAGTTCGCGGCCGGGTGCGGAACGGCTTCGTTCTGCGCTTCGCGGGCGCCAAAATTCAGAAATCCGTCAGTGGGCGGGGTATAGCTTTGCTTTTTCCACGATGATAGAAGATCAAACCATAGACATAGCCGAATAAAGGTGTGACCAACAACTCCATTGATCGGACTAGAAGTGATCGGCCTAGAAAGTTTTGGCTTCGCGGATCGAATCGAGGTAATGGGACTAATCGTGGAAATATTAGACGCGGACGGCAATTCAGGCTGAACAGATGAAGCATCAGACATTCGGACCCCCAAGTGCCACTCCGGGCGGCAACTTCGATGCAAGTTCCAGGTTGTGAGATGCCGGGCGGCATCTCTGTATTCAGAAGGAATATTCTACTCGCAATCGTGGAACTCGGCTACTGGCAAGGCATAGAAGCGGCGATGTTTATTTATCAGTAGCGACGGGACGGCTGAGAGTTGAGATTCGATATACTCGTCTGCTCGGAATTTAAGATGAGGAGCTTGATATGAGGCGAGCAATGCTGGCCGCAGTGTTGCTGACTGCTATTTGCCTGCGCGCACAAACCGCGCCTCGGACTGCGCTCGCAGACGTGAGCGGCCGTACCAGCACCAGCCTCGACGGAACCTGGAACACAATCGTCGATCCTTACGAAACCGGCTTAGGGAGCTACTTCTATGACAACTCCAAGCCGAAAACCAAAAGCGATCTACTTGAGTTCGATTTCGAACACTCGCCCAAGCTGCACGTTCCGGGGGACTGGAATACCCAGCGCGAATCGCTGCTCTTTTATGAAGGGCCGCTGTGGTATCAACGGAGCTTCTCTTATCACAAGCCGTCTGCAAAACGGACCTTCCTATATTTTGGCGCCGCAAACTATTTCGCTCGTGTATGGCTGAACGGTAAAAAGCTGGGTGAACACATCGGCGGATTTACTCCATTCGACTTCGATGCGACCGATCAATTGATCGATGGTGATAACAGTGTGGTGGTGGAAGTGGAGAATACCCGCCACTCGGATGGCATCCCTGCCTTGAAAACCGACTGGTGGAATTACGGCGGGCTGACCCGCGGAGTCCAGTTGGTGGAGGTTCCGCAGACTTATATTCACGACTATGATGTTCAACTCGCCAAGGGCAAAGCCGATGTAATCGATGGATGGGTGCAGCTCACCGGCGCTACTCCCTCAGGCGAAGTCTCGATTGAAATTCCTGAAATTCGCTTAAAACAGTCAGCGCCAGTGGATGCTTCGGGTCGCGCGGTGTTCCGGTTTCCTGCTCATGTGCAGCTCTGGTCGCCTGAGAATCCGAAGCTCTATCAGGTGGTAATTTCCAGCACGGGTGACAGGGTCACCGACGAGATTGGATTTCGCACCATCGAGACCCGCGGGTCGCAGATCCTGTTGAATGGCAAGCCGATCTTTCTGCGCGGAATTTCCATGCACGAAGAAGCTCCGTTCCGCAGTGGACGGGCGTTTTCAGAGGAAGACGATCGCACCCTGCTCACCTGGGCCAAAGAGCTGGGCTGCAATTTCATTCGGATGGCACATTATCCATATAACGAAGAAATGTTGCGGCTGGCGGACCAAATGGGTCTGCTGGTCTGGGAAGAAATCCCGGTCTATTGGGACATTCAATGGCAGAATCCGGCGACGATCGAAAATGCCAAATCGCAGCTGCGTGAGGTCATTTCGCGCGACCGCAATCGTGCCGCGATTGCACTCTGGTCAATGTCGAACGAAACGCCTATCTCGCCTGAGCGCACGGAGTTCCTGAAGTCACTCGCAGCCTATGCCCGGCAGCTTGATTCCACGCGGCTGATTACCTCCGCGCTAAATCACTGGGACCATAATGGTTCGGATGTGCGCACACTTTCTGATCCGGTTGGCGAATTTCTCGACGTGTTGGGCGTGAATGAATACATGGGCTGGTACGAGGGCAGAATCGAAGATACCGACCACACGCAATGGAAATTTGCATATGAGAAGCCGGTCATCGTCAGCGAATTCGGCGCCGGAGCGCAATACAATTTGCATGGCGACGATCAGACTCGGTTCACCGAGGAATACCAGGCGAATCTATTCAATCACCAACTGGCGATGTGGCAGCGGGTTCCAGAGATGGCAGGGATGTCGCCGTGGGTCTTGGTGGATTTTCGTTCTCCGCGGCGGCCGTTGCCGGGTATTCAGAACTATTTCAATCGCAAAGGATTAATTTCGGACCAGGGCCAACGCAAGCAGGCGTTTTACGTGCTGCGGAAATTTTATAAAGAAAAAGCTGCGGGACATTAAGTTCGAACGTATTGCGTGGGAACAGCCGCCCTCGGCTGTCCGGTTTGAACGCGGCGTGGACGCTCACTGCTACATGGTTTAGTTGCACGGGCGCAAAGTTGGACAGCGGAGGGTGGCTGTCCCCACATGATCCGACTTTTTTAGGGGAGATTACATGCAATATCGTAAGTTTGGCCGTACCGGAGTTCAAGTCAGCGACATCGCCCACGGGCTTTGGGGTATGAGCGGCTGGAGTGGTTCAGCGGACCGCGAATCGCTGCAGGCACTGCAAGTGGCAGTCGATCTGGGTTGCAACTTTTTTGATAGCGCGTGGGCATATGGAGAAGGTAAAAGCGATAGATTGCTCGGGCAGACGCTCGCCAAGAATAAAGGAAAGCGGCTGTTTGCCGCATCGAAGATTCCGCCAAAGAACGACCGCTGGCCGGCGCTGCCGAAATACAAATACAAGGACGTGTTTCCACCCGACCACGTTTTCAAGTACGCCGATTTGATTCGCAAACAACTCGGCACCGACTCGATCGACCTGCTGCAGTTTCACGTGTGGACCGACAAGTGGACAGACGAGCCCGAGTTCCGCAAGACGGTCGAGAAGCTCAAGAAAGATGGCACAATTCGCTATTTCGGGCTCAGCCTCAATCGTTGGGAGCCGGAGAATGGAATAAAGGCCATTCGCACCGGCCTCGTCGACGCGGTGCAGGTTATTTACAGCATCTTCGATCAATCGCCGGAAGACAAACTTTTCCCGCTTTGCAAGGAGATGAATATCGGCGTGATCGTCCGGGTCGCGCTTGACGAAGGCAGCCTTGGCGGAAAGATGACCAAGGACACGACCTTCCCGAAGGACGACTGGCGCTCGGGATATTTCAATCCCAAGAACCTGGCCGAGACGATGAAGCGGGTGGACAAATTAAAAGCAATTCTTCCCTCGGGAATGTCGCTGCCCGAAATGGCCTTGCGATTTGTGCTGTCGCATCCAGCCGTGAGCACCACAATCGTAGGGATGAGAAAGCTGGCGCACGTGCGTGAGAATATCGCGTTAAGTGATAAAGGTCCGCTGAGTCCAGAGCTGCTGAAGGAATTGAAGAAGCATCGT
>DATNAF010000089.1:0-13223 GCA_035572845.1 Terriglobales bacterium
GCGCTTTATCGTGTCTGATTGCCCAACAGAACTTCAAGACACAATACAGGCAAGCCAATTAAAACTCGCGGAACTGTTCAAATATAGCAATCAAGAAAGCACATCGTCAACTCGCAGATTCGTGCATCTCACAATTTAATAGCGACGAGCTACGAGCGACAAGCAATGAGCAGTCAGCCATCTTCAAAGGCTCACCGCTCACGACTCACAGCTCATCGCTCGCAGCTTGCTGAAAAAATGATCAACCTCTACACTGAGTGTTTTCCAGAACAGGCAAGGCACTCCTTTTTGAAGGGTTTCATGGGAAAGTTCTTTTCCGCTATTTCTTTGGTTTTTTTGATACTGGCTTGCATACTTCTGCCCTCGTGCGGCAGCAGCAGCCCGACAAAAATTTCCCCCGAAATTACCCCAACCGGCGTCTCCATGAGCCCAGGCCCCAATATTTCGCTTGAGGTCGGCAAAGGTGTGGCCTTCAGTGTCACTCCGGCGGCCGATAAGTTCACCTTCCAGTCCAGTAACACAGCCGTCGTGACGATCGCAGAAAACGGTCAGGCGTGCGCCGGAACCTGGAACTCCTTAAGCGTTCCTGAAGTTTGCACTCCCGGAAATCCCGGCGTGGCCCAGGTGACCGCATCCACCCTGGGCGTTACCTCCCCGCCAGTCACGATTTATGTTCACGCCCCGATCACCAGCATCGCCATAAGCAAAGTTCCCGGCCAGCCCCAAACTCTGAGGACTGATTGCATTTCCAAGGGGACCATTCACGGTCCCGAAAAGTGGCTCCTTCAAGCCACCGCCTTCAACGGAACTACTGACATCACACAATCCGTCGGGCCTTTCTCCTGGCAAACCATCAATCCCGGATCGGGGAACATCGTCACCCCTTCTAAGCTCGCGACTGGGGCACAAGGCTGCTTGTTGAGCCCGCAAGGCCAATGCCTGAATCAGGAAATTGTGACTGCCACCACTCCAGGCGTGGGCCAGATTTACGCGTCAGTTGGTCCTTTCGTGGGCCAGCCGATTTCAGTCGAAACCTGCCGCGTAAACAGTATTTCCATTGCCGCCGCCGGTAACGATCCCTCGATTACATCATTCTTAGTAAACAGCGGTACCTCGACAACGCTGAATGCGACCGTAACCGATATCGCCGGTCAGGACGTCACTGGCGTGCCCCTCACCTGGAGCACGTCGAATCCAGTATCAGTCGGCGCTTCGGGCGTTTCGAGCGGATCTGTCTTCGGCAGCGTTGGCACCGCTAACGCATCTGAAGCCGGGCAAGGTACCGTCATCGCCTCTTGCACGCCGCCAACTTGCAATGCAGGAATTAAGCCCACACTCCCCATTTATCCCCAAGCAGCGTTCAACTTTGATGTCCGCAGCACTACTGCCACAGCCAGCCCAACCGTTTACGCCACCACCACAGCTTGCAACACCACCACCGCAACCTGCACCCCCACTCTGGTTTCTGTAACCAGGCCTTCCCCAACTGCACCTTTTGCCGCTAACACGCCGGTGATATTGATATCTACTCCCAATTCCTTGGTCTTTGATAACAATGGTGGAAACGCCTACTTGGGAGTCGATTCCAACGACTTTAACCAAAAAGGCCTGATGGTTTTTAACGGCACCAGTGTGTCCGAGGTTCGAAAAGCTCCTGGAAAAGTGCTGGCCATTTCTCCCGACCGGAATTCGGCGGTCATCTCAGACACGTTTGATTCTCCCAATCTTGTCTTTATCTGTACCAATTGCGCCTCAACCGCTCGCACGGTTACTACGTTTCAGATCAGTGGGGCCACTGCCGCCGCCTTCTCGCCCGATAATTTAAAGGCATACATCCTGGCGGGAAATAATCTTTACGTTTACTCCAAACTTGATCCGCTGCAAACTTTCACCCTTTCGCAAACCATCGGTCTTGGCGGAGCCGCCAACGATGTCGCTTTTCATCCTGAGGGCGGATTCGCGTATTTAGCCGGCCCATCCACGTCACTCACGCCTTTTCGCACCTGTGACAACGCGCCCATTTCGTCGGCTGCGCTGAACACTCCGCACAGCCCATTGCTGATTCGTCCGCTGCCCGATGGAAACACCCTACTCGTGCTCGACCCGCCAAATATCGATCTCGTCAGCATTACTTCGCTCACTGCGGTCGCTTGTAGCGGCACAATAACTGACACGACCAGCTCTTTTGATCTAGGCGAGGGCAGCTTCATTCCCACTCAATTTTTCGTATCGCCGGATGGATCGACCGCCTACATTCTCGGAAACTCGTCCGCCGGACCACCGCCGTCTCGCATGCCCTTCGTGATGGTATTTAACGTAAACACGCAGACCGCCTCAACTCTCTCGCTATCAAATAGCGCAACACCGCTATCGGCATCACTCTCCCCTGACGGGAAATTATTGTTTGTCGGCGCGGACGATGGCACGCTGCACGTCATCGACACCACTTCCGGCAATGACATTCAGCAAGTAACGTTTCCGTTTCCGACCAACGAATTATGCTTCGGCCCAGGAAATCCACTGACCCAGGTTCCACTTTCGCGGGTGAGAATTTCGGCAGTGTCAGAAAGCGGTTCGACGGGAGCCTACACTTATTCTTTGATCTCGGGTCCTGCGCTTAAAATCGGCCAAAGCATTACCGTCGCAAACATGTCCCCCGGCGGAAACAATGGCACCTTCACTATCACCGGATTTGGCGTTGATGCTGGCGGCAACCCGACGTTCCTGGTAAACAACTCAAACGGCGCATCCGCAACCAATCAGAGCGGTTTGGGCACGGTCCCAATCTCGTGCAATCCCGACCTGGTCGCAGTCAGACCCTAAACAACTCCGAGCCGGCGCAGCGGGCGACATTTAACTAGCCCAGCACGTCAGTGCTGGGAAGCTAAAGATGCTCCCGAGTCCCCGACGGGGACGGCACCATTAAGGGACCGCCCGTGTCCCCTCCAGTTCTTTCCCGATGCTATCCAGCACGCCATTAATAAATTGCGCTGACTCAGGCGCAGAAAACTTGCGCGCAATCTCAATCGCCTCGTTAATGATCACCGCCCGTGGCGTCGCCGGAAAACCCAGCATCTCCGCCACCGCAGCACGCAACACGTTTCGATCGACGGCGGCCATCCGGTCCATGCGCCAGTTCGCCGCATGGGACGCGATCAACTTGTCAATGTCTGCGCCACGGTCCTGCGCAACGCGAAATATATCGTCGGCGAAGCCATGCACCTCGCGCTCGACATCACCGCGCCCCTTCCAGAACGTTTTGCGGACATCGTCGGCCTGCTGCTCGCCAAGATCAGCTTGATAGAGCATCTGCAAAGCTAGTTCGCGGGATTTACGGCGGGTGCCCATAGGATCAGTCGTTGGTCGTGGGTCGTGGGTCTTTGGCCCTTGATGGCCAGTTCAGAGTTTACAGGAAAGGTAAGGTGACTCTCGCTAACGTTTCTTCTTCGACGCTGTGCTACCGGGAGAACGAGGTCTGTTTTTGTTTTTGATTCTGCCGACGACCAACGACGAACGACCAACGACAGCTTTCTTCAGATTGGCCATTTCCACCGCCGCCAGCGCCGCCTCAAATCCTTTATTGCCCATCTTCAATCCAGCGCGATCAATCGCCTGCTCCAGATTTTCACAAGTCAGGACGCCGAAAGCATGCGGCACTCCCGTCTCTTGCGCCGACTGCCCAATCCCACGCGCAACTTCGTTCACGATCACATCGTAGTGCGCCGTGTCCCCGCGAATCAGGCATCCGAGGCAGATGATAGCGTTGTATTTCTTAGTTTCCGCCAACGTACGCGCAGCCGAAGGAATTTCGAACGATCCCGGCACGCGAACAATTTCTATATCTCTTTCACGCGCGCCCGAACGCACCAGCCCGTCGTACGCACTCCGCAACAACCTGTCAGTAATAAATTCGTTGAACCGGGAAACAACAATTCCGAAGCGAAGTCCTGACGCATCCAGTTTCCCGGCGCGCGTCTTCCGCCGAATCGTTTCCTCGGTGATTTGCTCCGTGTCTCTGTGTCTCCGTGGTGAGATGGTTTTTATCCGTGTAAATCCGTGGCTAGCCTTTTTATTTTCCCTTGAACTCCGCCGGCCGTTTTTCCAGAAACGCCGTCGTCCCTTCTTTCTTATCTTCGGTCGCGCACGCCGCGCCAAACAACACCGCCTCCAGATAAAGTCCCTCAGCCAGCGGCATCTCCATACCTTTGTTCACCGCTTCCATCGTGTACTGGACTGCCAGCGGCCCATTGGCAATGATCTTCGCCGCAATCGCCTCCGCGCGAGAAATCAACTCAGCAGCAGGAACAACTTCATTCACCAACCCAATCCGATGCGCCTCCTGTGCGCTGATCATCTCTCCCGCAAGCAAAAGCTGCATCGCAATTCCCTTTCCCACCAGCCGCGGCAACCGCTGCGTCCCGCCATAGCCCGGAATAATCCCCAGCTTCACCTCCGGTTGCCCGAGCTTCGCATTATCACTCGCCAGCCGCACAGTGCAAGCCATCGCGATCTCGCATCCGCCACCCAGCGCGAATCCATTGATGCAGGCAATCACCGGCTTCCCCAGATTCTCGATCAGATTAAGCACGCTCTGTCCGCGATGCGTGTACTCCTTGCCCGATGCCGCATCGTGCTTAGCCAATTCGCTAATGTCCGCGCCAGCGATGAACGCCTTCTCCCCCGCCCCAGTCATGATAACCACGCGAATACTCGCATCATTCTTGATCTCATGAAAAGCCGTGCGCAGCTCTTCCATCGTGGCCATATTCAGCGCATTAAGCACCTTCGGCCGGTTCACGGTCACGTAGGCAATAGCATTTTTCTTTTCGAACAGAATGTTTTCAAAATTCATATATTCAAATCCGGCCACAGATCAACGCCGATTACACGGATAAAAAACGAATTCAGTTTTCTCCGTGCCTCCGTGTCTCCGTGGTGAAAAGAATTTGATCCGCGTTCATCCGCGTAAATCCGTGGCAAGAAGTTACAGCTTATTCACCTTCGGACTATTCGGGTCCGCGTAATCGTAAAATCCCTTGCCCGACTTGCGCCCATACCAGCCCGCCATCACCAGCCGCTTCAGCAACGGAGGCGAAGCGAACCGCTGCTCCTTAAACTCATCGAACATCACATGCGTAATGTAATACGTCGTGTCGAGTCCGACGAAATCGAGCAACGTAAACGGCCCCATCGGATAGCCGCAGCCCAGCTTCATCGCATTGTCAATGTCCTCGATCGAGCCCACGCCCTCTTCATAAGCGCGGATAGCATCGAGCATATACGGCACCAGCAGCCGATTCACGATGAATCCGGTCGAGTCCTTCGCGCGCACCGGAACTTTGCCCAGCTTTTTTGCAAAATCATAAGCCGCTTCGTAAACATCGGGCGTAGTGGCGATCGTCCTCACGACTTCCACCAGCTTCATCAGCGGCACCGGATTAAAAAAGTGCAACCCAATAAATCGCTCCGGGCGCTTAGTCGCCGTCATCAGCTCGGTAATTGAAATCGAAGAAGTATTCGAAGCAAAAATCGCGCTCTTCTTCACCACTCCATCGAGCGCCGCATACATTTCTTTTTTCGTAGGGACATTTTCAATGATGGCTTCAATCACGATGTCGCAATCAGCCAGATCAGCAGCCTTAGTCGTCCCCTTCAGCCGCGACTGAATTTCTTTCTTCTGCTGCGCCGTGATCCCGCCCTTCTCCGGCGGCCGCTCAGCAAATTTCGACAACGACTTGTCAATCCCAGCAAATCCCTTGTCCAAAAATTTCTGTTCGACTTCAAGCACAGTGGTCTCAAACCCAGCCATTGCCGCCACCTGCGCAATACCCGATCCCATCAACCCACAACCCAGAACGCCAACTTTCTTGATTTCCATAGAAGTGCCTTGTTGAAGACAATTGCAAACAATCAACGTTTAATGCGATTCCACACTTTTACCGCAACTCCCACCGCCTCGGGTCGCGCTTACCATGGAAGCACGCGATCACCACAATCCGATGCTCCTGAACTTCGAAGAAGATTCCGTACGGAAAGCGCCGCACTCCCGCACGGCGACGACCCCGGTAAACTACAGGAAATTGTAACGGGTGCTCAGCTATTGCCGTAATCGTGGCCTCGACCGCCAACGCGAAACGGTGGCCAAGCTGCAGGCGGATATTGTCATACCAGGCCCGCGCATCCAGCAAATCCTCATTCGCCTCTGGAATCCAGAAAACAGGGAGCATTACGGTTTCTTAAAGAGGCCGGACCTGACTTGCTCCCAGGGAATGACACCAGAAGGGTTTTGCTCCTGCCGGGTAATTCGGTGATCGAGCTCCGCCCGTTGCGCATCCGTCAGCGACGTCGCGTCCGCTTCCAGGCTTTCCCAAACTGTATCCAGCAGTTCAGCCTTTTCCGCGGGAGACAAGCTATTAATTTGCCTTCGCAAATCGTTCATACACTTTCAAACCTAGCGCGCTTTGTTCACGATAGCAAGCATTGGCATTCGCGTGCGCAACTCCAAAAGCCAATCGCTAATTGAAGTTCTCCACCACCATCGCAATCCCTTGCCCGCCCCCAATGCACGCGGTCGCCAGCCCATACTTCTTCTTTCTCCGTCGCAACTCATTCAGCAGCGTAATCACCAATCGCGTCCCGGTCGCCCCCAGCGGATGCCCCAGTGCAATCGCGCCGCCATTCACATTTACTTTTTCGCGATCGAGCCCCAGTTGCTTCTCGACCGCCAGATATTGCGCCGCGAAGGCTTCATTCACTTCGATCAGATCAATATGCTCCAGCGTCATCCCGGCCTTTTGCAACGCAACTTTTGTAGCCGGAACCGGTCCGCTGCCCATAATCTTCGGATCCACTCCAGCAATGCCCCAGCTCACAATTCGCCCCAGTGGATCCATATTCCGCTTCCGCACCTCGTCGAGTGACATCAACACCACCGCCGCGGCGCCATCCACAATGCCGCTCGCATTTCCCGCGGTCACAGTTCCATTCTTTCCAAACGCCGGCTTCAGCTTGGCCAATCCTTCCATCGTGGTCTGCGGACGCCTATGATCGTCTTCGGTCAACGACTCACCCGTACTCTCACCTTTGGAGTTTTTCAGCGGTACCGGAACCAGTTCTTCCTGAATACGTCCCGCTTTGTATGCATCGTCGGCACACTTCTGCGAGCGCAACGCAAATTCATCCTGCATTTCGCGAGTCACGCCATGCTGCGACCCGTAAAGCTCAGCTGTATTCGCCATGTACGATCCGCAATAGCTATCAAGCAGCGCCACCATCAACGAATCTTCCAGCTTCCCGCCCGGAGCCAGCGCAAATCCATCACGCCCGCGAATACAAAATGGCGCCTGCGACATCGCTTCCATGCCTCCAGCCAGCACGGTAGTTGCCTCGCCCAGCTGGATCATCTGCGCCGCATTCACAATCGACTGCATGCCGCTCCCGCACAACCGGTTGACGGTAAGCGCCGGAATCTCAATCGGCAATCCCGCCCGCAATCCCACGTGCCGCGCGCCATATAGCGCATCGCCCGAAGTCTGTTGCGCATTGCCGAAAATAACATGCGCAAACTCTTCAACGTTCAGCTTCGACCTCTCGATCGCACCCTTGGCCGCAATCGCGCCCAATTCCTGCGCCGTAAAGTCCTTCAATTTGCCGCAATAACGGCCAAACGGCGTGCGCGCGCCGCTCATAATTGCTACATCGCCTGGTTTAAGCATGCAAACCTGCTATAAAGATTGACGAAATTTTTATTTCGAAAAAGCGTAGTTTACGCTGTGGACAATAAGTTTGCCAGCAAGTAACCCCGCCCGGAGTTTCCGCGCCGACTTACCCGACGTACAATCTACCCGATGAAGATTCTAGCCGCGCTGGCTATCGCCACTCTCAGTTGCCAACTGACAGCACAAAATGCGCCCAACGAAGCGTCCACGTCCGCCCTCGAGAAAACCGTAGTCGCGGCCCTGAGCTTTCAGCAAGGTGACCTCGCCGGCTTCAACCGAGCGCACGACAACTTCACGTCTAAGGGTTGGGACGAGTTCATTAAGACCATGCAAGGGTTTCTCGATCCCAACGGCGCGCCCACATTCACATCCAGGTTCGTGCCGGCAGGGCCGGCCGTAATCACGAATCAACAGAATGGCACCATCAGCGCAAAGATCCCGGGTACGCTGACGCAGACGCACGATAAGTCCACGACAACCTATCGCATGCGAGTTGAGGTACAAACGCTAGGAACACCGCCGAAGATTGATCACCTCAAACAGATAACCTGCTTCGGTGCAGCAGCAGCAAAGTACTGCATGTAAAAACCGACACTTATCCCTTGCAATCTTTATCAGTTTGACGGCAACATTCGGATATCTCCCAAGTTTTCCCAGCACTAGCATGGGTTTGTGCCTGGTTCAGACCACCAATTCTGAATCGACTCGCGCCTCTGCCTCGTCTTATTAATTATCCACTGATCATGTCGTCAACGTCCTCAACCCGCGCCATGCTGGTACTTAACTTTGGACTGGTTTATCTCTTCTGGGGATCAACCTATCTCGCGATCGACATCGCGGTTGAGCACATTCCTCCGGCTCTCATGTGCGCCACGCGGTTCACCATCGCCGGGATCATCATGCTCGGATATTGTCTGTTGCGCGGAGAAAACATCCGCTACAGCACCAAAAAGCTGCTGCAACTCGCAATCATCGGCAACCTGCTGCTGATGGGCGGCAATCTCACGCTCGCCTACTCCGAACAGTACATCCCCAGCGGTCTTGCCGCGCTTCTGGTGGCCTGCATTCCGTTATGGTTTGTAGTGCTCGATTCCCTCATGCTCGGCCACCGCCGCATCGCCCGCCGGGCACTCATCGGCCTAGCACTGGGATTCGCTGGCACCCTGGTTCTCTTGTGGCCGCAACTCATCGCCACCGGTGAAATTGGACGTCGTCAACTAGGCTGGTCTATAGCCCTCATCTTTGGAGCCCTAAGTTGGGCCTTCGGATCTGTGCTCTCAAAAAAATGGCAGTCCGGACCACCAACTTTCGCGGCCACTGCCTGGCAAGTTTTTTTTGCGGGCATTGGAACCTCAGTCTTCGCCCTGGTGAACCACGATTACGCCCGAGTTCTGTGGACTCCGCGCGGGATCGGCGCAGTCGTGTACCTGATTATCTGCGGCTCCCTCATCGGTTACACCGCCTACATTTACATTCTGAGTCGTGCACCCGCGACGAAGGTTTCGACGTATGCATATGTGAATCCGGTGGTCGCAGTGTTTCTGGGATGGTTGGTTCTACATGAAAAGATCGACGCCTTCATCCTGGCCGGAAGCGCGATCGTGATTGCCTCGGTAATAGTAGTAACTAGCGCCAGCGTCACCAAAAAACAAAAGCCGCTTCAGATGTCAGAAGCGGCTGCAGACTGAATCACCTTACCTGTGTCGATCAAATACCGATCTTCGTGGGGACAGCCGCCCTCGGCTGTCCAACACTTTGTCCTAAGTTCTAACTTACTTCGAGTGATTCACCCCAGCCTGCGCGTCCGGACGCGCATTCACCACCTTTTTCTGCCGTGCGCTCTCCTCTTCAGCCGAGTGCGCCGTAATTCCCTGTGACGGCCGCTTCGGAGTTCGTGTATGCACCGACCCTTCATGTGCCACCTGCTCAGGTTCGGTGCGATGTTGTGGGCCGCCGGTGTGCAACTTCCGCGGACTACGATCTTCTCCGGTCTGAGCGTCATCCATATTCTGGTAAATCTGATCCGAGGCTTCAGCTTCGAAACCGCGCTGATCGTTGTCGAGGTCCGTCTGCTCAGGAGATGTGTCTTGCTGAGATTGCGTGTGCGGCGTCTTCTGTTTTGCCATTGAACTCTCCCGTTTGTTATTTTTTCGGCCCGCTTGTACTCTTCTTCCCACTCGCAGAATTCTTCTTGCTGTTTCCTGCGCCACTCTGCGCGCCGGCTCCGGCGTGCCCTGCACCTCCTCGATGCGAGCCGCCGCCTCCCGCTCCGGATTCCGCGCCACTACGTTTCGGCATGAGACCATCCCTTTCTCCAACCGTCTTTTAGTTGCCTGCCGCGGCAACACCGTTGCACAGCCGGCTTGGGATGCAGAGCTCGTGCAAGTTCCGGACCGACGTCATTCCCGGACAACTACTCGGCATGGAGGCGATGTAGCATTCCAAGCCGAACCGGGTTTTCGAAGCAGCTTGCGTGCAAAAAAAAAGGCCACGCTGCTTTCGCAACGTGGCCTCGAAATCATTACCTCTAGAAGTCGTTCCACAAAAACTGGTTGTAAACCTCGTGATGGTATTGCACCTCAGGAGCTTTGACGAAAGTCCCCAGCAGCCGCGGGCAGCGATCGGCCGAAGCCTGCTTCAGATCGGCATATCGTCCCTTCACGTCTGCACCCAGTATCTTGTCGATCCATGTCGACTTCTTGAAATCCTCAAGCGCCGTATAAATATTGTCCGGCAAATAGCGTTCCGCCTGGCGCAAATTCTTGATCTTCGAAGTTGCGCCGTCCAGCCCGCTTTTGAAAATCGAGTACAGCACCATATACGGATTCGCGTCCGGACTCACCGACCTCACTTCCACGCGCATGCTCTTGTCGTTGCCGATCGGGATTCGCACCATTGAACCGCGGTCCACCGCCGATGCCTTGATCTGGTTCGGCGCCTCAAAGTGCGGATCGAGTCTCCTATACGCATTCACACTCGCATTGAGCAGCAGGCAAATGTCGTTCCCATGGGTCAATATCCTGTCCACAAACGACCATCCCAGTTTGCTCAGCTTTTCCTCACCCCTTGCATCCCAGAAAAGATTCTTGCCGCCTTTGCTGATGGAAACATTGGTGTGCATTCCACTACCGTTCACCCCCACCACCGGCTTCGGCAGGAACGACGCCGTCATCCCCAGCTTGGTCGCAACCTCTCGGCAGATCAGTTTGTAAAGCTGGATCTGATCGGCCGCGGCCACCACTTCTCCGTATCCGTAATTGATTTCGAACTGTGAGGGCGCGACTTCCGGATGATCTTTCTCATTCTGGAATCCCATCGCGCGCTGCACTTCCGCCGACAAGTCAATAAAGTTACGCAGCGGATCGCCGGGCAGCGAGTGATAATAGCCGCCGGTATTCACATACTCGAACTTTCCTGTCTCTGAATAATGTCTCTCCGCGTCGGTGCCCTTAAACAAAAATCCTTCAATTTCATTGGCCGCATTCAGCGTGTAACCTTCATCGGCATTCAATTTCTCAGCGTAGGCCTTCAGCACGCCGCGAATGTCGGCCGCATACGATCCACCCTGCTTCTCAATGACCTCGCCGAAGACCATCACCTTGCCAGGCCCAAAAAAATCTGCCGGCGCCCAGTAAAACGCCGCCCAGTCCACGCCCAGCCGCAAATCGCTTTCCTTCTGCGCCGTGAATCCACGAATAGAGGACCCGTCAAACGTCAGGTTGTCCCAGCTCTTGATCAGAAATTTCTTGTCATAGTCGAGCATGTGCAGCCGGCCTTCAAGGTCGCTGAACAGCACGGTCACGGCTTTAATCCGCTTTTCGTCGGTCAAATATCTGATCCGCTGTTCCCGAATGTTCTCAGCGGGAATGCGGTTCTTGCGCTGCTCTTTCGCCTCCAGATTCAAGTCTTCCAGTTCGTCATACGACAGCGCGAGAAAGTTCCTCAGTTCGTTGGACAATGTGTCTCCTTTTTATGGGTAGCCGCAGCAGGCCGATTTACGCGACCCGATAGATTATCCGCAGCCAAGCAACCGCGCCAATCAAAATGCGTGATCGAGTGCATCAATCATTCTTATGGAAGACCTTGTACCCACATTACCGTGGGTGCCCCATCTTTCGCGGTGTTTGCGAAAGGCGGGAACCACAGACGACTGCACCAGAGTGAATGCCGAACACCCACCTGTCGCGGCTAACCTGTGAATTTCTGTCGTAAATTTCCTAAGTCTCTCCCCACCCCTTCGAAATCCAAACAATTAAAACCACTCACAGGAGGACGTATGAAACCACGCATTGACGCCACTGTCGCTCCCGGCGTAGTCAAAGCCATGCTAGGAGTCGAAGCCTACCTTCATCAAACCGAACTTAAACCTGCCCTCCTCGATCTCATAAGGCTACGAGTCTCTCAGATCAATGGCTGCGCTTATTGCATCGACATGCACTGGAAAGACCTGCGCGCCATCGGCGAGAGCGAACAGCGCCTCTATGGACTCGATGCCTGGCGCGAATCGCCGTATTACACCGAGCCCGAACGCGCCGCCCTGGCCTGGGCAGAGTCTGTAACTCGTGTTGCCGACACTCGCGTTCCTGACGAGATTTACGAAGAAGTTCGCAAATATTTCAGCGAAAAAGATGTCGCCGACCTGACCCTTGCCGTCGCAAATATCAACTCCTGGAACCGCCTCAACATCGCATTAAGAACCGTTCCCGGCTCCTACCAGCCCGCCCACCATGCGGAAAGAAAGGTCGAAGTGATAGGAAAAACTGCCTGACGTAGTTGAAGCAAACGCGACCGGGCCTGCGAGCCACAGACAAGTACGGCACGTGGGCTCGCGAAAATCCGTTCGCAGATCAAAAGAAAAGGCTACTGACGCCAATTTGTTCAGCCCAAATTTATCGGAGGTCAATTATGTACGTTGTTCTCGGAGCAAGCGGCAATACCGGACACATCGTGGCAAACAGTCTTCTTGCCAAAGGCAAGAAAGTCCGCGTCGTCGGAAGAAATGCGACCCATCTGCAGCCATTCGCAGCGCAAGGTGCGGAAGTACTTATCGGCGACCTCACCGACATTTCCGCCCTCAACAAAGCCTTCCAGAAGGCTGATTCCGCCTACGTCATGATTCCGTCCAATCCTGCGAGCAGAGATCCCCTGGGTCATCAGGAACGTGTCACCGACAACATTGCAGCCGCGGTGAAAAGCGCGGGCATTAAGAATGTTGTAGTGCTCAGCAGCATCGGCGCCGACAAATCGAGCGGGACAGGCCCGGTGATCGCTCTTCACAACTTCGAGCAAAAACTCGACCGGATCACCAGTGCGAACGTACTCTTTCTGCGCGCCGCCTATTTCATGGAAAACACGCTCGCGCAAGCCGCTATCATTCGCATGATGGGATCCAGCGCCGGTCCGCTTCGGCCCGATCTCAAAATTCCCATGATCGCCAGCCGCGACATCGGAACCGCCGCAGCCGACGCTCTCTTGCAGTTGTCTTTCCGCGGCAAGCAAACCAAA